>JBKQSL010000133.1:0-13471 GCA_052143655.1 Streptosporangiaceae bacterium | reverse complement strand
CCGCTGCCCAGCGCCAGCGCCTGGCCAGGGAACAGTTCCTCGTGCAGCGGGACGGCCGCCTGCTGCCCCCAGTCCAGCAGCCGCCCGCCGAGCCCGCGATCCCGGTAGTCGGGGTGCACGCCGCCCTCGTGCCGCATCGTGTGCACCGGCTCGGCGGTCGTATCCGCGGTGAGGAACGCATAGCCGATCATCTGCGAGCCGGCGCAGACGGCGGCCGAGCCGCGGGCGAAGTCAGTGCCCGGCTCGCTGAACAGCGCGGCCACGTCCGGCTCGGCGAAATGCAGGTTCCTGCGGTCGGCAGCCTCGATCGCGGCCAGGAGCCGGCACCAGGCCGCGGTGTCAGCGGGCTCGATCGGCCGCCACTGCATACTGCTGTCTGCCCCCATGGACGGATTGTTTACCCGGGCCGCCGGAATCCGGGCAGCGCACGAACCCGTCAGGCCCGCGAAGACGTCAGGACCCCAGCGGCGGGACCGTGGCGACCATCGCTGCCTTGATCGTGTGCATGCGGTTCTCGGCCTGGTCGAAGACGATCGAGGCGGGCGACTCGAAGACCTCCTCGGTGACCTCCAGCGCCGCCAGGCCGCGCTTGTCGTAGATCTGCTCGCCGACCTTCGTCTCGCGGTTGTGCATCGCGGGCAGGCAGTGCAGGAACTTCACCTCCGGGTTCCCGGTGGCCGCGAGCACCTCGGCGTTGACCTGGTAGGGCAGCAGCAGGTCGATGCGCTTGTCCCACTCCTCCGGCGGCTCGCCCATCGACAGCCAGACGTCGGTGTACACGAAGTCCGCGCCGCGCACGGCCGCGGCCAGGTCGTCGGTCACCAGGGTGCGGGCGCCCGAGCGGGCCGCCAGGCCGGCGGCGGTGTCCTGCACCCCGGTGGCGGGCCGCAACTGCGCCGGGGCGCAGATCCGCACGTCCATGCCCAGCAGCGCGCCGGTGACCAGCAGCGAGTTGGCCGTGTTGTTCCGGCTGTCGCCGAGGTAGCAGTACGTCACCTCGGGCAGCGGCTTGGCCGCGTGGTCGCGCATCGCGAGGATGTCAGCGAGCATCTGCGTCGGGTGCCACTGATCGGTCAGCCCGTTCCACACCGGCACGCCGGAGTACGCGGCAAGCGTCTCGACCGCCTCCTGGGAGAAGCCGCGGAACTCGATCCCGTCATACATCCGGCCGAGGACCCGGGCGGTGTCCTTGACGCTCTCCTTGTGCCCGAGCTGGGAGTCGCCGGGGCCGAGGAAGGTCACGTGAGCACCCTCGTCGTGCGCGGCGACCTCGAACGCGCACCGGGTCCTGGTCGAGGTCTTCTCGAAGATCAGCGCGATGCTGCGGCCGGCCAGCCGCTGCGGGCGTACCCCGCGCCGCTTCTCGTCCCGCACCTGGGCAGCCAGGTCGATCAGGTAGAGGAACTCCTCGCGGGTCAGGTCAGCTTCCTTCAGCAGGCTGCGCCCGTACAAGTTCATTACTGCTCCTCTCACGCCGGGTCCCGCTCGATCGGGCAAGTCATGCAGCGCGGGCCGCCGCGACCCCGGCCGAGTTCCTCGCCGGGCACGGTGCTGACCTCGATGCCGTGCTTGCGCAGCATGGTATTCGTGGCGGTGTTGCGCTCATATCCGACTATGACGCCGGGGTCGACCGCTAGCTATAGCTATAGCTAGACGCACGCCCTAGACGCACGCCCTGGACCGTTGCAGGCGGCGCAGCCTTCCGGGAGCTACCTCTTGCGAGCCCTAATCCCGGCCAGCGCGATCAGCCCGGCCCGCAGTCCTGCCATCTCAGCCGGCGTGATCACCCGGGCGAGGGTGCCGTCGATGTCGGCGACGCCCGCGCGGACCGCCATGCCCGCGGCCCGGCCGCGCTCGGTGAGCCGGAGCACCATCCGGCGGCGGTCGGCCTGGTCGGTGTCCCGGTGCAGGTAGCCGCGGCTGACCAGGGTATCGATCAGCTGGCTGGCCGCCTGCCTGCTGACGCCCAGGGCGTCGATGACGTCGGTGGCCGAGCCGCCGGGCGTGGCCATCCCGCCGAGGATGAACGGGCCGTTGCGCGGCAGGTCAGTATATCCGATCTGGGCCAGCCGGGCGTTCACGGCGCGCACGTAGGTGCGCCGCGCTGCCCGCAGCAGGGCCGGGGTCGCGACATCGGCGGGCGCTACCGGGACGGTCATGAGGGAACGTTACGCTGCGCCGACCTCATGATCAATTTTCTTGACAGTCAACGAAGCGGCCAACATTTTTTCCGGCACGCCTGGCCGAATCCAGCTCTCACGTGCTGACCTGCGAGAACACGGGGGGTCGGGGGGAAGAAAGGATCTTCAGGACGTCTGCCTCAACGGGGGATGAATTTGTCGTTACGTGCACGCATCGATATGTTCCACCGGAACCCCACGAGATGAGGGCAGGATGGCAGACCCCTAACCCCGGCTGCACCGCGCAGGTAGCGGATCGTGCCCTCGATCAGGAGAGGACGGTCCATGCATTTGGCCGCCATGCTTACCGCGGTCGAGCACCGCGCAGCAGCCGCCAAACCCCCCGTGCACGTCACCGTGCATGCCGGCGAAACCCTCAGCGGCCTTGCCTCCCGGTACCACATCAAGTGGCCGGGACTCTACGAGGCTAACCGGAAGGCCATCGGCGCAAACCCGAATGTGCTGCGAATCGGGCAGCGCCTGCGGGTGCCTTCCGCCGCCGCCGCCGTTCGGCTGGCGTCGCGCTACCACCCGGCTCCTGTTGCCGCTGTTGCCGCCCCGGTCCAGGCGACCGCGGACGTGCAGCAGCCGCAGGCCCCGGCAACCCCCGCCGCCGTCACTGCGGCACCGGTGCAGGCCACCGCCACGGCAACCGTGTCGTCCGGCGCGCCCGGCTCGTTCCAGCAGTGCGTCATCAACGCCGAGAGCGGCGGCAACCCCCAGGTGATGAACTCGACCGGCCACTACGGCCTGTACCAGTTCAGCTACTCCACCTGGGTGGCCAACGGCGGGAACCCGGCGGACTTCGGCGGCGCCTCGGCGGCCGAGCAGAACCAGGTGTTCCAGACGGCGTACGCCGCCAGCGGCAGCTCGCCCTGGGCCCCGTACGACGGCTGCTGAGCATCACAGCTGCTGAGTTGACGGCTGCTGAGAGGCGGCCTGACGCGGCAAGCGGCTGACGGCGGCCGCACTCGCGCACAGCAGTGAACCGCTTGCGGGCGGCGATCATCATCCACACCGGATCATGGCGCCGCCCGCAAGCGCGTCTGGGGGCTGTTCTCCTGGCCGGGCAGGCTGCCGGAACGGCCAGGAATTCTTCTCGCCCGGGCAGCAAAAGGACAAAGGCCTCCCCTGCACGGGCCGGTGGTCCCTGAGCGGGCAGCACCCGCACGGCGACAGTCGTATCTAGGGGGCTGCAGCTCGCATCGGGACTGCGGCTCGCTGGGTGCAGGAAGTGGCGGCTGACCATGGGCGCAGAGGTCGGCGACGAGATCATCGTCGAGGGCACGGAGATCAGCCAGGCCCCGCGGGTCGGTACCGTCGTGAGCTTGCGCGGCGCGGCCGCAGCACCGCAGTACGTCGTACACTGGCTGGCCGGCGACTACGACGCGGTCATCACGCCCGAGTCGAGCATTCACGTCGGCGTGCGGCACAAGGCACACGCCGACCCGCGGGAGCACTGACCGCCGCTGACGGCCAGCCGCCCACGGCGCGGCGCGCGCAGGCGCGGGCTGGCCAGGCGCGGGCTGGCACTGAGCGCACGGCGCTCTCGGGCCAGGGGACTAAGGGGGTTTCGATGCATGCCACTCGAATCGGCCAGGCAGCACTTGCCTGCGCGGTGATCCTCATGATGGGAGCCGCAGTTCCCGCGGCGGCCGCCAGCAGGCATCAGGCCGCAGGCGGGTCGCCAGCCGCCCAGCCGCCGGGGACCGGGCGGCTCACCGAAGGGCCGGCCGGGCCGCCAGCGCGGCTGCCGGACGGCCGGATCGCCCGGCCGCCCGCCTATCGCGGGCCACTCGCGGTCTCGCACTGCCCGCGGCCGCCCTACGGGCCGCAGTACTACGCGCCGGGCCGTGCCAAGACCGTGGCGCTCACCTTCGACGACGGGCCCGGCCGGACGACGTCGCGGATCCTGGCGATCTTGCGCAGGCAGCGCGTCCCGGCCACGTTCTTCAACATCGGCGAGAACGAGGCTGCCCGCCCCAGCCTGGTCCGCGAGGAGGGCCGGGACGGCTTCGCCATCGGCAACCACACCTGGGACCACCCGGACATGGCGCTGCTGACCCGCCGGGAGCAGGCAGCCGAGCTGTATCGCACGAGCATCGAGCAGAAATCTCTCACCGGGTTCGTGCCGTGCGTGTTCCGGCCGCCGTACGGCGACTACAACTCGACGACCCTGAGCCTGGCCCGGCACCGCCGCCTGGCGGTGTGGATGTGGTCGGTCGACACCCAGGACTGGATGGCCGACGGCTCGGGCTCCTCCTACTGGGTGCACCGGATCATCCGGCTCGCCGAGGAGGAAGGCGGCGCGCTGCGCAACCCGGTCGTGCTGATGCACAACCAGCCGACCGGAAACCCGGCCACCGCCAAGGCGCTGCCGACGATCATCCGGTTCTTCCGCGCGCACCACTACCGCTTCGTCGTGCTGTAGCGGCTCGCGGGGGCGACCGGCGCTCAGGCCGTGTGCAGGATCTCGCCGTGCACGATGGCCAGCCAGCCGTCGCTGTCGGCGGCCCAGGAGCGCCAGGCCACGGAGATCTCCTCGAGCCGCCGCTGGCTGGCCAGCCCGTCACGCTGGAGCTGCCGGGCGAGGTCGGACTGCAGGATGCGATCCGCCCACATGCCGCCCCACCAGCCGCGGTCGGCCGGGGTGGCGAAGCACCACGTGCTGGCGCTGGCGGTGACCTCGGCGTATCCGGCGGCGTGCGCCCAGCCGGGCGACCACGAACTCGATGTTCTGCTGCCCGCGCGCGGCGGCCTCGGCACGCGCGGGCATCGAGCGCCGCGTCGGTCACCCGGGGCGCGGCCGTCTGCGGCGAGAGGCCGGCTTGCCCCGTGCGCCCGCGCGTCGGCGCGGTCCCGGCGTATGTTGAGACGCGTAACGATGCAACTACGGATGGTAGTTATGCCTGACAAACGCCCGTTTTGCGGGCCGCCGCCGGGCCGCTGGCGCGCGGCTGGGGTGATCGCGGCGGTGCTGCTGGCCGCCTCGCTCACGGCGTGCTCCGGCGGCTCAGCCCAGGCCCGCAACGGGCAGGGCGGCGCCAGCCAGGGCAGCACCGCGGCACCGCTGACCGCGGTGTCCGCGCAGCAGCTGGCCCAGCCGGACCGGCTGCCGCCGTACTGGCACTGGCGGATCACCCGGCCGGCCAGGCCCGGCCAGCTGGCGGGCTTCGCCGACCGGACCGACGTGCTGCCGGGCGGCTCGTTCCGGCTGTTCGTCTCCACGACCGCGGGCAGCTTCCGGGTGCTGGCGCTGCGGATGGGCTGGTATCACGGCGCGCAGGCGTCGCTGGTCTGGACCTCGCCCGCCGTCGCCGGGCACTCGCAGCCGGCCCCGCGGGCCGGGCAGCCCGGGGCGACGGCGGCATCGTGGCAGCCCAGCCTCACCGTGCGCACCGGCGGCTGGCCGCCCGGCTCCTACCTGCTGCGGCTGGATGCCGCCAGCGGCGTGCAGAGCTACGTGCCGATCGTGATCCGCTCCCCCTCGGTGACCGGCCGGATTGTGCTGCTGCAGCCGGTGACGTCCTACCAGGCCGGCAATGACTGGGGCGGCGGCGTCAGCAGCCCCGGCGGGCCGGCCCAGGCGCGCCAGTTCAGCTTCGACCGGCCGCTGGCCAGCGGCGACGGCGCCGGGCCGTACCTGCAGGATGAGCTGCCCGTCGTCACGCTGGCGGCGCAGCTGAACATGCCGCTGGCCTACCTCACCAGCATCGACCTGCAGCGCTACCGGGGCGTGCTGGCCGGGGCGCGGGCGGTGGTGAGCGAGGCGTCCGACCAGTACTGGTCGCCGGCCATGCGCGCCGCGGTGACCCGGGCCCGCAATCGCGGCACCAACCTGGCCTTCCTGGGGGCCGGCGCAGCCTCGCGCACGATCGCGCTGGAGCCGTCGCCGCTCGGCCCGGACCGGAGCGCGGTGACCGGGCCCGGTCCGGACGCCGCGGCACAGCGGCTGCTCACCGGCCAGTCCTACGGCTGCACGCTGCGCCAGAACCAGCCGCTGGTCATCACCGACCCGGGCAGCTGGCTGTGGGCCGCCACCGGCGCGCGGCTGGGCCAGTCGCTGCCCGGCCTCGTCGGGCCGGCCGTCGACTGGGCGCCCCCGGGCGGTGCGCCCCCGGGCGGTGCGGTCCCGGGCGGTGCGGTCCCGGGCGGGCGGCGGCCAGCCCGGCTGCAGGTGCTCGCCAGCTCGCCGGTGCCCTGCGGCGGGCCGGTCCGCCGCAGCAGCGTGACCTACTACGTCGCGCACAGCGGCGCGGGGGTGTTCGACGCGGGGACGCAGAACTGGACCTGTGCACTGCCCGGCGGGATCTGCGCGGGCCGCGGGCCGGCTCCGGACGCTCATGCGCGAGCGGTCATCGAGACCGCCACGTCTAACGTGCTGCGGGCGTTCGCCGTCGGGCCGGCCGGCCGCGGCTACCCGTTCCGCTGAGCTGATGGCCGGCTTAGACCGAGAACGCGGCCGCCGCCACCTCGGGGTTGTCATCCGGATCGTCCGGCCGGCCTCGGCCTGCGGCCGCAGCGACCGCGGGATGGCGGGCCAGCCCGGCCAGCAGGCCGGCGATCTCCGCCGCCGCGCCGGGCCGGCTCAGGCCAGCGGCCGCGGCCCGCATCGCGGCCAGCGCACCCGGGTCCGCCCGCAGCCGCGCCACCTCGGCCACCAGGTCACGCAGGCGGGGGGCGTAGCTGCCGGCGCCGGCGCTGACCACGAACTCGGCGTTGCCCTCCTCCTGGCCTGGCAGGCAGGAGGTCAGGATCAGCGGCGCAGCGCAGCAGGCCGCCTCGGCGATCGTGCCCGGGCCGGCCTTGCCCACGACCACGTCGGCGCAGCGCATCCAGTCAGCCATGTTGCCGACGAAGCCGCAGACGGTCAGCCGGCCGCCTTCCCGCCTGGCCCGGCGGGCCAGCCGCCGGGCCAGGATCCGGTTGCGGCCGCAGATCACCGCCACCTGCACGTCGCCGGAATGCTCCAGCAGCGCGGCGGCGCGGCGGTACAGGCCGCCGGACCCTTCCGCCCCGCCAGTCAGTACGACCAGGAACCGGTCCCGGGGCAGGCCGAGCCGGCGCCGCAGCGCCCGCCGCCCGGCCGGGGACGGCGGTGCCGCGGCGAACTCGGCGGCGACCGGCAGCCCGATCTGGCTGCACCGGCCGCGCGGGATGCCGCCCTGCGCGCAGCAGCGGGCGATCGCCGCGGACGGCACCACCACATGGTCGACCGCGGCGTCGCGCCAGGACAGGTGCGCGGTGACCAGGTCGGTGATGACCGTGACCACCGGCACGCCGGGGGCGCCGCGGTCACGTGCGCGCACCGCCGCCCCCACCGCCATCGGATGGAAGGCGACGATCAGCGCGGGCACGCCGGCGCCGACCGCGTCCGCGACGCCGCGGTAGGCCGGGGCCAGCACGCTGCGACGCGCCCAGTCAATCGCCTGCGGAGAAGCCCAGCCATGCCACAGCCATCCCCACAGCCAGGGAGTGATCCGGATCGCAGGCCCGTACAGGCCGATCAGCCAGCGCAGCCGGCGCGGCGCGGCCGGGCCGCGCAGCGGGTCCACCAGGACCGGGCGGAAGCGGCCCGGCCACGCGGCGGATAGCGCCTCGCTGACGGCCTCGGCGGCGCTGCGGTGGCCGCCGCCGGTGTCGCCGATCAGGAACAGGACCGGAACGGGCACGGGAATCATCGCGGACGCTCCCCCCGGCCCGCCGCCAGCGCGCCGTACAGCGACTCCCATTCGGCCAGCCACCGGCGGCGCTCGTGACGGCTGATGATCTCCAGGCTCTGCGCGCCCATCCGGGCCCGCGCGCCCGGGTCGGCGAGCAGCGCGTCCAGCCGGGCGGCCAGCTCGCCCGGCCGGCCTGGAGCGGCCAGCCAGCCGTTACGGCCGGGAAGGACCAGCTCGCCGAGCGCCAGGCTGTCCGCAGCGGCCACCGGCAGCCCGCAGGCCATGGCCTCCATCGTGGCCAGCGACTGCAGTTCGGCCTGCGAGGCGATCGCGAACGCGTCCGCCAGCCGGTACAGGCCGGGCAGGTCCGCTCCGGGCACGTGGCCGAGGAACCGCACCCGGCCGCCCAGCTGCAGCCGCGCCGCCCTGGCCAGCAGCGCGGCCTGGTCCGGGCCGGCGCCCGCGATAGCCAGCAGCGCGTCATGGCGCAGCCGGGCTGCCGCGTCCAGCAGCGTGCCGACGTTCTTCTCCGGGCTCAGCCGGCCCACCGACAGGATCAGCGGCCGGCCCGGCGGCAGCCGGTACCGGGCCCGCAGCCGCTCGTCCGCCGGGCCGGGCGAGAACCGGCGCAGGTCTACGCCGTTGGACATGACCCGCGACGGCGCGCGCAGCCCCTGGCGGCGCAGCAGTGCCAGCGCCGTCGCCGACGGCGCTGTCACCTGAGCGCACCGGTTGGCGAAGCCGACAAGGTAGGCGTAGAAGAGCGCGTCGAACTGGGACGGCCGCCGCATCGAGGGCGCCGCGTTCGCCGGCAGGTAGTGGTTGGTGTACACGACGGGCACGCCGAGCCGGCCGGCGCCGCCGCGGGCGGTCACGCCGAGCGTCACCGGGGAATGCACGTGCAGCACATCCGGGCCGAACGCGCCGATCAGCCGCCGGGCGGCCCGCGGCGGCAGGCAGCCCAGCCGCATGCCGTCATACCAGGGCCACGGCACCGACCCCCGGTAGTGCACGCTGACCCGGTCCTCGGCGGCGAGCATGCCGCGGCGGCCCGGGCTGGGCGCCAGCACCGCCACGGCATGCCCGCGCTCGGCCAGGCCGCGCGCCAGCGAGCGGGTGACACTGGGCACGCCGCCGACCATCGGCGGGTACTGGTCGGTGACCAGCAGGATGCGCAGAACGGCGCTGCCCCGCTGGCCATCGCGGGCACCGCTCATCGGCGGGTCCGGCGGACATACAGCCACACCGCGAGCGGCGCGAACACCGCCAGCAGCGCAGCTGACCACAGCGCCGCGGCCAGTTCCGGGTGCTGCATCGGCCAGGACGGGATCGCGGCGGCCGGGTCCGGGTTGCCCAGCAGCTGGCGGCAGGCAGCGGCGATGACGCTCACCGGGTTCCAGTTCGCGATCGCGCGCAGCCACGGGGTCAGGTGCTCGGTGGAGATGAACGCGTTGGAGGTCAGCGACAGCGGCACGATCACGGTCAGCCCGATGGCCTGCGCGGACTCCGGTCCGCGCGCCAGCATCCCGACGCATGCGCCGGCCCACGCGCACGCGTAGGCGAACGCCGCGCACAGCCCGGCGGCGAGCAGGACGTCACCCGGCCCGGTGTGCACGCGCCAGCCCACCAGCAGGCCGGCCGCGGCCGTGACCAGGGCTGCCACGCCGGTCAGCGTCAGGTCGGCGAGCGTGCGGCCAGCCAGCACGGTGGCCCGCGACATCGGCAGCGACCGGAACCGGTCGACCAGCCCGGTGGTCAGGTCCACCGCCAGCCCGATCGCCGCGCCCTGGGCGGTGCCGCCCATGTTGACGGCGAAGATGCCGGCTATCAGGTACTCCCGGTAGCTGCCATGTCCCGGCAGTGTGATCGCGCCGTTGAACACGTAGCTGAACAGCAGGACGAAGATGAGCGGCTGCACGGTGACGTTCAGCAGCTGCTCCGGGGTGGTGATGATCCGGGCCAGCGTGCGCCAGGTCAGCACCCGCACGTCGGACAGAGCCCAGCGCGCCGACCGCAGCCGGGCCGCCAGTATCGGGCTGCGCGCCGCGCCCGGCTCAGCGAGGGCGCTCACGCCGCCCGGTCCCCGGCCGGGGCGGCGGCCGCGGGGCCAGCACTGCCGCGGCGGGTCAGCGCGTGGAACACGTCATCGAGGGAGGGCCGCCGCACGGTGACGTCGTCCACGCCGATGCCAGCCGCGTCCAGCGCCCGGACCACCTCGGTGACCAGGCCGGGGGCCGGGGTGACCGGGATCTCCAGGCAGCTGGCCGACAGCCGGCGGGCAGGCCCGGCAGCGTGCCCGGCCAGCACCAGGGCCGCCCGGTCGGCCGGTACGCCGGCCGGGAACGTCAGCCGCATGTGCGCGGTGCCGACCCTGGCCTTCAAGTCCGCCGGGGTGCCCTCGGCGGTGACCCGGCCGCCGTCGATCACGCAGATCCGGTCGGCGAGCCGGTCGGCCTCCTCCAGGTACTGGGTGGTGAGCAGCACGGTCGTGCCCGCGGCGACCAGCTCGCCGATGATGTCCCACAGAGTCTGCCTGCTGCGCGGGTCCAGGCCGGTCGTCGGCTCGTCCAGGAACAGCACGCTCGGCCGCCCGAGCAGGCTGGCGGCCAGGTCCAGGCGGCGGCGCATGCCGCCGGAGTAGGTCCGCACCGGGCGGCGGGCCGCCTCCTCCAGGCCGAACCGGGCCAGCAGCTCGGCGGCCCGCCGCCTGGCCTCGCGGCGCGGCAGCCGGCTCAGCTCGCCGATCATGATCAGGTTGGCCTGTCCGGTCAGGCATTCATCCAGCGAGGCGTACTGGCCGGACAGGCCGATGCGCGCCCGCACGGCCGGGCCTGCCCGCAGCACGTCGTGGCCGGCCACCCGGGCCCAGCCGGCGTCGGGCCGCAGCAAGGTGGTGAGCACCCGCACGGCGGTCGTCTTGCCTGCCCCGTTCGGCCCGAGCAGGCACATGATCGTGCCGGCCGGGACGGACAGGTCCAGCCCGGCCAGCGCGCGGGATGCGCCGTAGGACTTGGCGAGCCCTTGGGCTTCGATCATCGGAGCGTGCACAATAGGTCCCCTGCCAGGACGGATGGCTGCCTGGTACGCTCCGGGGGCCCGGCTGGGCCCGGTCCCGGGACGCCCCCGGACGAACAGCGGAGCGGACAGATGGCCAGTGGTGATCGCTCGATTCTCATCGATGCGCGGGTCAATGCGCTGCCCGGCGCGCACGGCCTGGCCAGGTCGGTGATGAAGCTGGCCGGGCACATGGCGCAGGAAGGCGACGGCCTGGCGCTGCGGGTGCTGGTCCGCGCCCGCAGGCCCCAGCTGTTCCCGCTGGCCGGGCTGCCGCCGCACGCCGAGATCATCGAGACTGACATCGGGCTGGCCGCGGTGCACCGGTGCCTGGAGCTGGCCCGGCTGATCCGGGCGGCGGGCGCCGGCGTGCTGTACGTGCCCTACGCGACGTTCACGCCGTTCATCCGGCCGTGCCCGATCGTGGTGACCATCCACGACTGCACCATCGAGAGCGACGTGCACTACGCCGGCGGCTGGCCCCGGCAGGCCGGGCTGAAGCTGGCCACCAGGACGGTGCTGCGCCGGGCGGCCGCGGTCACCGCGCCGACCCGGGCCAGCCTGGAGCAGATCCGCCAGCACTACCCCGGCGCACCGGTCCCGACGCTGGTGCCCAACGGGGTGGATGCCGGGCAGTTCGCGGGCGTGCGCGCGGCGGATGTGGCCGCGGCGCGCGAGCGCTACCGGCTGCCCGGCCGGTTCGTGCTCACGGTCGGCGCGCACCGGCCGCACAAGAACCAGCAGACGCTGGTCCGGGCGCTGGCCCTGCTGCCGCCGGACGTGTCGCTGGTGATCGTCGGCTGCGTCGACACCAGCTTCGCCGACCCGGTGCCGCGGCTGGTCAGCCAGCTGGGCCTGGCCGGCCGGGTCCGGCTGGTGCCGGAGGTGACCGACGAGCTGCTGCCGGCGGTCTACCGGGCCGCGTCGGTCTTCGCGTTCCCGTCCCTGGCCGAGGGTTACGGGCTGCCAGTGCTGGAGGCCATGGCCGCAGGCGTGCCGGTGGTCGCCAGCGACATTCCCGTGCTGGCCGAGGTGGCCGGCCAGGCCGCGATGCCGGTCCCGCCGCTGGACGTCCCCGGGTGGGCGAAAGCGCTGGGCACCGTGCTCGCCGGCGGTCCGGTGGCCGCCCGGCTGGCGCGGGCCGGCGTCGCCGCCTGCGCCGCGGCCGGCTGGGAGCACGGCGCTGCGGCGCTGCGCGGCCTGCTGGCCTCGGTGGCCCGCGGCGAGGATCCCGGCTCGCTGCGCCGGCGGCTTGACCCGGGCGGGCGCATCAGTGCGCATCGCTGACGGTGTCCCCCTCCGTGGCTGCCGCCGCCGCTCAGCCCGCGCGCGGCAAGCCCGGCTGGGGCTTGCCGGTGTGACCAGTGCTGACAGTGTGCGCCAGAACGGCCATAGAGACAAGTGACCAAATTTCTTTAGCGGCGATAGACGATTTCTATGTCCCTGGCCTCGTCACCGCGGTTGCGGGCGATCAGCCCGGCGGCCTCCGGGCTGATCGCGCTCGGCGGTGCGCTGTGCTTCGCGCTCGCCCGGCTGGCGCTCGCGGCCGACGGCAACATCACCAAGTTCGTCCGCGCCGCGCTGCCGTACTCCCGCCCCGGCCTGGTGCCCCGCGGCCTGTTCGTCTTTCCCGGTGACGGCTATGACGGGCAGTTCTACTACCGGCTCGCACTGGACCCCGCGCAGCTGAGCCGGTCGGCGTTCGGGATCACCCTGGACGAGCCGTTCCGGCTGGAGCGGATCGGCTATCCGGCGCTGGCCTTCGCTGCCTCGGCCGGCCAGCACGCCTGGGTGCCGGTGGCGATGGTCGCTGTCAACGTGCTCGCGATCGGCGCCATCGGGCTGCTCGGCGGGACGCTCAGCCGCGACTGCGGCCGGCCCGCGCCGTGCGGCCTGCTGCTGGCGGGCTACTTCGGGTTCTTCATCAGCGTCGGCTGCGACCTGACCGAGCCGGTCGCGGCTGCCTGCCTGCTCGGCGGCGTGCTCGCCTGGCGCCGCGGCCACCCCGTCCTGGCCGGGCTCGCGCTCGGCTACGGGGCGCTCACCCGCGAGACCGTGCTGATCGCTCCGCTGGCCATCGCCGCGGTCCGGGTCACGGCGGTGGTCCGGCGCCGCGCCCGGCCCGGCGCCGCGGACCTGGCGTGGCTGCTGCCCGCCTGCGCGTTCGCCGGGTGGCAGCTGGTCCTGCGGGCAGCGACCGGGCGGTTCATCCTGGCGGCCGGGCTGGCCGGCAACTCCGGCGGGGCCGTGCCATTCAGCGAGTTCGCGGCCGCGCTGCGGCTCAACCTGAGTCTGCTGTGGCCCGCGACCGGCGCGGCCTGCATCTGGCTCGCCGAGGTGGCCACGCTGGCCGCGTTCGCTGTGGCCGCGCTGGCCGGGCTGCGCGCCGCCGCAGTGCCCGGCTGGGAGAAGGTCGCGTTCCTCGCATTCGGGATCGAGCTCGGGTTCCTGTCCGCCGACATCTGGACCGGTCACGCCGACCTGCGCTCGATCAACGAGGTGTACCTGTTCGCCGTGCTCATCCTGCTGGGCGGCAGGAACCGCCGGCTGCCCGCGCTGGCCTGGTGCGCAGGG
>JBKQSL010000132.1:0-3374 GCA_052143655.1 Streptosporangiaceae bacterium | reverse complement strand
CACCGAGGAGCTGGGCATCTTGGCGACGCGCTCCGGCAAGGCGGTGCGGCTGACCGCAGCGATGCTGTTTCCCTTCGTGCCACCGGCGATCGTGCTGTCCCAGGCTTCGGAGATGACCAGCCGCGGGGACCCGGACCGCAGCACCGGGCCGGAGGTGCGGTCCCCGGCGCCGGCGATGGTCGCCTTGTCCTCGCCGAAGGTGGTCTCCGATGCGCTCCACCTGGTCAGGTAGGCGTCCCGTACCTGGTCCGCGGGCGCGGCCCCGTGGTCCAGAAGGGTGGTGATCACGGTGCAGGTCTGCGAGACCTCTTCCGTCCCGCCGCCGCGGGCCAGGACCGCGTTGTGCTCGGCGGCGCGGACCGCCAGCCGGTCTTCTTTCTTCCCGGACGGGGCGTTCAGCCAGGTCAGGCGGGATCCGTCGGGCAGCCAGCCGCCGCCGGGCCCCAGCGGCAGCGCGACCGTGGCGCTCACCCGGGCGACGACGTGCCCGCCTGCGTCCAGGATCGCCGTGATCAGCTCATGGCCGGGGAAATTCCTGTCGAAGCAGGTCACGCGGCCGGCGAACAGTTCCGGGCGGCGGCGCGCGAGCCGTTTCAGCAGGGTCTGCTCCCCGGCCCGGCCGCTGCCCAGGATCGCGCCGGCCATGGCCCGCCCCGCGCGGGCGGCCAGGGCGACGACCCGCAGCTGCGGGAACGGCGCGGAATCATCCCCGGTCCCGGTCGAGCCGAACATGGCCCGGTTCGCCGGCGTGTCCGCGAGGTTCACCAGCATCCCGTCGGCGGCGAGCACCATCATCCCGGCCAGCAGCACCGCCGACGGCTCATCATCGCAGATGAGCGGCCCGGCCGCCTGCCAGAACAGGTCCTCCATCACGTCCGCCGGCACCAGGACCCGCCAGTCCGTGACCACCTTCTCCGTCGGAACATGCCATTCCAGGGCGAACGGGATGTCCGCGAGCAGCCCCGCAAGGCGGGCCAGCGACTCGCGGTACGACCCGTCCGGCATCAGGGCCATCGCGATCATCAGGCGGATGACCAGCGGATACGACATCAGCCGGCGCCGCTGCCGCGGCCTCAGCCGCCCCGCCGCGACCGCCTCGCCCACGATGGCCTCGATGACGCCGTCGCCGAGATGACGCTCCAGTTCGCCCAGCCGCACCAGGTCCGGCAGCCACGCGCCCGCCAGCACCGTCCCGTCCCGGCGCACCACCGCGGGCGCGGTCACCACCGGCCGGCAGAACACCGCCAGCTCGCCCGCACACGGAGCCGCATGTCCCGCCGTGACCGTGCCGCCACCGCGAGCCAGCAGGTCAGCGGCCCGCACCACCACCGTCCCCGCCGGAGTCCCGGCGACCGGGAACTCCGCAGGCATGATTGCGCCAGCGGCAGAACGCAGGCAAGATTGCACAAGGGACTCCTGTGACAGACGTGGATTCGACACCCAACGCCTACCAGGAGTCCCTCCCGTTTCCAAACCAGCGCAAAATCCCAGGTCACAGCACTATGCGAACTAGCACGTCCTAAGTACGTGGTGTTGGGATCAGGACCGCCGAATAGACAGGCCGAACGTCCAGTAGCCCTGCGGGTTGCCTGAGGATGTTGACACAGCCCCGCATGCAAGCGATAACCACACACCTATGCGGCCTGGCGTGCCGCTGGCCCGCCGTTCGTGGACGCCTGATCGCCGGAACTCGGCGGTCCGCTGTTCAGGGGACGGGTGCCGGGACAGGAACTGGTACGACGGTAACGACTGATTCGAGCCCGCGGAAATCCGCGGGATTGGTGGTGAACAAAGGGAGCTTGTTCGCTGCCGCGATGCTCGCGATCATTAGGTCAGCCACCCGGCCGCGTGGCTTGCGGCCCGTGGCGATCACCTCTGCGGCGATGATCCCGTATCGCCGGGCGGCCTCAACATCGAATGGCAGCGGGCTGAAGGTCGCCTCCACTCGCTGCACACGAAGGACTCGCTGGGCGCGTTCACTGGCATCCATGGCCGAATGCACCCCTGCCGACAGCTCGGCGAGACTGACCGTGCTGGTGAGGAGCTCAGAGGGCAGGTGCTCGACCGCCAGCCGTTCCAGGTAGATCAGGATGTTCGTGTCGCCGAGCCCGCGCGGGTAACGGGCGGTCACTCGCCGTCCTCGGCCTCGCGGACGCGTTCGTAGGCGTCAAAGTGCGCCTGCGCGTCGGCGTAGCGATCCTGGTCGGCGCGGAACGCCTCCGCGCTCATCGGCGGCAAGTCCTGGAACATCGCCATGAGGTCAGTGACCGGAACTGACTGGCGGCGCGCGGGGGTCGCCTGGTGAACGTAGGCGTCGATGGCGGCCAGTGCGACATGCTGCATGGAACGATGTTCAGCCGCCGCCTTCCGCCGGAGCGCCTCTGTCTGTTCATCGCTGAGCCTGAGCGTCATAGCCATGCCCCTACGATACCACGTGGTATCAGCAAGGCTTGGCGCTCACCCCAACGGCTTGGTCACAACCGGTCCGGCCGGACCAGTGCGGAGGACCGCACACTCCGGTTTGCCCGCGGCAGCAGTGCCACCGCCTCGTGCCTCGGGGCCAGCATCGCGAAGATCAGCTCCTTGGCGACCAGCCGCCATCCCGGGTCGGTGACCGGCGCGAAGGCGAGCCGGCGGACTGCGAGGGGCATCGAGGCGGGCAGCCCGGTCACGTCGGTGAAGTCCCAGAGGTCGTCGTCGAACCTCGGCCTGCGGGTCCCTGACGGGAGCGTGAGGATGCACGTCGAGCCCGGCCAGCTGCGCCCGGTCGCGGATGACGCGGTAGAGCGAGGAGTCCGACATGGCCCCGCGCTGGCCGAGCCACAGGGCGTCCAGCCGGGCCCGGGGGTGCTCAGCGCGCTCCCGCAGGTAGCGCCGGATGACAGCACGGTCCGGGCTCCCAGCGGCACGTAGCGGTCCCGTGAGCCCTTCCCGTGCACCAGGACACGGGCGCGGGTGGCGGACAGGTCCAGGTCGCCGAGCCTGATCCCGGCGCACTCGGCCCGCCGGATCCCGGTGTCGAGCATCAGCCGCACGATCGCCTCGTCGCGGTGGCTGCCCCGGCAGGCGGCCAGGAGCGCCTTCATCTCCTCGGGCTGCAGGTGATCGACCGGCTTAGCCTCGACCTTCGGGCACCGAATGCCGGCCATCGGCGAGCGGCGCCCGGTGCGGCGATGCAGCTTGCGGACACCCTGGCAGTAGATCTGGACAGTCCCCGGCAACTTGCGCTCGGAGCGCAGGTACAGTACGAAATCCCCGATGCTCTCGGCCATCTGGTCCATCGGCTCTCCTGACGAGGACGCGCGATTACGGCGCCCTGTCAGGGGGATCACATGATCATCAGCAGTACAGCGCCGTGGCTCCTGAGCGGCGAC
>JBKQSL010000131.1:0-4454 GCA_052143655.1 Streptosporangiaceae bacterium | reverse complement strand
CGGCTGCCCGGATGGATCCAGGCCGCGGCCGAGCTGGATGGCCTGGCCGAGTGGATCGACCTCGAGCTGACGGATGAGGCCAAGGACCGGCAGGCGATCGCGGAGACCGCGGCCACGGCCGCCCGGTACATCGCGGCCCGGATCCGCAGCACGCGAGGTCTCCGGTGACCGGCCGCGGCCCCGGCAGCCACCTGTGCCCTGTCCGGGGCTGCCCGCAGCACGTATCCCCGGACCGGCTGATGTGCCGGCCGCACTGGTACGCCGTCCCGAGGCCGCTGCGGGATGCCGTGTGGGCTACGTGGCAGTCCGGATCCGGGGCAGGCAGCCCCGCGCACATGGCAGCGATCAACGCGGCGATCCGCGCCGTCAGGCAGGAGGCAGGCCAGTGATCCGGAAGCACAGCACGATCGCGGCAGTCGCCTGGTACCTGGCCGCAGTGGCCATCATCGCGATGCTCGCGGTCGCCGACGACCTGATCCGCCACGGCATGCTGGTCCTCGCCGCCACCCTCGCGGTCCCGGCCGGGTTCTACGCGGGCCGCCGGTCGGGCCGGATCGCTGACCGGCGGGCGGCTACCCGGCGCCTGGAGGACTCGCAGCGGGAGCAGCTGGTCGCCGAACTCGAAACGCTGGCGCACCGGTCACTGGAGGAGATCACCGCCTCATACCGGGTGATCGCCCGCAGGCACGGAGGCCAGCCATGACCGCCGGGCAGGCTATCCGCTGGTCGATCCGCGGCTCCGTCGTCGTACCCGAGACCGGGATACCTGTATCCGGGCCCGTTACGGGCCCGGATACAGCCGGTAACGGCCTGCCCGCTCACCTGGTCGAGGCGCAGCGGCGCTACGCGGCCGAGCTGGCTGCGGGGCAGGCGCCGCCTATCCGCCGTATCCGCTCTGACCTGGGCATCGGCCAGGCGAAGGCCACCGAGGTACAAGCCCACTTGTCCGCCCTGACCAGTAGCCCGTAAGCCCCGGCGGCCGGGCCATCCGCAAGATCCCCGGCCGCCGGTTCTGACCGAACGGAGGACATCATGTCAGCAGAGGACACCGAGCCGGGGCATTCCGCGGAGGTTGTGCAGCTGCACCCGGCCGTGCCCGCCGGGCCAGGCCAGGAACTGGAGCCTGCCCGGCCGCCGGTTCCCGCGATCTACCAGGACATCACCAGTTCCGGTGAACGGCGGCCAGTCATCCCGCTGTCGCTGCACCGAGAGAACATCCGCTCGACGGTGGCTGTCTGGTCGGCCGTGCAGTGGCACCGGACACGGGTCCACGGGATCCGGGTCCCGTTCTACCTCCTCGCCGTCATCTTCTGGGCGGTCGCCGGCTTGTTCCGGATCGCTGTCCGGCAGGTCCACTGGGCGTGGCTGCTTGAGCAGCACAGCCTGCGCAGCGAGGCAGTTGCCGCGGGTGACGGCCGGGAGTGGCGGACGCTGCACAAGATCAGCCAGGAAACCCGCAAGGTCCGGCTCACCATCCTCGCCGCCGAGGCCGTCGCCCTGATCATCGCCGTGGGCGTGCTGGCCGGGAAAGGACACTGGCCGGAATGGACGGGCGCTGGCGTGCTGGCCGTGATGCTGCTCGCGCGGCACGGACGGCCGGACGGGCACCGGATCATCGCCCCGGCGATCATCCCGCAGCGGTATGAGCCGCCGACGCAGGACAGCGTTACCGATGCACTCGGGTCGCTGGGCATCAAGAACATTAACGATGTGATCAAGGAAGGTCGCCGCCTGCAGTTCGTCTCGCCGGTCATGCAGTCGGGGCCGGGCTGGAATGTGCAGATTGACCTGCCGCGAGGTGTTACCGCAGGTCACATCATCGCCCGGCGATCCGAGCTGGCCTCCGGGCTGCGCCGGCCACTGTCGGCGACATGGCCGGGCGGCGTGCCCGCCGAGCACGAGGGCCGCCTTGAGCTATGGGTCGGCTTCCACGACATCTCCAGGCAGAAGCCGCCCCGGCATCCGCTGGCCAGGGCAGGGACCGCTGACATTTTCGCCAGCATCCCGTTCGGAACTGACCCGCGGCTGCGGCCGGTCACCATCCCGCTGTTCGAGGTCAACTACCTGATCGGCGCTTCACCCGGTCAGGGCAAGACCGCGGCCGTGCGCAACATAGCCAGCGCCGCCGCACTGGACCCGGTCTGCGACCTGTGGATTCACGAGCAGGCCGGGAAGGGTGACCTTGAGCCGTTCGCGCAGGTCTGCCACCGGTACTGCTCCGGGCTCGACGATGAGGCGGTCGGCTACGCGGCACAGTCAGCGACGATGCTCCGCGCCGAGCTGGAGCGCCGGTCAGTGCTGTTCAAGAAGCTGCCGAGGGAACTCAAGCCGGACGGGAAGCTGACTCGCGAGATCGCCATGCGCTACCTGCGGCTGCGGCCGATCGTCGCGATTTTCGACGAGGCGCAAGTCATGTTCCTGCACCCGGAGCACGGCGACCAGGCCGCCGTAGACCTCGCGCACGTCATGCGGCTGGCCAGGGCGTACGGGATCATCATCGTGATCTCGACGCAGCGGCCCGACAGCAAATCGGTGCCTACCGCGATCAGCGGGGTAGTGACGGGCCGGTTCTGCCTCAAGGTCCCTGACTACCTCGCCAACGACCTCGTCCTCGGCACCGGCTCCTACAAGGCCGGGTACGACTCGGCGATCTTCCGTCTCAAGACTGACGCCGGGCTCGGCTGGCTCAAGGCTGACGGCGAGCCGCAGATCGTGCGGACCTACTACCTCGACCTGCCCGCGTCGGAGAAGATCGCCACCCGTGCCCGCCAGCTGCGTGAGCGCGCCAATGTGCTGTCGGGGTACGCCCTCGGCCTCGACGGCGAGCCGGCCGCGCCGCGCGATGTCCTGGCCGACCTGATGGCCGTGTTCGGTGACGACGCCGGGATGCACTGGGGCGTGGCCGCTGACCGGCTGGCCGGGCGGTTCCCTGACCGGTGGGCCGATGCGACGGCCGAGTCGCTGTCCGCGCAGTGCCGGTCGCTGGGCGTGAAGTCGGTTGATGTCCGCCTCGACGGCGTCGTCCTCAAGGGCTGCCGTCGCGTCGCGGTCGAGCAGGCGCAGCAGCAGTGAAAGCCCCGTTTCCGCAGTTGCGGCCGATCGCTGCCGCTGGCCGCTACATCGCTACATCGCAGGTCAGCGGCCACGCGGCGAGCAGCGCTGTAGCGGCAGATCGTGTTTGCGCAGGTCAGCGCTTGTCGCGGCTGCGCGACTTTGTAGCGCATGGGAGGCCACTGTGAGACTCACCCGCGACAAGCGCAAGCGGAAGCTCCGCCCGCTGTTCACCTGCGGCAGCTGCGGCAAGTCCTACAGCAATCCGCTCGGTCACGTCTGCACCGGCGGCGGCGGACTGCGACGCAAGCGCGCCGCCTATGAGAAGCAGCAGAAGGCAGCCGGGCAGCGGGCGCGGGAAACCGCGGCGCGGCAGGCCCGGCGGGCCAGGGAAGACGACGCGCGGAAGACCCGGCGGCAGCGTGAGGAAGACGCGCGGCGAGCCCGCCGCGAGAAAGAGGCCGCGGCCGCAAAGGCACGGCGGACCAAAACGGCGGCGCCGCGTCGCGCGGGCCGGCCAGCGCACGACTATGCCCGGTGCCGTGACCATGACTGCCAGCGGGCCGCCTGCGAGGCGTGGCGGGAAGGTCACAGCGAAGGCCACGACGAGGGCTACCGCAAAGGTGACGACGAGGGCTATGTCCGCGGCTTTGCTGACGGGGCGAGGTCGGCGTCGAAATGAGAGACCTCGTCATCGCCGCGATTGTCGCCGGCTATGCCGTCTGGGCTTACTTCCACCCTTACCGGCCGTGTCCCCGGTGCAAGGGCAAGGGCACCAACCGGGGCAGCACCGGGCGCAGGTCCGGCCGGTGCCGTCGCTGCAAGGGCAGCAGGCAGGTCAAGACGCTCGGCTCCCGGATGCTGCACCGGATGGTCCGGGGCGCCGTCCGCTACCGCAACGACCGCAAGGAGAAGCCATGAGATGTGACCTGCACTGCCCGAAGCCCGCCGTTGGCAGCGGCCTGCTGGTGGTCGTGCTGGCCGCTGCCGCAGCGGTCGGCCTGGCCGTGGCGTTCATAGTCGCCCACGCCCTGGTCCTCACGCTCGGCGCTGCAGGGGTACTGGCGGTGACCGGCTGCGGGATATGGTCGCTGCGCCGCTACGCCACCATCGTTTACGCCGCTGCGCCGCTGAGAGCGCCCAGGGCGTCCCGGAAGGCTCTGCCCTTGCCGTCGTTCGCGGAACTCGCCGAACGGCAGGCTCCGGCGATCTCGCAGCGTCACGTCATCACCGCAACCGTCATCAGCAGGACCGAGGACAGGACACACCCGTGATCGAGGTCACGATCAGATAACGATCTGATAACAATCGAGGGCCGCGGGCGGCCTCAGCGTCGGCCGTTAGGTGACCGGATACAAGTCCATTACCCAGCTATCGATAGTGAACGAATCACCTGACGTGCC
>JBKQSL010000130.1:0-13072 GCA_052143655.1 Streptosporangiaceae bacterium | reverse complement strand
CCTCGTCGAGACGCCGCACTTGCCGTAGATGTGAACCGTGTGCGTATGAACGGTCGACTGTGAGATCACCAGCTCGGAGGCGATCTCCCGCTTCGTGCGGCCCGCAGCGAGCTGGCGGAGGACTTCGCGCACCTCACCGCCTCCGGCAGCCGCAGGCGAGCCGTGAGGTCGGCGCCGACCTCGCAGTCCGCCCGCGCCCCCTCGGCCTTGAGCCTCGCGACGCCCGCGGGACCACCCAGCATCCGAAGGCGGCCTGCATCCACGCCCAGGCCCGCGAGGAACTGCATCGCCTCCGCAGGCTGGGTCGGGTCGATCAGGTCGCCGCGGGCGCGGACCACGATGTCATCTCCCGCCGAACGCGGCGGCGATCTCGTGCGACGTCGCAGCACAGCCCGCGAAACGCATCAGCGTCGGGTAGTAGACCTCACCCTGACCGGGTCCATCGAGCCCCGCCCGGCGCGCCAGTTCCGTCGCCAGCAAGCACGCGCGCATCGCCTCCCCCCGGCGGATGCCCACGCGTGAGATCGCTCGCCACAGACAGCGCCGCGACCACGCCCCCGATGCCGACCGTCTCCCGCACGACCGCAAGTCTGAGTATCAGGGAACGAGTTCGTCACTGAGCGTGAAGTCGCTGGGCGGCCACGGCGCACTCCGTCGTCGAACGGCTCATGTGCGGCTGCCAGATAGACCATGATTTCCGCATGATCGAGGCCCTGATCGGGCGCATGCAGCAATTGCTCGGGCCGCTGCAGGCCGCCGACGACCCGCGGCAGTACTTTCACGCTGCTTATCTGCGCACGACGATCGCGGCCGCCGAGGAGATTCAGCGTGGCGGGTTCCTCGATCCCGGCTGGGTGGAACGCTGGGATGTCGCCTTTGCCGGCTTCTACCTCGATGCCCTGGAGGCCGATACGGCAGGGGTGCGGCCTGCGCGGCCGTGGGAAATTGCCTTCAGCGCGCCCCGGGAAATGCCCGCGCTGCGTCACATGCTGCTCGGCATGAACGCCCACATCAACTTCGACTTGCCGCAGGCCCTGGTCGCGGTGATAACCGACGACGAGTTCGGGGACGCGTTGCTCCTGGACCGCCGGGCGGCGGACCACCGGACGATAGATCGCGTGCTGGTCTCCAGGGTTGCTGCGGAGGATGATGAGCTGGTCAGCATCTCCGGGCGCTCGCTGCTCGATCGGTTGCTGCAGCCGCTCAACCGGCTTGGCACGCACCGGTTTCTTCGCGAGTCGCGAGAGAAGGTGTGGGCTAACGCGATGGCGCTGAGCCGGGCCCGGCGGCAGGGCCCGGACACGTACACGGCAATCCTGGCCGAACTCGAGGAACTCAGCGCAGCAAAGGTGGCGACGCTGAAAGCGCCCGGCCAGGTCCTGCTGCGACTCGCCGCCACCGGCTTCGGTGTCCGCCTGCGCGCGGACGAGTGAGCCAGCGACACGGCTGCAGCGGCAGGGGCCTGGCCGAACGCCGGCCAGCCCCGTCGATGGGGCGTGCCCGCGGAAAGAGCAGGCACCCGCGGACTGCGCCGGGCGCAAGCGTGGCAGGACAGGAACGGCCCGTGCGTCACACCGGCACGTATCACTGCGCACTGACCGCCCAGTGGCACCCGGTCGGCGGCACATATGGGGCGCGCTTTGGCTCTAGGAACGGGACCCGCCCGGGCTGCCGGACCGCGACGGCGCTGACCGCAGCCGTTGCGGAGTCAGCCGCGCTGGACTACGCCGGTCAGGCCAGCCACGCCGACGGCAAGCAGGCTGCCCAGGAACACCAGGTAGCACCAGGCCGGCGCCTGATCCCAGTGCATCGAGTGCGCGAAGCCGGCCAGCACGCCCAGTTGCAGCGCCGCGTACACGGTGAAGGCCGGGAAGATGATCGCGACGACCTCGCGGCGATCGGCATGCCAGGACTGGGCTGCGATGATGCCGAGCCCGACGAGCCAGGCGCCCACGGCGCGGCCAGTCAGAGCGGTCAGCGGCCACGGCCACAGCCTCGCCGCCTGCACCGGCGCGACGAGCAGCGCGGCGCCGAGGGCCAGCATCACCGCCCCCTGCACCCCGAGGGCGGCCCGGACCAGCGGCGGCAGGCGACGGCCCGCCGGCGCGGTGCCGGGCACGGCCCGCGCCTGCCGCCACCACAAGAACGCCAGGACCGGCGGAACGCCGACGTAGATCGCCAGCCAGCCCCACGTCAGGGCCCGCGTCAGCACCGAGGCGGCATCCAGGTGGAACTTGCCCAGGTGCACCAAGGTCACCGCGAGCGTCAGCGTGGTGAAAGCCAGCACGCCGGGCACGGCGATCCTGGCCCGCTGCCAGCTATTCTGGCGAGCCGCCATGGCTTCGAGCACCGCCGCGGACAAGTAGCCAGCCCCGAGGAACGCCGCCGTCACCGGCACCGCGATCGTCCAGCTGAAATAGCGGGACGTGTCGTCGTGCGCCGCCAGCAGGATACTGCCCTGCACCAGCACCAGCCCGGCCGCCACCCACAGCATCCGCCGCATCCCCCGGGTAACCGGGCCACCCGCCCCGCTCACCATGGCGGCGCCCCCGGCAGGCGCGCGCCGGACCGCCCGGCGGCCGGCAGCAGCAACCGGCCGGACCCCACCAGCGTTTCCATGTTGCCCGCCCAGCTCCCGGCGCCCGGTAATCATCGCAGCGTACGCCGCAACAAGGCCACCGAGGGCCTTGACCTCAACGGCCAGCCCTGGCGCACTACTACGCGGTGCGGCCAGGGTCTCACCACCGCCCAGGCGACCAGCCCGCCAAGGATCTTGAGGAGCACCGCGGCGAAGATGACCACAACCGCAACGGAGCGCGAGAGCGGACCATCTTCCCGGCGAAGCCACACACCGTGCCCGGGCCACCCAAGCCGGCACGTCCACGCTGCGGCTGGCGTGCGCGTAGCAACCGGCTCGGGTGCGATGCTGGCTACCTTCAGCTGGACGCCATGCGGGCGTCCGCAACACGCAGAGCGGGACATCTGCTTCCCGGCGTGATCGAGCGACAGCATGGCCAGCAGCTGATGTCCACCGGAGAGCACCGGCGTACCGTGGCAGCAGCACAAGAATGCCCGATCTGGGCGCATCGCAGGTTCCAGAACGCAGCCGACGCTGGAGTACAGGCGGGAGTGCGCGCTTCGCGGCGGGGCTGCGGCTGATTACGCAGCGTGCGGCGGACGCCCCACCCTGGGGATCCTGCCGAGTTGCGTGTATGGGAGAGCGGGTTGCGGCGTCATTTTGCGGGCCGTGACCTGGCGGTCGTGGATAGGTCTCCTTGGTCATCCCGGACGTCGTGTCGGGGCGGTCTTCGCAGCGGCAGCGAGGATCGCGCTGGCAACCTCCGCCGCAGGCCGCCTGCCGTCGATGATCGTCGCGCCGAGGAGCCGGCAGGCGGCCCGGGGACCTCGTGCTACGAAGAGGCGGACTGGGCACTGTCATTCGACCTGAGCGCTGCCGCCAGCTCCTCCGGGTGCTTGCCGAACGCATTCGCAGTGCGGGCCTGGAGACGGTCCCGGAGCGTCTGGTTGTCAGCCACCAGGCAGACCACGAGGCCGAAGAGGTCTCGCACGTCTGCCTCGTTCTCGGCGGATCCGCAAAGAACGCCGTCTTGTCTTGTCGTGCATCCTCGCCGCAAGGGCCCCGACCTGCGCCCGGCTGATCCTCCAGGCGAAGAGCTCCAGCCAGCCGGCTGGCACCGGATAGGGGGGTCGGCAACGACCTGTCCGCTCGTCCGGTCCACCCAGTGACTGTAGCCCTCCCAGTCGGCGTCGAACGCTAGCTCTGCCCGGCTCTTCAGGAGCGCGCAGGCCGTCGACTTGCCGACCCCTGAATTGCCGGTCACCCACACCTACGGCACCGACGAAGCCTCCCACAGGAACCCCGCCCATCTCAGCCCTTGCCGGACCCGGCTCTTCACTGGGACCGACTCCAGTCCGCCGGTGGTCAGCGCGCCTTGGCCACGAACGTCCGGCAGATGCGGATGTCCGGGTTCACTACGCAGAGCCGACGAGGAGACAGAAGGGATGTCCGGCGGGGTCAGCGAGCACGTACAAAGGCTCACTGTCGTTGTCCGTGCGGTCGTACAGCACGGTGGCCCCGAGTTTCTCGGCACGCTGCCGCTGACGCTGCAGTTCCCCGATGGTGGGCACGCGGAAGTCGTGATGCATCTGCTTCGGTACATCGTGTGCGGGCCAGGTCGGTCGCACGAGGGCCGGGACCTGCTGGAAAGCGAGCACACGGTGTCCCGCCTGGTCGAGCAGGACCAGCCAGTCCGGGTCATCGCCGCGGCCATCGGCCGGGATCTCATCACCGGGGCGGTACCGCAGACCGAGGAACTGCCGGTAGAACTCCGCGAGGCCGCGGCAGTCGGTGGCGTCGAGAGCGGTGTGCATCAGAACGGGATAGGCGGACATCCGGGGCCTCCTGCCACTGCGTCTGGGCACCGTCATCCAAGCACCGATCTCCGTCTTAGGGACCCGCTCACATCGGCTGCTTGCACGGTCGACTTCGAGATGCTCTGAGGGAGATCTTGACGTGCCAGATCGACCAGTTCGGCGCTCCTCGAGTCATCACCACCAAGGGCCTGCTGGCCGCTCCGAACGGCGGCAATGCGCGCGCCGTGGATGTCAGGGGCAGGATCGCTGACCGTGTCCGCCTTGCAGGCAGTTACAGCGCCGGATCGCCTGCAACACGGGTGATCCGTGGCTTCCGCTTTCTTGCGGGGCGGGCTGGGGCGGTGCTGGAGGTGAGCAGCTTTCCGTGACGCGGTTGCGTGAGCATGTCCTGCGGTGTCCTGCCCGTCAGCGGTAGCGGCACAGCCTGGGGACTTCTGGCCCTGGTAACGCTTTCGCCCTGCCGGTAGCCGGGAGGCAGAGGGGCGATGATCGCATGGAACGCCTGGGCGCGCAGGATCTGGCCTCGGTGGCGGGAGACGATGCCGGCTGGCCGTGGGATATCGGCGCGATCGGCGTGCTGGACGGGACCGGGCTGGTGGACGGTGACGGCCAGTTCCGGATTGAGGCTGTCCGCCGGGTCATCGAGCCGCGGCTGCACCTGGTGCCTCATTCCCGGCAGCTGCTGTACCGGCCCGGGCCGGGCCTGGGCTGGCCGCTGTGGGCGGACGCAGCGTCGTTCGATATCGCTGATCACGTGCGTGTCTTCCCGCTCGCCGCTCCGGCGGGCCAGGCGCAGCTTCTGGCGGCGTGTGAGCAGCTGCGCCGGCGCCGCCTGGATGGGTCGCGGCCGCGCTGGGAGGCGTGGTTCCTGCCCGGCCTGGCCGGCGGGCGGGTCGGAGTATTCGTGCGGATGCACCATGCCATGGCAGACGGGGTGGCGGGAGTTGCTGCCTTCAGCGCGCTGTTCGACCCCGCTGCCGGGGCACCCGCGCCGGCCGTGCCGCCGTGGACGCCGGCGCCGGTCCCGCCGACCCGCGAGCTCTTGCTCGACAACGCGCGCCGGCGTGCCCGGGGGCTCGGTCGCGCGCTGTCGGGTCTGATGGACCCGGGCGGGGCACTGCGGCGGGCGCGGCGCACTTGGCCGGCCTGGCGTGAGGCGGCCGGCCAGCGGGCCCCCGGCACCAGCCTCAACCGCGGCCGGATCGGCCTGGACCGCAGGCTGGCGCTGGTCCGCGGCGACCTCGGTGCTGCCAGGACGATCGCCCGCGCCCATGGCGGGACGGTCAACGACGTGGTGCTGGCCGCGGTCGCCGGAGGGCTGCGCGACCTGCTGCTGGCCCGCGGCGAGCCCGTCGCCGGCCTGGTGCTGCGCGCGTCGGTCCCGGTCTCCCTGCACCAGGAGCAGTCCGGCCGGCCGCAGGGCAATCAGGTCGGGTGGATGGCCGTGCCGCTGCCCGTCGGGGAGCCGAGCCATGCCCGCAGGCTTGCGCTGATCGCCGCCGCGACCGCCGAGCGCAAGAAGAACGCCCGCCCGCAGATATCCAGCGGGATCTTCCGGTTCATCCTCGCCTGGCGGGCCTTCAACCTCCTCCTGCCCCACCAGCGATACCTGAACATCTTCGTCACCAATGTCCCCGGGCCGCCGACCCCGCTGTACCTTGCCGGGGCACCGCTGCTCGAGGTGTTTCCGGTACTGGCGATCACCGGCAACATGGCCCTGGGAGCCGCGGTCATGTCCTACGCCGGCCAGCTCAACCTCACCGCTGTCGCTGACCGGGACCACTGCCCTGACGTCGAGGTGTTCGCCGGGGGCGTGCGCCGGGCGCTTGACGACCTGGCGCAGCAGCCGGCACAGCCCGGCAAGGCCGATGATCAGGCCGCCAGGCCAGCCAGCAGGTGAGAACTCCCGCCAGCCCCGGTGCGGACCCGGTGCCCTCCCCTGACACGACACGGAACCGGCAGGGGAGCCTCAAATGACGATCAGACGATCTTGAAAGCCCGCTTGCCAGCCAATAACTGGCCCTGAGCTGCACTGATGGTCGGGATGGCGAGATTCGAACTCGCGGCCTCCTGCTCCCAAAGCATTAGAGGCGTTCATTTTCAGTTCCTGGTGAATGGTCCCGCTCTCGATAAAATTGCAGGTAGATGCCATACGATCAGGATCATCCGGTACCGCGCAATGCCGGGCGCTGACATCCAGTTGACGGTCAGATGATCAAGGAGGTGGGCATGGGATTCGCGCGTAAGCGAGCCGGCCGGGACGGCAAGCCGCGCTACACGGCCTACTACCTCGCCTACTACCTCGATTTCCGGGGCCAGGAGCGGTCGGCCGGCACCTTCAGCACCAAGAAGGACGCCGCCGATGCGTGGAAACGGGCCGAGGCCGCCGTCAGGGCCGGGAAGCAGGGTGATCCCAGCCGTGGCAGGCAGACCTTCGAAGAGTATGTCCTGGAGAAATGGCTGCCCTACCACTTGCTGGAGCCTGGCGTGCGGTCGGATTACGCGGGGCAGATCCGCAGGCGCCTGCTGCCCTTCTTCGGGCCGATGAAGATGCGCGACATCATGCCCGAGCACGTCCGGCAGTGGGTCGCCGAGATGCAGGCCCAGGGTGCATCAGCACGAACCATCCAGTACTGCAAGACCTCGATCCTGAATGCGATCTTCACTACGGCGCTGGAGGACGAGGTCGTCACGATCCACCCGAGCCGGGGCGTGAAGACCCCGCCGAACCCGGAAAAGCCCCGTCGTATCATTACCGCCTAATTGTGAGCAGACGCCGCCGGGCCTGGCCGGGATGGCAGTGAGCCGGGGTCGTAGCGTTGAGAGGTCCCGGTGGGCTGGCTCTTTAACCGCCTGCCGGCCCTTCGGGCCTGGCTTTCGAACGACGTGCCAGCTTGCCGGGGCCTCGCCGTGGCGTGGCTCAAAAGAGGCGCGAGCGCCAGCAAGGATCCCTGGAATTAGGCATGCCCGCCACGGTCTCGCCCACGAGGTCATGGGACTGTGAGGAGGGCATTGCCGTGGTGGCAGTGATGATCGGAGTTGACCCGCACAAGGCCTCGCTGCGCCACGAGGCGCAGTGTTATATCGCCCGCGCAGCGGGCGGAGATGGGAGGAGTTATCTCTGGATCTGATGGCTGACCTGGATCTGAAAGGTGAAGGGGACAATAGCATGCCAGGAAACCGGCAGCTCATGCCCAGGCGTATGGGGTGGCGTGCCGGGGGATCCGCGTGATATGGCGAAAGCTGGATTGCCTTAAGCCCAGTCTCCAGAAGGCGCAATTGTGCACCCGCCGGAAAGACGCCTGTAACCGGTGCCAGCCCCTGCGGCGGGGTTGCGAGCCACCTGCCGTAATCCTCCGGGGTGATGGAGCGATGCCCTGTCAGGGTATTTAAGGAGACGAACGGGACGCCTAAGTCGCGCTAGGACGTATAACGCTGATGAACGTGGGATCGCCTAAGGGACGCGAGTCCTATGGCGACAGAGTGCCCGTAGTAGTCGCAGGGGTGACGGCCTGCCAATCTGGAGACCGGGAAAGCCGGACCACAGGGCGAAGGGGCACAGGTGACGGACGATAAGGAACCGTGAGGTATGCGCAATGCAGGACGCCGGGACGGTACTTGCTGTCCTCCGCGAGCGCGGCAGGAAGGGCCTGCCGTGCGAGGAGCTCTACCGGCAGCTGTTCAGCACCGAGCTGTACCTGCTGTTTGTTGACCGGACTAGCGGGCGACACGCCGGGGATGGTTGATGCGCTGGTGGTGGGCTGGCCGGTAGAACTCACGCGACTCTTTCGAAGGGAGACGCGTGGGGCTGTCGGGTGGGTTCGTCGAGCGGGACATCGCCTCGGTCCGGTTGCCGCTGTGGGGCCGGGTTGTTGAGGCTGAGGGCGTCGTGCCGTGGCTGGTGGTCGATCCGGACGGCAACCCGGTAGAGCCGGTCCGGCGGTTCCTGCGGGATTTCGTGGCCCGCGGTAACCGGGCCGGCAGCGTCCGCAGCTATGCCTATGGCCTGCTGCGGTGGTGGCGGTGGCTGGCGGCGGTCGGCGTTGACTGGGACAAGGCGACGTCGGCTGAGGTCAGGGACTTCGTCTTGTGGCTGGGGCAGGCATCGAAGCCCCGCAATTCACCGAGGACGACGACGGCCGCCACGGCCGGGACCGTCAACGCGGTGACCCGCAAGCGCTATCTCGGCGATCAGTACGAGCCGCGGACGGTGCGGCACGGCAATGCGGTGCTGCGGAGCTTCTATGAGTTCTGGATCGAGCTGGGCGGCGGGCCGCTGGTCAACCCGGTCGCGCTGGACCGGCGAGGCCGGCGGCCGAACGAGCATCACAATCCCCTGGCGCCGTTCCGGCCGGAGGGGAAGATCCGCTATAACCCGCGGGTTCCCCGGCGCGCGCCGCGGGCGATGCCCGACGAGCGGTGGAACGAGCTGTTCGCGGGACTGCGGTCGGGCCGGGACCGGGCGATCCTCGCGCTGGGGATCAGCACCGGCGCCCGCGCCAGCGAGCTGCTCGGCGTCCGGGGCTGCGACCTGGACTGGGGTGAGCAGCTCGTGCGGGTCTGCCGGAAGGGCTCGGGAGCGGAGCAGTGGCTCCCGGCCAGCCCGGAGGCGTTCGTGTGGATCCGGCTGTATCTGGCTGAGCTCGGTCCGCTGGAACCGCACGAGCCCTTGTGGTGGACGCTGCGCCGCCGCGACCACGGCGACGGGCTGCGCCGCCAGCCGGTGAACTACGAGGCACTGCGGGCCGTGTTCAAGCGGGTCAACGTGCTGCTGGGCACTAATTACTCGATGCATGACCTGCGCCATGCCGCGGCGCTGCGGATGAGCCGGGATGAGTCGCTGACCATGCGGGACGTCCAGACGATCCTCGGTCACGCGCACCTGTCCACTACCGCCGACGTGTACCTCGTTGAGGACGAGGCCGAGGTGATCCGCCGGGTCCGGCAGCACCTGGCCGCACGGGAGCAGCGCGTTCAGCAGGCCGCGCCGGCCCCGGCCGCGGCCGGATATGACGCCGGTGACCTGTCGGTCCTGTTCGGAGGGATCCCGCAGTGATCGCGACGACTGCCACGCCCGGAACCCGCCGCACCCGCGGCCCGTTCGACACCGATGAGCGGCTGCTGCAGCAGCACCGGGTGGGGCCGGTGGACCGCCTGCCGGCCGGCGGCATCCTCGCGCTGCTGCCCCAGTTGCCGGACTGGCCCGCCGCCACGGTGCACCGCACCAGGAGGCTCAAGGGAGCCGGCACGATCCTGGACTGGCTGAATGCCCACCCGGGCGAGGGCTGGCAGGACCGGTGGACGGTCTCCGGCGCCGACCGGGACACCGGCTGGATCGAGATGCTGGCCCCGGGCGATACCCGCCGGGCGATCACCAAGAGGCAAGAGCACATCGCCGGGCTGGGCTGCCTGCTGATGTGCCGGGTCGTCCTGCCCAGTTACGACTTCCTGGCCGCCTACCGGGCGACAGGGCTGCTCGACCGGGTGCGCGAGATCATGCGGCCCGGGATATTCGCCCGCCTTGAGAACGCCGCTGCCGAACGCGGGCTAAGCGGCCGCGACCGGGGCGACGCGCTGAGCGTGATCAGCAAGATCGTGCTGCATACCGGTACCGACATCGACGCGCTGACCCCCGGCGACGTCCTGGAGATGTTCGCGTGGAGCGTTCACGCCGACCCCCCTCGCCGGCAGGTCCCGGGACTGCACGCGGCCTGGGACCTCCTCGGTGACATCGGGGTGACCCCGGCCGGCACGACTCTCCGGTCCGCGCAGCGGCGCGGCCAGCGGACAACCGCGGAACTGGTCGACGACTACGGCATCTCCTGCCGCCCGATCCGCGACGTGCTCGTCCGCTACCTTGACGAACGCCGCCCCGCGCTGGACTACAAGACCCTGGCCGGCCTCGCCGGCGAGCTGGCGGGCACCTTCTGGGCCGACATCGAGCGGCACCACCCGGGCATCGACACCCTTCACCTGCCTGGCGAGATCGCCCAGGCATGGAAGGAACGCGCGCGGGTCATCACGGACGCTGACGGCACGATACGGGAGCGCAAGAACATCCACGCTCTCCTGATGCGGGTCCGCGCCTTCTATCTCGACATCCAGCAGTGGGCGCTGGAAGATCCGAGCTGGGTGCCGTGGGCGGTGCCCAGCCCGGTGCGCAGGAACGACACCCGGGGGTATGAGAAGGCACGCAGGAAAACCGTGGCCGCGATGCACCAGCGCGTGCGTGAGCGCCTGCCGCATCTGCCCGCGCTGGCTGATGCCGCAGAACGGTGCCTGGCCGAGACGACCGCGCTGCTGGCCGCCGCGGCCGGGTGCGAACCGGGCGAGGTGCTCGATCACGCCGGCAGCCGCTACCGCCGCAAGGCCCTCAAGAGCGCCGGCCTGTCGGCCCGGCACCAGGGCAATCCCTCCGTCACAGCGGAAAACCTGGTCACCGGCGAGACGGTCAACCTGACCCGCCGCGAGGACGAGGCGTTCTGGGCCTGGGTGATCGTCGAGACGCTGCGCCTGTCAGGGGTGCGCCTGGAGGAACTGCTGGAGATCACCCACCTGGCGCTGGTGTCATACAAGCTTCCTGACAGCGGCGAAGTCGTGCCCTTGCTGCAGATCGTGCCGTCCAAGAGTAACGAGGAACGCCTGCTGCTAGTGGACCCGGAGCTCGCCAGCGTCCTGGCCACCGTGATCACCCGGCTGCGTGCCGGCAACGACGGCGCCGTTCCCCTCGTCGCCCGCTACGACCACCACGAGCGGACCACCGGGCCGCTCCTCCCGCACCTCTTCCAGCGCGCCCACGGCGCCCGCCGCGAGGTGATCAGTCCCGGCACGGTCTACAACCTGATCAACACCGCGCTCGCCGCCGCCGGCCTCAAGGACGCCACGGGCCAGCCACTGGCCTACCGGCCCCACGATTTCCGGAGGTGCTTCACGACGGCAGCCGTCACCGGCGGGCTGCCCGTGCACATCGCAGCCCGGATTCTCGGCCACAAAAGCCTGACCACTACGGAAACGTACATGGCCGTCTTCCAAGACGACCTGATCCGCTCCTACCGGGCGTTCCTCGGCAAACGGCGGGCCGCCCGGCCCTCCGAAGAATACCGCGAGCCCACCGACCAGGAATGGCAAGAATTCCAGAAGCACTTCCAGTTGCGCAAGGTGGCGCTGGGAACGTGCGGACGTCCTTACGGGTCGGCTTGCCAGCATGAGCACGCTTGCCTGCGATGCGCGATGCTCCGCGTGTCGCCGCAGCAACGGCCCCGTCTCACTGAGATTATCCACAACCTGCGCGAGCGCATCGCCGAAGCACGGATGAACCGCTGGCTCGGCGAAGTCCAGGGCCTTGAGGTCAGCCTGGAAGCCGCTAAACGCAAACTCGTCAGCCTCGACCGAAGCATCGAGCGCAACCGCAGCAGCGGACCCACCGACCTCGGAATGCCAGCCATCAGCAATCCCGGTGACAGCCGCTTTCGCCGGTCCATCAAATCATTAGAAGACAAATAAAGCGGACAAAAAATTAGTCCGGAAAATGGCCTACGGCAACATCTACTCAAACCAGGGTGCGATGACGCCGGGGGCCTGCGGTGAGACCGCGGACGGCATGTCCGAGGAGAAGATCGATCAGATCATCGCGGCGATGCGCGGCGAGCGGTACCGGTTCGCGCCGGTGCGCCGCGTGCATATCCCGAAGAAGAACGGGAAGCTGCGTCCCCTCGGCCTGCCGTCATGGTCAGATAAGCTCGCCGGCGAGGTGGTGCGGCTCCTGCTGGAGGCGTATTACGAGCCGACGTTCTCTGGCCATTCACACGGATTCCGGAAAGGGCGCGGCTGCCACACGGCGCTGCGGGAAGTGCAGGAAACCTGGACCGGGACCGTGTGGCTCATCGAGGGAGATATCTCCGACTGCTTCGGGTCAATCGACCACGAGATCCTCATTACGATCCCGGCGGAAAAGATCCACGATAACCGGTTTCTCCGGCTGATCCGCAACATGCTCACAGCCGGGTACATGGAAGACTGGCAGTATCACGAAACGCTGAGCGGAACCCCGCAAGGCGGCGTGGTATCGCCATTGCTCAGCAACATTTACCTGGGAAAGCTAGACGAATACGCGGAAAGGGAACTCATCCCGCAGTACACCAGGGGAAGCCGCAGGAAACCGGGCCGCGAGTACAAAAGGCTAGCGGGCCAGCGGTGGGACGCGCGGCAGCGCGGGGACCGGGCACAGGCCCGGGAACTGGCGAGGCAGATGCGCGTCCTGCCCTCGGTGGACCCGATGGACCCCGGCTACCGGAGGCTGTTCTATATCCGGTACGCAGATGATCACCTGCTGGGGTTCGCCGGGCCGAAGGCCGAAGCCGAGGAGATAAAGGCCAAGCTGGCGGCGTTCCTGCGCGGCAATCTCGCGCTGGAACTGAACGCGGGCAAGACCCTGATCACCCGCGCCCGCACCCGCGCGGCGCGGTTCCTCGGCTATGAGATCATCGCCCAGCACTCCAGCACCAAGCTCACCGGCGGCCGCAGGTCGGCCAACGGGAAGATCGCGCTGCGGGTACCGCTGGACGTGATCACGGCCCGGTGCGCCCGGTACCGGTGCCGGGGCAAGCCCTGGCACCGGAGCAGCCTGCAGAACCTGCCCGATTACGACATCGTGCGGATCTACGGGGCTGAATACCGG
>JBKQSL010000129.1:0-5020 GCA_052143655.1 Streptosporangiaceae bacterium | reverse complement strand
CACCGTCAGCTCGATCTCCGGGTCGTGCCCGATCACGCCGAGCGACCCTGCTGGCGTCGAGCCGGCGGCGGCGCGAAGCCCTGGCCCGAGCGCGGCGGCGTAGGCAAGCGACAGCAAGACTTCGTCGAATTCGACGGCCTGCTGGCGCGAGAGCGGGACAAGGATGTCTCGTTCGTGCACCCACGAATCCCAGAGCGCGTGCACTGCCACAGCGCGAATCGCGACGTGCCCCGGAGGCGCCTCGGCCGGCTTGTCCCAGTCCTCGTCCGTGAGCGACGTAACGAGAGTCTCCAGCTCTGCATTCGTCGCCTGGAAGCTATCGAGGGTCGCTGAAGCGCTGGCGCCGCGGGCCGCCTCCACCATGGCCGCCGGAACCCGTACCGGATCGAAGGACGCGAGAAGCCGGGTCGGCTCGCCACGCAGGCCAGCCTGGATTGACAGCGACCAGAACCGGTTCACCCCCGCCAGATGCTCGACCACGTCCTGGACGGTCCATCCGCCACATCGACTGGGCGTGTTCCATTCCCCGGTGGTGAGTCCGCGGAGCGACTCTGCGAGCCGTGCGCGCTGGCGGACGAGCGCCATCGAAGGGGAGCGCACCATGGCATCGACATTAACGACGGCCGCACCACCGTAACGAGGCGTAATGCGCATTTGCCCATCCTTTCAGCGGTTCGACCGCCGGAGGGGCATCCAGTCTCCTCACGGTCAGAGACGTCTTGACGATACGTGGGTCGTCGTCCCTCTCCTGTAGGACTGTAGGTTTAAACGGTGTAACTCCCGAAACGGAGGAGACACCAGATGACTGACGTGACAGAGGACCCATCTGGGTGCACATCGCCGATGCGCCCGGCGGGCGCAAACCCCGTGGCTGTCACAACCATGGGGCCAGGACTTCTATGTTCTAGGTGACCAATTTTCTTGGCGCGGCTTGTAACACGGTGTCCGCGCCGCAGTGGCCTGCCGGTAACGCGGCGCTGCTACCCTCCGCGCTGAGCGCAGCCCGGCTGCTTTGCAGCAGTGCCAGTAGTGATGTCACTGGCTATCCCGCGTGAGCAGCGCCAAGCGCCAGCGAGGTCGCGGGACCACGCACAGGAGGACTTCGGCTGTCCTGTTACCTGCGATCTAGACCTTGATGACCGGCAGTGCATGGTCGATGCGCAGAATGTCATCAGGGTCGCTGGTGGCGACGGCGTGCCTGCGCTCCCTGGCACAGAGCGCCACGTGAACGTCGATGACATCGTCGTGGCCGCTGCGCGCGCACAGCAGCCCCACGCTCCGCGCGACGTTCGGCGTCATGACGGCGATGTCGATGTCCCGCGACTTGAGCAGCCGGGCCAGGCGGACCTGACGGGAACTGCGCCGCGCCTGCGCGATGGTGCCGGCGGGAACGCAGACGGTACCCCCGCGCCGCAGGGTCTCATCCAGGCGGGCCTGCATGACAATCGCCTTGCCGGGATGGTCAAGCGCAAGAAGCGCGCCGGTGTCGAGGGTGAGCCCGGCTACCGCGCCGGCTGTCACCCGGCCAGCCTGTCATCTCGTCTGGGCTGGCTGGTGAGGCCGGCTTCGGCTAGCTCGCCCTGAACCTGTCGCCAGACTTCCTCCGGCACGGGCGTCTCGGAATTCCACGAGGCCAGCACCTCTTCCAGGTCCTCTCGCTCGGTGTAGTCCTCAAGCGCTGCGGCCACGTAGGAGCTGACCCGGCGCTCGCCGCCTGCGGCCCGCTTGACCTGCTCTGCCAGTTCATCGGGAAGGCTGACAGTAATTCTTTTCATACATTTATCATACTCAGTTGCGGCGAGGGTCGAGCCTGTCCGGCACCAGACTGAGTCAGGCGATCTCAGCCAGAGAAGACCTACGGCGCCGGGAAGCCGAACATCGGACTTTGACATTTGTTTGGCCGGGCGTACTGGGGCCAGGGGTAAGCGGGTGATCTCGGAGGCGGAGCGGGCGTTCACGTCGTACGGCTGAAGGTACGCCGGTAGTCGCGTGGCGCGAGGCCTCGCCGGGCCGCGAATTGCTCGCGGAAAACGGCAGCGCTGCGGTAGCCGACCCGTTCCGCGATCTGCTCCACGGGCAGGCTCGTGGTTTCGAGTAGCTCCTGGGCCAGGCTGAGCCGCTGGCTGAGCAGCCAGGCGTGCGGTGTGGCGCCGGTGGCCGCCTTGAAATGGCGGACGAACGACCGCCGGCTCATCAGCGCGCGGGCCGCGAGCTCGTCGAGCGGTAGCTGGCGGTCCAGGTTCGCCCTGGCCCACGCGATCACGCCGGCCAGCCGGTCCCCGTCGCCGCCGTCCGCCAGCGGCGCGGTAATGAACTGCTGCTGCCCGCCGTCCCGGTGCGGCGGGGTAACCAGGATCCGCGCGATCGAGTTGGCCAGTGCCGCTCCGTGGTAGCGGCGGATCAGATGCAGGCACATGTCGATCCCGGCCGCCGCACCGGCGCCGGTGACGATGTTCCCCTGATCGAGGTAGAGGGCCTCCGGCCGGACCCGCACCCGCGGATAGCACGCGGTGAGGCGGTCAGCGTACTGCCAGTGCGTGGTGACTTCCAGTCCGTCGAGCAGCCCGGTCGCCGCCAGGTGAAACACGCCCAGGCAATGGGCGGCCAGCGTGGCGCCGCGTTCGCGCGCGGCGAGCAGCGCCGAAACAACGTGCCCGGGAGGTGGTTCGGCGAAGCTCGCGCCCGGCAGCAGCAAGATCAGGTCCGCCTCGGCGAACAGTTCCGGGCCGTGCTCCACCAGGACGGGCACGCCCAGATCGGTGGCCAGCCGCCCGGGCCGTCCGGCGCAGAGATCGAACTTGAATGCGGAGAGCCCGGGCCTGGCCTGGAAGATCGCGCTGGCCAGGCCCAGGCCAAGCCCGACGGCCCCGGGCGGGGCGTAGGCGGCGACGCGCCGGAAAGCGGCCATACCAGCATTGTGGCACGAAACCCGCGATCAGTGACATCCAGGCCACTGGTATACCCACGTCACCTCGCCAAGACTGATGTCCATGACAAACAGCTACGACACCGCCAGGACCGCGTTCGTCCTCGTCGACCCGTACAACGACTTCTTCGCCGAGGACGGCGGGATCTACCCGCTGCTCAAGGAGGTTGCCGAGTCTGTCGGTCTGCACCAGCACATCCGCGAGTTGCTGGGCGCAGTGCGTGCCGCGGGCATTCAGGTCGTCATCGCCCCGCATCGCCGCTACCACACGGGAGACCTGGAGGGCTGGCTGCGGCCAGCGCCTGTACAGCGGCGGCTGCGTGAGAAGGAGCTGTACGCGGCGGGCACGAAGGGCGGAAAGTGGTACCCGGATTTCGCCCCGCGGGACGGCGACATCGTGGCGACCGAGCACTGGGGCATCAGCGGCTTCGCCCACACCGACCTCGGCCAGCAACTTCGCCAGCACGGCATCGAGCACATCATCTTGGCCGGGCTGACTGCACGGGGCTGCGTGGAAGGCACCGGCCGCTGGGCTATGGAACTCGGCTATGCGGTCACGCTGGTCAAGGACGCGACCGCTTCATTTACCAAGGAGTGGATGCACGCCGCCGTCGAGCTCAACGGACCGCTCTACGCCGAGGTGCTCACCACCGCAGAGGTCATCGCCGGGATCCAGGAGTGATGATGTCACGGGTATAGTCCCCCCACCTGGATCGCGGAAAAGACCTACGGCGCCGCTAAGCCGAACATCGGATAATGACAGTTTTCTTGTCTTCGCTGAGTCTTGGTGCTGGTCTCAGTCGCGGCGGCTGGTTCGCGGGAAGAGTGCTGGGCCCGGCGGCAGAGGCGGTGACAAGAGCGGCACCCCACAGGCATGCGATGGTGTCGCCGTGGAACGTAGGCGTGCTGGCTCGTAATGTGCGCGGCTAGGTGGGTCTGATGGGCCTCGGCTACGGGGTGGCTCGGTCGCTGCCGGTCAGGAAGGGCGCCAGCAGTTCGGCGGTGTCTGTGCGCAGCCGGGACCGGGTCGCTGGATCGTAGGTTCCTTCGTGTGCTCTGGCTTCGTTCATGCCGTCGAAGTAACGCCCGGTGACCGTGCCGCCGGCCGGTCCGGTTGCCAGGTTCATGACCGCCTTGACGCCGGCGGCTACGGTGGACATGGGCGGGATCATCGATTGCCGGACCATGTGGGTGTTCATCAGGGATGCCGGGTGCAGGCAGTTGACACTGATTCCGCTGCCCGCGAGCTCTTCGGCGAGGTCGAAGGTGAACGCGGCGAAGGCGAACTTGCTGCGGTAGTACGCCTGGGCACCGGTGTAGTGGCTGTCCATCCGCAGGTCGGCGAAGTCGACGGGAGCCTGCCCGACCGAGCCGACATTGACGATCCGGGCGGGTGCCCCGTTCTTGAGCGCCGGGATCAGCCGCCGGGCGAGCAGCGCCGGGGCGAGGTAGTTGACGGCCAGGCGCAGCTCGTGGCCGTCGGCGCTGAGCTGCCGCTTGCGGTAGGGCGGCCTGCCTGCTCCGACCCCGGCGTTGTTGACCAGCAGCGCGATGGTGTCATGGCCAGCACTCACCTGGTCTGCCAGCTCGCAGACCTGTTCAAGCGAGGCCAGGTCAGCGAGAACAGCCTGGGCGGTGCCGCCGGATCCGGCGATCTGGTCCACGACGGCGGCTGCGCGCTTGGCGTCGCGGCCGTGCACGAGGATGTGCATCCCTTGCTCGGCGAGGGCTGCCGCGATCGCCCGGCCCAGGCCTGCGGTCGCACCGGTCACCAGGGCGATTCGCGTGTCAGGCACCAGTCCTCCTGTTAGGGCTTCATCAGTTTCCCTGGTACCGGTCAGGTCGCGCTCCGTCTTACGAAGCTAGTCGCTCAGGAAACCTTCTTTTCTGACTTGCCGGCACTCTTGCCCAGGAAGCTCAGCAATTCAGCGTTCACCTCTTCCGAGTGCGTCCACGGGACGCAGTGCGGACCGTCCTTCACGACCAGCAGGCGCGCCCCCTTGATGAGCTTGGCGGTGCGCAGTCCCGCAGACGCGTTGGGAAGTATGCGGTCGGCATCCCCGTGAATCACCAGCGTGGGCACATCGATGCGGG
>JBKQSL010000128.1:0-18443 GCA_052143655.1 Streptosporangiaceae bacterium | reverse complement strand
GTGCTCATGCCAGCCAGCGTGGATGATCATGCTGGCGCGCGGCTGTGGCGCTTTTCTGCCGTCGTTCTGACCCGAAACCGCCTGAACGTTACCTGCGGGCCAGCTCTGCGCGCGGACTGCACGGCTCCGGACTGCACGGAATCGGACTGCACGGCTCAGCGGGGGAGCCGCCGCCGGACGGCGCGGGCCCGGCGGGCTAGGCCAGCTGCGGCAGCGTGATCGTGAACCGGGTCTGGCCGGGGCGGCTGGCCACCGCCACGGTGCCGTGGTGCGCGGCGGTCACTGCGTCGACGATTGCCAGCCCCAGGCCGGTGCTGCCGGCCGCGCGCGAGCGGGAGCTGTCCCCGCGGACGAACCGCTCGAACAGCGCGGGCTGCAGGTCCGCGGGGATACCGGGGCCGTCGTCGGTCACGGTGACCTGCACCGTCCCCGGCCCGCCCGTGCCTGACGGGCCGTCCCGGCGGGCCAGCGCGACCGTCACCGTGGTGCCCTTCGGCGTGTGCTTGGCGGCGTTGCTGAGCAGGTTGGCCAGCACCTGATGCAGGCGCTGTTCATCGCCGCGGACGCTGACCGGCTCGTCGGGCAGCTCCAGCAGCCAGCGATGGCCGGGCGCGGCGACCTGCGCATCGCTGGTCACGTCGATGGCCAGCCGGGTCAGGTCAACCGGCTCACTGGCCAGCGGCCGGCCCGCGTCCAGCTGGGCTAGCAGCAGCAGCTCGTCGACCAGCAAGCTCATCCGGGCGGATTCGGACTCGACCCGGCTGAGCGCATGCGCCACCGCCTCGGGGACCGGGCCGGGGTCGCGCCGGGCCAGCTCGGCATAGCCGCGGATCGCGGCCAGCGGCGTGCGCAGCTCGTGGCTGGCGTCGGCGGCGAACCGGCGCAGCCGGGCTTCGCTGGCCGCGCGCCGGCCGAGGGCCGACTCCACGTGCCCCAGCATCCGGTTGAACGCCGCACCGACCTGCCCTACCTCGGTCCGCGAGCTGGCGTACTCGACCCGGTCGGGCAGGGCGACGTCGCCGGTGCCCAGCGGCAGCTCGGTGACCCGCGCGGCGGTGGCGGCGACGCGCCGCAGCGGCCGCAGCGACAGCCGGACCCAGGCGGTGCCGAGGATCCCGGTCAGCACCAGGGCTGCCCCGAACACGGCGATCTCGGCGGCGGCTACCTGGCGCAGGGTGTTGTCAACCGGGGCGAGCGGCAGCCCGTTGACGTACACGCTGTCATTGATCCGGGTCGCCACCATCTGATACGGGCCGTAGGCGGTCAGCGTTACCGCCTGCGGGCGGCCGTTGGCGGGCAGCTCGCTCAGCTCCTGCTTGTCGGCGGCGCTCAGATCGCACCTGCTCGCGATGTTCTCCTCGGTGGCCAGGTAGGAGTGCCGGACGGTGCCGCCCGAGATCGCCCCGGTGATCGCGCCAGTGGCCTGATACTGTGCGCAGTCGCCGGGGCTGCTGGCGTGCTGCTGCGCATTGTCGATATCCCCGTCCCCGTCATGCGGGCCAATGCCCAGGCCCGGCGGGCTGCCGTGGTCCCCGTCTTGCGGCGGCGGGTACAGGCACTGGGTGTATCGCTGGCTGGCCTGCGCCAGCTGCTGGTTCAGCTGGCCGATCAGCACCGAGCGCAGATGTGCGTAGGTGACCATCCCGACGGTGGCGCAGGCCATCGCCAGCAGGACGAGGACGCCGGCGATCAGCCGCCCGCGCAGGGTCCGCGCGGCCATCCACCGGCCGGGCCCGCCGAGCAGACGGCTGGCCCCGCGCCGCGGCGTTCCCGCCGGGACCGCGCTGGCCGGCATGGTCAGCTCGACGGCTTCAGGACGTAGCCCACGCCGCGCACAGTGTGGATCAGCGGCTCGCGGTCCGCGTCGATCTTCTTGCGCAGGTAGCTGATGTACAGCTCGACCACGTGCGCCTGGCCGCCGAAGTCGTAATTCCACACCCGGTCGAGAATCTGGGCCTTGGACAGCACTCGCCGCGGATTGCGCATCAGGAAGCGCAGCAGCTCGAACTCGGTCGCGGTCAGCTCGATCACCTCGCCGCCGCGGCGCACCTCCCGCGCGTCCTCGTCCATGACCAGGTCGCCGACGACCACCTCGGTGCCGCCGCGGGCCCGGGCCATGCCGGCCCGCCGAAGCAGCCCGCGCAGCCGGGCCAGCACCTCTTCCAGGCTGAACGGCTTGGTGACGTAGTCGTCGCCGCCGGCGGTGATGCCGCTGACCCGGTCCTCGACGGAGTCCCGGGCGGTGAGGAACAGCACGCAGACATTCGGCAGGGCGGCGCGGACCCGGCGCAGCACCTCCAGGCCGTCGAAGTCCGGGAGCATGATGTCCAGCACGATTGCGTCCGGCTCGAACTCGCGGGCGGCGCGGACCGCGCTGGTGCCGTCGGCCGCGGTGCGGATCTCCCAGCCCTCGTAGCGCAGCACGCTGGCGAGCAGCTCGGCCAGGCTGGGCTCGTCGTCGACGACGAGGACCCGCACCGGGGTGCCGTCCGCGCGGCTGAGCGCCGCCTCACCGCCCTGCTGGGCGGGCTGCGCGGACAATGCTGAGTCGGCCATGGTGCTCATACCCTCAAGTGTGTCTGCCGCGGCTCCGAGCCCATTATGCGTTAGCTCTGCTTTTCTTCTGAGCGCCCCGCCGTCGCGCCGCCCAGGTCAGCGCAGTCACCGGGCAGCGCAGTCACCGGGCAGCGCGCTCAGCAGGCCAGCGCGCCCAGATCAGGCCCGGTCCTGGTCGCGGTCCAGGTGCAGCGCCAGCGCGGGGCAGGCCGTCACCGCGCGGCGGGCCGCCCGCAGCAGGGTCGCCGGGACCGGGCTGCCGTCCAGCACCGGGTACCCCCACTCATCCAGCGTCACCAGCTCAGGCAGGAGTTCAGCGCAGGCCCCGTGGCCGGTGCAGGCCACCGGGTTCACCTGCAGGAAACTGGTCATCTGTCCATCAGCTCCACGCTGGCTTCCGGCCCGGCCGGGCGGCCGGGCGGGCATCGTCGGCACGGGCATCGTCAGCGCCAGTCCTGCTCGCCGCGCGGCGGCGCGGGCAGCGGCAGGAACGGCTGCCCGGACGTGGCGGTGCAGGTGCCGCGCGCGTGCGCGGCGATCTCGGGGCCGAACACGGTCAGCGCGCTGCGCACGAACCGGACAGTGCCATCCGGGTGGCGGCACGCGCCGCGCCCCTGCACCAGCCCGGCCCAGCGGCGTACGTCCGCCAGGGTGCCCGGGTCAGGAGACGGTCCGGCCAGGCCGGTGAGCGCGGCCGCGATCCGGGGCAGCCCGCTGAGGCACGGGCCGCACTGGCCGGCCGATTCCAGTGCCAGGTAGCGCGCCACCCGTGCGGTCTCGGCCAGGCCACACCGGTCGGCCGGCAGCGCGCCGAGGATCCCGGCGCCGGCGAATGCGCCGGCCGGCCGGAGGTCGGCGTTGCACAGCCGCAGCCAGGCGGCGTCCGCCGCGGTCAGCCATGCTCCGTGGTAGCCGCCGCACAGCACCGCCTGGACCCCGGCGCCGCAGTCGGCCAGGGCCGCCAGCGGGGTGCCCAGCGCAGCCTCGACGACGGTGCTGCCGCCGTCGGGCCTCAGCACCGTGCACAGCATGCTGCCGGGCTCGTCCGCGGTGCCGACCGAGCGGAACCAGCCGGGGCCGAAGCGGGCGATCAGCGCCACATGGGCCAGGGTCTCGACGTTCTGCACCAGCGTAGGACGGCCGCCGATGCCGCGCAGGTACACCGGGGGCCGCTTGTAGGCGGGCCGGGCGGGCCCGCCGGCGGCCGCGCTGGCCAGCGCCGACTCCTCGCCGGCCAGGAACCGGCCCGGCGCGCCGGCCAGCTCGACGGCGACCCGGTCCAGGCCTGCCGCGGACCGCTGCGCGAGCACGGCCGACAGGCGGGCCATCAGCCGGTCGTCGCGGTGCACGTACAGGGCCGCCGCCGTCGCGCCGAGCGCCTCGGCCGCCAGCTGCAGCCCGTCGAGCACCAGGTGCGGGGACTGCCAGAGCAGGCAGCGGTCCTTGCCGCTGACGGGCTCGCCCTCGGCGCCGTTGCCGACGACGACCGGCGGGCGCCGGGCGCCGAGGACGGCGGTCATCTTGCGGTGCACGGGGAACGCGGCGCCGCCTCGGCCGGTCAGCCCGGACGCCTCGATCGCCGGGATGAGCAGGCCGGGTCGACCGCGGTAGGGGAGCGCGCCGAACCTCGCCTGGTGCCCGGCCAGATCGGCTGCGGGCGGCCCGGCCGGCAGCAGCCGCGGCAGCGTGCCGGGCGCGGGCGGCGATGCGGGCCGCCGGGCCGGATGCGGCGCGTCCGGGGCCTGCGCGCCCGGGTGGTGCGCAGCCGAGCCGTCCGCGGTCAGCAGCATGGTCGTGGTCTCGGCGCTCATCGGATCCCTGCCTTCGGCCGGTCATGCTGCGGCCGCTCGTAGTCGGGCCGCCGGTAGCCCGGGCGGTTATAGTCCGGCTGCCCGTGGCCGGGGCGGTCGCGGCGAGGACGCTGGCGTGCTGCCTGGCCGGAGCCGGCCAGCACGGCGGCAGCCCGGTGCGCGACAGGCGCCGACCGGGCCGCACCGGCCAGCCGCCATGCCACCGCGGCGGCCACCACGAGGCAGCAGCCGAGGGCCAGGTCGAACAGGCCGCCGTGGCGCAGGTCGGTGCTGGCGCCCAGGCTGTGCGCGAGCGCGACCGGCCAGCCGGCGTAGGCCAGCCAGTGCACGCCGCGCCAGACCCGGCGGCCGATGCGCGCGCGCAGCAGGCTGGTGCCGATCAGCGCGATGATCAGGTCGGCCGCCACCGCGCCGAGGCCGAGCCAGAGCGGCTCGTAGGCGGAGGTGAACGGGATGACCGCGGCCAGCGCGCGGATGCTGACGTAGGGGTCGGCGATCGCGGTGGCGACGTGCACGACCAGGAAGCACACGGCCAGCATCGACACGCTGCGGTGCAGCGCGGTGCCCGCGAACCGGGGCAGGCCCGGCAGCCGGCCCTGCCGGCTGACCAGGATCCCGAGCAGGACGACGGCGGTCAGCAGCACCAGCGCGACGATGCCGGTGGCCCGGCTGGCGTACCAGAGGGCGGTGCTGCCGGTGATGTGGTTCATGGCCGGTCCGGGCCGGCGCAGCCGCGCGTCCGGCCAGCGGTCCGGCGGCAATCGGGTGTGCTCATGACAGCGATAGTGCGCTACCAGCCCAAGCTGCCGCTCTAGGGCAGCTGTGCGCTTCTTCTGAAGCCCGGCCGCGGGCTCGCGCGCGCGAAGGAGACAGGGAGACGGCGCCGGTCAGCGGGCGCCGCAGCGCGCCAGCATGCGGCGGCGGGTTCCGTGCTGATCGTCGGGCCGGTCGTGCTGGTCGACGAGCGCGAAGCCGGCGGGCAGCAGCGCCGCGGGCTCGCCGGGGCCCAGGCACCACTGCGCGGCCAGGCCCGGCCGGACCGCGCGGGCCTGCTCCGTAAACGCTTCCCAGCCGAGCAGGCCGCCGGGTCGGATCGCCGCGGCAGCGGCCGGGAAAAGCGCCGCATCCCAGTACCCAGTTCACAGCACCAGCGCGTACCGCGACGGCGGCGGCCGCCAGCTGCTCAGGTCGGCGTGCACGCAGGTAATGAGGTCCGCCAGCCCGCGGCGGCCGGCCTCCGCGGCGAGCAGGTGCAGCGCCGTCTCGGCCACGTCCACCGCCGTGACCGCCCGCCCGGCCGCCGCCGCCAGCAGGGCGCTGCCGGACGGCCCGCAGGCCAGGTCCAGCACCGGCCCGTCCGGCAGTTCCCCGTCGCAGGCCTGCCCGCCGCCGAGAACCTGCCCGCCGCCCAAAACCTGCACGGCGAGCGGATGCGGCCGGAACGACGGCCGGAAGTCCCCGGAATACCGGGCATTCCACCGTTCCCGGTCGGGCTGCCCGGTCATCGGCGCCCGCCGGCGGCGCGCCTCACACCCGGGCGGTGTCCTTGCGGAAGCGCCAGACGGCGCCGCCGGTGAAGAGGACCAGCCATGCGACGGCGTTGGCCACCCAGGCCAGCTGTACGCCCTGGTTCAGCAGCGGTGCGTGCACGAGCTGGTTGAGCCCGTACAGCGGCGTGTACTTGGCGATCGTCTGCAGCACCTGCGGGAACTGGCTGAGCGGGACGAACAGTCCGCCGCCGAAGGAGAACAGCAGGAGCGCGAACGACATGATCTGCATCACGTTGGCCGTCGGCAGCAGATATCCCATGAACAGCCCGAACGCGGCGAACACCAGCGAGCCCACCCACACCGCCAGCCCGCAGGCGAGCCACAGATAGCCGGGCATCGACGGCTTGCCGGTGAGGCCCCCCACGGCGAAGACCACGATCACCGAGCCCAGCCCGAGCACCATCGCGGTCAGCATCTTGACGGCGATGTAGGCCACCGGGGTCAGCGGGGTGATGCGCAGCTGGCGGCTCCAGCCCTCCGCCCGCTCGATGGAGACCATCGCCCCGCCGCTGGTGGTGGCCAGGACCGCGCCGTACAGCGCCATGCTGATCATGATGAACGCGGATACGTTTCCCTTGCCTTCCTGCAGGGTCGCGTACTGCTTGTTCAGCCCGAAGAGCAGGAACAGGATCGCGGGCAGGATCATCGTGAACAGCAGGGTCCTGCGGTTGCGCAGCAGTCGCCGGACCTCCAGTCCGAGGATCGTGGCGTTGAAGCCGCCCAGGCCCGGCGCGCGGCGGGCGGTCAGGTCCGGCGCGTTCAGCTGCCTGCTGGTCATCGCGACGCTCCCGAGGTCGTCTCGTCACTGGTCAGGGCAATGAAGGCATCCTCAAGACCGCGCGCGGTGATCTCCAGGTCGCGGGCCTGGGTGCTGGTGAGCAGGTAGCGGGCCACCGCGTCGCTGTCACTGCAGTGCACCAGCACGGTGTCGCCGCGGACCTCGACGCTGTCCGCGCCGGGCAGGCCTCGCAGCGTCGCCATGTCGGCGCCGGGCAGGGTGGCGCGCACCGTGCGCCCGGACGCCAGCGCCTTCACCTCCGCCGCCGTGCCGTCCGCGACGATCTCGCCACGCCGTAGCAGCACGATGCGGTCGGCGTACTCGTCGGCTTCTTCCAGGTAATGGGTGGCGAACAGGACCGTCCGGCCGCGGTCGGCGTCCTGCCGGATAGCGGCCCAGAACCCGCGCCGGCCTTCCACGTCCATGCCGGTGGTCGGCTCGTCCAGGATCAGCAGTTCCGGGTCGCAGAGCAGGGCCATGGCGAACCGCAGGCGCTGCTGCTCGCCGCCCGAGCACTTGCCGACGAGCCGCCCGGCGATGTCGGAGATCCCGGCGCGGCGCAGCACTTCCTCGGCCGGCCGGGCCTGGCTGAACAGGCTCGCGGTGTACTGGACCGTCTCGCCGACGGTGAAGTCCTTGATCAGGCCACCGGTCTGCATGACGGCCGAGACCAGTCCGTGGCTGATGGCCCGCCGCGGTGCCATCGCGAAGACCGATACCTGGCCGGCCGATGGCTCGGAGAGGCCGAGGATCATGTCGATGGTGGACGTCTTGCCCGCGCCGTTGGGCCCGAGGAACGCGACGATCTCACCCGGGGCGACGGTCATGTCCACGCCCTTGACGGCGGCGACCGGGCCGAAGTTCTTGTGCAGTCCGCTGAGCGCGATGGCGGCTGGCGTGCCGCCCGCAAATCCGGGCGGGCGTCCGGCGCCCGCATTCGTGACTGTCATGGCTCCATAGTGTCGCGGCTCGCGGCTGTCGGCTATGGCATTTGCCCGGGGCAGCGTGGCGCCGGCGGCGGCGCCGCACCCCGCCGCGGCGCCCCCGTCGCACGCGGCCTGCGATGATGCGGCCATGCGCTGGAACCGCCCGGCGCAAAGACGGATTGCTTCAGTCCTCGTCGGGCGGCCAGCCGCCGAGCGCCCGCACGGCGCCGTCGCTGGCGACGAGCCGGGCGGCCAGGCCGAGCCCGGCCAGCCAGTCCGGGGACCGGTCGCCCTTGATGATCGCGGCCGTGCTGGCGGCGTTCGCGTCGGCGCAGGTGGAAGCGGTCACCGAGACGGTGCGCCAGACCGGGCGGGCCGGCAGCCCGGTGCGCGGGTCGAGGATGTGATGCAGCACCGAGGTGCCGCGCCGCCACCGCCGCGCGGCGACGCTGGAGGTGGCCAGGCCGCCGCTGCGGATCGACACGACCGTGCTGGGGCCGGCTGGCGGATCTTCGGGCCGGGCGCAGATGTCCTGCACGCGGATGCTCCAGCCGCCCGCCGCAGCGGGTCCGGCCACGGCGATGTCGCCGCCCAGGCTGACCAGCACCCCGCAGCCGAACCGGTCGGCCAGCCGGGCGGCGCTGCGGTCGGCGGCCCAGGCCTTCGCGGTCGCCCCGAGGTCCAGCCGCACCCCGGCGGGCAGGCTGAGCCGTCCGGCTCCGCGGTCCAGCCGGACGTGCTGCCAGCCGGGCACTGACCGGACCGTCAGCCGCACCGGCGGCCCTTCTGGCCGCACCAGCGCGAAATCTCGGTCGTAGCCCAGTTCCGACATGGCCGTGCCGACCGTCGGGTCTACGTCGCCGTCGGTCAGCTCCGCGGCCCGCAGCGCCACCTCGATCGCCTCGGCGAGCAGTGGGCTGACCGGCACCTCCGTGCGATCACCGGGCAACCGGTCCAGCGCCGTGATCTCCGAGTCGGGCCGGAACCGGCTGCAGGCGACGTCGACGTCCGCGAGGTCAGCGGTCAGCATGGCCCGGGCGCCGGGCAGGCACCGCGGGTCGGTCACGACCAGCCGGACCAGCGTGCCAAGGGCCCGCCAGTCGGCGGCAGCGGGCAGGTCCGGCGGACCGGGCAGCCGGGTGGTGGTCATCACGAGCCTCCGGACACCGCGCTGCCCGTGCCGGAACCTGAGCTGCCCGAACTGGAACTGGAACTACCGGAGCTGGAACTGGAGCTGCCGGAGCTGGAATGAGAGCTGCCGGAACTAGCTGAGCCGGAGCTGCGGGCCGGCGCCGCGGAGGGCGTCAGCCTGGCATGGCGGGCATCCGAGCCCGACCCGGCCGTGCTGGCTGCGGACGAGCTGTGCGCGGACCCGGGCAGTCCGAAGGCCAGGGCCCCGCCGGCCAGCACGCTCGCCGCGCCGATGCCCGCCGTGGCCTGGCGCAGCCGGTGCGTCGCCTGCTGCCGGGCCGCCACGGCGTTCAGCAGATCCCGCCGTCGGCGGCTGGTTTTCGTCGAGTACATCTGGTTGTCCACGGCTCCAGGATGTCCTCTCGGCCTCTGCGGATCTTCTGCAACGCCTGCAGGACTGCTCAAAGTCCCGGGCTGGCGCCCCATAAGTCCCGGGCTGGCGCCCCATCCGGCGGGCTGTGGATGAGCCGGTGGAAAACCGCGGCAGCGCGGGGGATAAGGCGGCTGGCCGGGGGATAAGGCGGACATGTCCTGTGGACAGCGGAAGAATCTCGGAGTTCTCCCGGGAAACGTCTTGTGCCGCTGGCCCGGGAGGCGTAGATATTCTCTCACCACCGACGACGGATACCGCCCGCAGGCACCTGCGGGACCGCGCGGAGGCCGGGAAACCGGCACTTCAAGCGGGTACCCGACTCCGGTGGAAGGCCGGGAGGCACGAGCCGCCGAGCAATCGGCGCGCCATCCGACCGGCGGCGGGGCCCCTGCATCTCATACATGCGGGGGCCCCGTTCTCATGTCCGGCCCCGTTCTCATCCGGCAGGGCGCCGGTCGCGTGCGGCAGCCCGCCGTCGCGACTGCGCCGGCTCAAGAGCACAGACTGCCAGGATGACCTCGCGTGTTCTCCGGGCGCTGAGCCAATTACGGTGCGAGACTTGTCGTCACGTTCCGGATACAGTCCGCATGCGCTGGCGGGGGCCAACCGTGACTTGACCGGAGCGGCGCGGCCCCGAGTGCGCCGCGAGTGTCACCACGACCCGTACGCCGGGGGGCGGCGGGGAACTGGATTGTTACGGGGAAGGCGCTGCCGCGCTGGGCAGCGCCCATGCGCGCCTGCGACGACGCGGGCCGTACGGCAGGCGGGCCGCAGGCCTGCCGTGCGAGCGTGGCCGAGGGACGGGGGAGCCGATGGGCCTGATCGCGGAACAAGACAGTGTGACCGACGGGTACGAAACCATCGAACTGCCGTCCGGCGCGGAGAACGCACAGGAGCAGGAACCGGTGATCTTGTGCCGCAGGTCGGCGCGGCCAAGCCGGCGCGCAGTGCTCTACCTGCACTGCCTGGACGACGAGTTCGTGCCGGACGACCTGGCCAGCTGGTACACCGAGCGTGGCTTTCACTTCTATGTGGCCGACCTGCGGAATGACGCCAAGGGCGAGCGGGCGGCTAGCGGCAAGCGGCGGGCCGGGAAGTCGCTGCGGGCCTGCTTCCCGGAGATCGACGCCGCCTGCGCCTACCTGCGCGACTCGGCAGGCATCGACGCGCTGATCGTCGGCGCGCACGCGGCGGGAGCCGTCGCGGCGGCGCTGTGGTGCGATTCGCGCCGGGAGTCCAGGCCCGCCGACGCGATGATCCTGACCAGTCCCGCGTTCGGCCGCCGCGAGCGCGGGCCGCTGGACATCCCCTGCCCGGTGCTGGTCATCTCGCCGCCGGCCGAGCCGCCCGCCGGGAATGGCAAGGCTGCTAAGTCCCGCAAGCGGGCGGATCGCCGGGGCGGCCCGGAGACCATGCCGCTCGGCCGGCACGTTACCTGGCTACGGCTCAGAGACGGGCTGGAGCCAGGCAGCGCCGCCGGGCGGCCGGACGCCGACTGCGCCGAGGGCAGCACCGCGGCCGGGGCCGACGGCACCGGGCCGGCTGCGAACGTGGCGGCTGAGGCCGCAGTGGGCGCGGGAACCGCTGGTACCAGCAGGCTGACCAGCGCCGACCAGGCAAAGCGGACCAGCGGCACCGGCAAGAACGGGTCCGGTCGCGGCGACAGCGGCGCTGCAGCCCCCGGTAAGGACGACGGCAGCCCGGCCGGCGCCGGCCGGGCGGGTGGCAGTAACGGCACGGGGCTTGCCAGCGGCACGGGGCTTGCCAGCGGCACGGGGAGCGCCAGCGGCGCAGGCCGCGGCGAAACCGGCAGCTCAGCCGGCTCGGGCAGCGGGGCCGGCCCTGGCGGCAAAGTCGGCTCCGGCAGCACGGCCGCCAGCGTCACCAGCATCAGCGGCGCCCGGCAGGCAGTGACCGAGGCGTCCGGCCGGTCGGCCGGAACCGGTGTGGCGCCCAGGCCGGGCACTGTGCGGGCAGGCACTGTGCAGCCGGGCACTGCGCACCCGGGCACTGCGCACCCGGGCACGGTGCAGGCAGGCACTGTGCAGGCAGGCACGGTGCAGCCGGTGGCGCTGCGCGGTGACCGGGTCGGCCTGGCGGCCCGACTGGCCGCCGGGACCGGCCTGCCGCGCCCGCGGCCTGCGGTCCGCGCGGCCGCCCGGCCCGCCGACGACCGGCAGCGGTTCTTCGACGAGGTGGGCCGCTGGCTCGGCGCCTACATGTACGGACAGGTGCGCGACCAGCTGCTGTGAGCCGGCCGGGCTGCCAGTACTGCGTGCCCTCGCTGACAGCCCTGCGGTCAGCTGCCGACCGTCACGCTCACCTGCGGGTAGCCACTGGCGCCGTTCGGCTCCGGCGACTCCTGCAGCGAGGTCTGGGTGTAGCCCGTCTTGTCGGTGGCCCGGGACTCGATCACATGGCGCCCGGGCTTGGCGTCCCAGTCCCAGGCCCACTGGCGCCAGGTGTCGATGCCGGGCACCGCGCCGAGCGTCGCCTGGTTCCAGGGGCTGCCATCCACCCGCACGTGCACCGCGTCGATGCCCTTGTGCTGCGCCCAGGCCACGCCGGCTACGGCCACCTTCCCCGGCTTGACCAGGCTCAGGCCGCTGGGCACGTCGATGCGCGACTCGGTCTTGATCGGCGCCTGCTGCGACCAGCCGCGCTGCGCCCAGTAGGCGACGTTCGAGCGGTAGGTCGTGACCTCGATGTCGGTGATCCACTTGCACGCCGAGACGTAGCCGTACAGGCCCGGCACCACCATGCGGACCGGGAAGCCGTGCTCGACTGGCAGCGGCTGGCCGTTCATCGCGACGGCGAGCATCGCGTCCCGGCCGTCCATCGCGGTCTGCACCGGCGAGCCGGAGGTGAACCCGTCGAACGAGGTGCAGAACAGCTGATCGGCCCCGGCCTTGATGCCCGCCTGCCGCAGCAGGCTGCGCAGGCTCACGCCGACCCACCGGGCGTTGCTGATGTAGGGACCGCCGACCGGGTTGGATACGCAGGTCAGGGTGACGTAGTCCTCGATCAGCGGGCGGTGCAGCAGGTCGTCGAAGGTCAGCACCATTTCCCGGTCGACCATCCCGTGGATGCGCAGCTGCCAGCTGGCGGGCGGGATCTCCGGCAGCACGATCGCGGTGTCCACCCGGTAGAAGGCCGAGTTCGGGGTCACGAACGGCCCCAGGCCAGGGACCTTGAGATCGGCACCCGGCGGCAGCACGGGCACCCGGCCGGACGGGGCCGGGATGCGCAGCGACTTCTGTACCTCTGCGACGCTCACGCTCTGCAGTTCCTTGCGGCTGACCGCGAGGGCCACTGCGGCCGATCCGGCGACCAGGCCGCCCGCGACCAGGAAGCTGCGCCGCCCCCGCCGGGGCGGCGGCCCGCCGGCCCAGCCACCGGACCCGGTGCTGGCTGGCGGCTGGGCCGGCGGCTGGCCCGTCCCGCCGGGCGGCCGAGTCCCGCCGGGCGGCTGCGATCCGCCGGCCGGCACCCAGCCCGCCCCGACGGGCACCGGGCCAGTGCTGACAGGCGGGCTGCCCGCGCCAGCCCCGGGGTCCTGTTCCTGGGTATCTGCGGCCCCTTCCGGGGTATCTGCGGCCCCTTCCGGGGTATCTGCGGCGGTCATCCGGGGGAGTGCCGGCGCCTGACCGGCCGTGGCGGTGGCAGGAGCGTCCGCCTCTGCGTCGTCCGGCACGATAGCGCCCTGGGCAGCAGAGCCCTGGGCTCTAGAGCCCTGGGCAGTGCTGCCGACGGCGGGGCCCGGCCGGGCGGCCGGGTGCTGCGATGGTCCGGCCGCCTCCCCTCCGGTCGACCGGGCCACTCTCGTCGCGGCGCCCGCTGCCGCCGCTGACCCCGGCGCCGCTGAACCTGCCTCTGCAGACCGGGCCTCTGCGGACCGGGCCCCCGCCGATCTGGCTGCCGCTGAACGGGCTGCCGCTGAACGGGCTGCCGCCACGGTCAGGTACCACAGCGCGAGCCCGGCCGCGGTTGCCGCGGCCAGGGTGGGCAGAGCGGCGCCAGGTCCGGCCGTCGGCTGGGTCACCGCCGCGATCACGCCCACCACGGCGAAGATCCCGAGCCCGGCCATCCCCAGGATCAGCCTGCGGGCCGCCAGTATCCCGATGATCGCCGTTGCTATCGCCAGGATCACCAGGATCCCGCTGACCAGCACCTCCTTGTCGTGCGAGCCGAACGCCGAGATCGCGAAGTTCTTGACGGCAGGCGGGGTGAAATCAATGGAAAGCTCTCCGACTGCGGCGACCGGAGAGGCGCTTGGCGTGCTGAAGGCGGCCACTAGCTGCCCGACGCACAAGGCCAGAGCGCCGGCCAGCACTCCTGCGACCGCCCCCCGCCACGCCAGCCCGGCGGGCCGGGTGCCCGCGGCTGCTGATTGCTCGGTGCTCATCACACAGGTGATTCGTTACCCGGGGGGCCCGGTATTGGCCGGACCGCGTCGTCCCGCCCGGGAGAGTGCTTCCTCCGCCTGTGCAGCGAGAAATCCGACCAGATCAGCTGCGGACGGCAGGTCATGGATGAGGTCGATAGCCGGGGACTCGGCCGAGGCCTGGAAGCGGGTCCCGATGAGCGCCCCGGCGGCGCCCTGAGCCAGCGCCGCGGCCACGCCCCGCCCGTCGGCAATCCCGCCGGCCGCCAGAACCGGCACCGGCGCGGCCATATCCAACACGACGGGCACGAACGCAAGGGTAGACCGCCCACAGCAAGCTGCGCGGACACCGGCGACGAATACACAATGTGAGGATGTCGCCAAGTCCCCGCGAGCCCGGCGGGCCGCCCGCGCAGGACAGCCCAGCGATGCCGGGCGCTCCCTCGCTGGAGCAGCTGCTGGCCGGCGTCGCGCGCGGTGACCAGGGCGCGTTCGACATCCTCTACGACCGCACCGCCGGGCAGGTGCTGGGCGTGGTCCGCCGGGTAGTGCGCGATCCCGCACAGTCCGAAGAGGTCATGCAGGAGGTGCTGCTCGATGTCTGGCGCACTGCGGCCCGGTATGACGCAGCGCTGGGCAGCGGCGGGGCGTGGATCATGATGCTCGCGCACCGGCGCGCGGTGGACCGGGTGCGGTCGGAGCAGAAGTCGGCGCAGCGTGAGCTGCGAGCCGCCCGGGCGCAGATCGCCTACGACGACGTGACCGAGGCCGCCGAGGCCAGCCTGGACGCCGAGCGGGTCCGGCGCTGCCTGGGCTCCTTGACCGAGCTGCAGCGTGAGGCCGTCACGCTCGCCTACTACCAGGGCTACACCTACGACCAAGTCGCCGCGCTGCTCGGCCTGCCGGCCGGGACCGTCAAGACCCGGATGCGCGACGGACTGATCAGGCTGCGCGACTGCATGGGGGTGGTGTGATGGAAGCCGCCGGCGCGGACGCCCACACGCTGGTCGGCGCCTACGCGATGGACGCGGTCTCCGGCGCCGACCGGGCCCGGTTCGAGCAGCACTTGGCCGGCTGCGAGGCGTGCCAGAGCGAGGTGCGGGAACTGCGGGAGGCGACGGCCCGGCTGGCCGCCGCGGCCGCAGTGAGCCCGCGAGCCGAGCTGAAGGCCCAGGCGCTGCGGGCCGCGGCGCAGACCCGGCAGCTTCCGCCGCTGCCCGGCGACATGGACCTGCTGCCCGGTGGCTCGCCCGCCCGCCCGGCGCTGCTGCGCGGGCCCGGCCCGGTGCACCGGGCGCGCCCGCCACGCCGGGCGGCCCCGCTGCTGTCGGCCGCCGCCGCCGCGGTGCTGGTCGCGGTGATCGCGGTCGCGGCCGTGGTCATGCACGCCGCCCAGCACCGGCTGGACATGGCCCAGGGCCGCAGCATGGCAGTCGCCCGGGTGCTGAACGCCCGCGACGCCGCGCGGCTCACCAGCCGGGTCAGCACCGGCGGGACCGCGACCGTCGTGATGTCGCATGCCCAGCGGAGGCTGGTGTTCACCGCCGCTGGGCTGCGGGCGCTGCCCGCCGCGCACCGGTACGAGCTGTGGCTGATGAGCCCGTCGGGGGATAAGCCGGCCGGGATGCTGTCCGCCGGGCACGGCGGGATGGTCAGCCCGGTCGTCGTGTCCGGGCTCTCGGCAGGCGACCAGATCGGCATGACGATCGAGCCATCGGCCGGATCGGCCAAACCGACCAGGCCGGCCGTGCTGCTGATGAGCCTGCAGACCCGCGGGTCCTGACGGCCTGCGGGCGGCCTGCCTATCCGGTGAACTCCCACCGGGTCGGCGAGCCGATGAAGTCACTGTGCCGCATGCTGATCACCTTCTGCGGCCGGACGCAGACCGTCGCGTTCACGGCCGGGTCCAGGAAGCCCGGGTCCAGGTCGGTGCGGTACTTGGCATTCATCAGGTCCAGCACCCGGCGGATCGCGGCCGGGTCGGTGGCGATGGCCGCCGTGCCCTCGATCACCACCGGGTCGCCCGCGTCCTCCGTCGTGACCACGCAGCGGGGGTCGGCCCGCAGGTTGCGGGCCTTGCGCGAGGCCGTCCCGGTGGTGAACCACAGCGCGCTGTCATCCCACATGCCCCACACCGGCATCGAGTGCGGGCGGCCGTCCGGCCAGACCGACACCACCCAGTAGTGCCGGGCCGCCGACAGCCGTTCTGCTGCCCATGACCAGGGCAGCAGCCCGCTGCCCTCGTCGGGTCCCTGGATCTGGTAGCCAGGCATGTAAGGCCGGCTGATCCGCGGGAGATCCATGCCGCCAGGTCTACCGCAGTCGCGACGGGCGGCGAGGCCATTTTTGCCGATGCCCGTGTCGCCGGCCCCGGGCGACAGCGCTGGCCTGGCCGACTAACGTGGCCCACGTGAAAGCTTCTCCCGAGGCACAGCAGCGGCTGCTGGAACTGGCCGAGCTGGACGCCGAGCTCGGCCGCCTGGACCATACCCGGCGCACTCTGCCCGAGCATGCTGAGCTCGCCCGGCTGGAGCAGCGCGGCGCCGAGCTGCGCGACTCCCTGGCCGCCCTCGGTGCCAGGGAGGGTGATCTGCGGCGCGAGCAGGCCAAGGCCGAGGCGGACGTCGACAAGGTCCGCACCCGGATCGACCGGGACCGCAAGCGGCTCGACGCCGGCCAGGTGTCCTCGCCGCGCGAGCTGGAGAACCTGCAGTCCGAGATCGCATCGCTGCTGCGCCGCCAGGACGACCTGGAGGAGATCGTCCTGGACGTGATGGAGCGGCGGGAGGCGGCGCAGGCGCAGGCGCGTTCGGCGGCCGGCGAGCAGGAGCAGGTCGCCGCAGAGCTGCAGGCGGTGACCGGGCGCCGCGACGCGGCGCTGGCTGACCTCGGCGAGCAGTCCGGCAAGGCGACTGAGCGGCGCGCTGCCGTCGTCGCCGACATCCCGGCCGACCTGCTCGACCTGTACGAGCGGCTGCGCCTGCAGCACGGCGGGGTGGGCGCGGCCGCGCTGCGCCGCGGCCGGTGCGAAGGCTGTCACCTCTCCCTCAACACCGTTGACCTGCGGGCCATCCGCGCCGCGCCGGATGACGAGGTGCTGCGCTGCGAGGAGTGCCGCCGCATCCTGGTACGCACGGCCGAGTCGGGCGCGACCGGCGGGGCGGCCCGGTGACCCGCCGGCTGCTGATCGAGGCCGACGGCGGCTCGCGCGGCAACCCGGGGCCGGCCGGCTACGGCGCACTGGTCGCCGACGCGCAGACCGGCGAGGTGCTGGCCGAGATGCACGACAGTCTCGGCACCACCACGAACAACGTCGCCGAGTACTCCGGGCTGATCGCCGGCCTGCGCGCGGCCGCCGACCTGAGCCCCGGCGCCGACGTCGAGGTCCGGATGGACTCCAAGCTGGTGGTCGAGCAGATGTCGGGGCGGTGGCAGATCAAGGACGGCAACCTGCGCAGCCTGGCGAGGAGCGCGCGCGAGGCGGCCAGCCGGCTCGGCACGGTCAGCTACACCTGGGTGCCGCGATCCCGCAACGCCCGCGCCGACCGGCTCGCGAACGAGGCGATGGACGCCGCCGCCCGCGGCGAGGTCGGACCGGTCCGGCGGGGCGGCGGTGAGCCGGGCGGGACGGCCCGTTCTGCCGCCGGAACGCTGGCGGAGGACCAACCCGGGCAATCGCAGCCGGCCTCAGCCGAAGGCTCCGGGTGGGGACCTCCGCAGGGACAGGCAACCACCACGCTGCTGCTGCGGCACGGCGAGACCCCGCTGTCGGCCGAGCGCCGGTTCGCCGGGCGCACCGACATCCCGCTGACCGATGCCGGGCGGCGCCAGGCCGCAGCGGCCGCGCGGCGGCTCGCGGCCCGCGGCGGCATCGAGGTGATCGTGACCTCGCCGCTGCGCCGCGCGATGCGCACCGCGGAGATCGCCGCCAAGGCCATCGGCGCGCCGCTGGTCGTCGAGGACGACCTGACCGAGACCGATTTCGGCAAGTGGGACGGGATGAGCTTCGCCGAGGCGGCCGAGCAGTGGCCGGACGAGATGTCGGCGTGGCTGGCCGGCGCCGACGCGGCGCCACCGGGCGGGGAGAGCTTCGCCGCCACCGCCCGCCGGGTGCTCGGCACTCTCGACCGGGTGCTGGCCGAGCACCGGGGCAAGACCCTGCTGCTGGTCAGTCACGTGACGCCGATCAAGACAATGGCCTGCCGGGCGCTGCTGGCGCCCCCGGCGGCGCTGTTCCGGATGCATCTGAGCGTCGCTTCGCTGTGCGAGATCGACTGGTTCGCCGACGGCCCGGCGCTGGTCCGCTCGCTCAACGACACCGGCCATCTGCACTCTGCCGGGCGCTGACGGGCCATTCCGGGCCGATCCGGTAGACCAATTTCTGCCCGCTCGCCAAGCCCAAGGCGAGCGCGAAACCCAAATCGGTGCCGCTCGGACCGGCTCGAACGCCCTAAGCTAGATCGAAGCGGCGGGCGAGTCGGCCGGGCGGCCGCGGCGCTTCCGGGCAACCGGGAGTCGCCGAGGAAGGTCCGGGCTCCGCAGGGCAGGGTGGTCGGTAACGCCGACCCGGGGTGACCCGCGGGACAGTGCCACAGAAAACAGACCGCCCCCGGATTCGTCCGGGGGTAAGGGTGAAAAGGTGGTGTAAGAGACCACCAGCGCCCGGAGTGATCCGGGCGGCTCGGTAAACCCCACCTGGAGCAAGGTCAAGAGGGAGCCGCGGGCTGGAATATGCCGCGGCGACTGCGCGAGCGTTCGAGGGCGGCCCGCCCGATGCTCGCGGGTAGACCGCACGAGGCTGCCAGCAATGGCAGCCCTAGATGGATGGCCGCCGGCCCGCGTTCGCGCGGGTGCACAGAACCCGGCCTACAGGC
>JBKQSL010000127.1:0-4119 GCA_052143655.1 Streptosporangiaceae bacterium | reverse complement strand
GGTGCTGCTGTCCGCGGCGGCTGGCCGGTTCGACAAGGCCGCCGCCGTCACCGCCACGATCGCGCGCGCCGACCAGATCGACTGCCCTGGACTGGGCGCGGTCTTCGGGGACTGGCAGCCGGCCATGTCGGCGCTGACGCCGTCGCTGCGCAAGCGGCTGGTCCGGCACATCGACATCTGCCGCATCTGCGCGCAGGGCCGGGAGGGCCTGTCGCTGAGCCCGGAGCTGCTCAGCGCGGTGCCGATGGCGGGGCCGACCGCGGCCGCAGCGCAGCAGATCTCCAGCGCCTACGACCCGGCGCTCAGGACGTATCGCCGGCAGCGAGCGGAGTCGGCCGCTGCCAGGACGGCCGCTGCCAGGACGGCCGCGGCCGCGACAGCTGCCGCCGCGACAGCTGCCGCTGGGATGGCCGCCGTCGGCGCAGCTGGCGCCGGCGTGGCTGCCGCCGAGCTGGTCCCCGCGCGGCCGCGCGCCGCGGCCGGCCGGCCGCGCGTGCTGTTGGCTTCGGGAGTGGCCGCCGCGGTGCTCCTCGGCGCCGGAGCGGCGGCCTGGGAGTTCCAGCTGCACCCCGGGCTCGCGCAGGACGTGACCGCCGCCGGGCTGGCGCCGGCCCCGCGCACCCACTCGGCGTCCGCGCCGGCCCTGGCCCCCGCGTCGGCCGCCATGCGGCGGCATCAGGGCCGCCACCAGCCGGTGCCCGGGATCAGCACGCTGTTCCCAGGTTCGGGCGGCGGGCTGGCGACCATGCCGCCGGTCCCGGACCCGTACCCGACGTCACCGGGATCGGGCGGGTCGACGCCGACGCCGAGTCCGAGCTTGTCGCACTCGCGGTCTCCGTCTCCGTCCCCGTCACCGTCGCGAACCCAGTCGAAGTCGCCGTCCCCATCCCCGTCGCCGACGTCCACGTCACCGTCGCCCTCGCCGTCGCCGACCTCCACGTCGCCGACCCCGACCCCGTCCTCGTCGCCGACAGCCTAGCCCTGACGGTCCCGCCGGCCGTGACCGCAGGACGGCGCACGGGGCGGCCTGCTTCGCCCGCGTAATCGCTGCCCTCGCCGGGCGCGGGATCATCGCAGTGGCCGCCGCACCGGACGGTCCGCCGCGCTGACGAGGACGCTTGCTGATCGCCTGGCGACACACCGGGCGACCTTCTTCGCCTGGGTGATCAATTCCCGCATGATGTAACAGATGCCGCCGAATGGCGCGGTGTCCCGATGTGTGCCACCTTGCGCAGAATCACCGGGGGGACCGATGGCCGAGCCCGATGGACCGCAGGACGCTTCGGCCGCTGTCTTCGCGGTGCGGCGGCGGCGGGTGATCCTTGCGGCCGGCGCCATCACCCTGACTACGGCCGTGGCGCCGCGGCTGCTGTCCGGTCCGGCCGCCCGCGCCGATGCCGCCAGCCCGTCCGGGCGCCAGCTGGCGGACGGCAGGCCGCACCGGCACGTCCCGGCCGAGCGCGCGGGCGACGCCGGCCGCCGCGCTCATCCGTCCCGGCCGGCCACCGCCAGCGGTCCCTCCTACCCGCACGACAAGCCGCTGTACTACGTGGACGACGCCGACCGGGCGATCGCGCTGACCATCGACGACGGGCCGGACCCCCAGTACACCCCGCAGATCCTGCAGGTGCTGGAGCAGAACCGGGTCACCGCGACGTTCTCCATGATCGGCTTGCACGTCGCCGCGTACCCGAAGCTGGCCCAGGCCGTATCCGACGCCGGGCACGAGATCGCCAACCACACCTGGACCCATTCCGACCTGGCCGTCATGTCGGCGCACCGCGTGCACCTGGAGTTCACCCAGGCCTCGCAGGCGATCCACGCGGCGACCGGGGTGCACCCGCGGCTGTTCCGCGCGCCCTACGGAGCCTGGTCACGGGCCGTGATCCGGGAGTGCGAGGCGCTGAAGATGGTCCCGGTGGACTGGTCGGTCGACCCGCGCGACTGGGCGCAGCCGGGCACCCGCAGCATCATCCGGACGATCATGCGCACTACCCAGCCGGGGTCGATCATCCTCGAGCACGACGGCGGCGGCAACCGGTCCGAGACGGTAGCCGCCCTGAAGGTAGCGCTGCCCCGGCTGCTGGCCAAGGGCTACCGCTTCGTCACCGTCTGAGCGGGCGGCCCGAGCGCGGTCTGCGGCCCGGCGGCCGGTCAGCCGCGCAGGTGCCGCTCCACCGCTTCGACCTTGCTCGTGAGCGCGCCCGTCACCCCGGGGCGGAAGTCGGCCTTCAGCGTGACGCTGACCCGCGGCGCGCGGGCCGCGACCGCATCCACGGCGCGCTTGACCACGGCCATGGCCTCGTCCCAGTCGCCCTCGATCGTGGTGAACATGGCGTCGGTCTGGTTGGGCAGGCCGCTCTCGCGGACCACCCGCACGGCGTCGGCCACGTAGTCGGCGACCGCGTCGCCGACTCCGAGCGGTGTCACCGAGAACGCGATCAGCATGCTGTCTCTCCCGTCGTCGTCGCTCCGTCCGGCGCGCTCGCCGCCGACCCGGCCTGCGGCCGGCTGGCCATCCCGTCCAGGATCGCCGCCAGCACCCGGGTCAGGGCAGGCTGGAAGTCCACGCACAGGCCCGCGAATCCCGGCTCGGCGAGCACCCGCGCCACGACCGGGCTGGGGTTGGCCATCGGCCAGGCCCCGGCGGTCAGGGCCCAGGCGGCCCCGGCGAACTCGAAGGCCTGCTCGCCGGTCAGCACGGGCACGGCGGCGCGGGTGATGGCCGCCAGCCGGGTGGTCCGGGCCAGCGCCGCCGCCTTGAACTCCCGGGCCGTCTCCACCGGGATGTTGCGCTCCAGGATCGTCTGCGCGGTCGCGATCAGCCCGCACAGGCGGCGCCGCGCGCTCAGCGTGCCCGCGATCGCCCCGGCCACAGCGGCGTGCGCGGCCGGGCCGGCGGCCCGCGGCGGATCCTGGGCCTGCGCGCAGATCTGGTCCGCGAGGTCGTCCAGCCAGGCCTGCCAGTCGTCGGCGAGCAGGGCGAGGAAGACGGCCTCGCGGGTGGGGAAGTAGCGCACCACGTTGGACTTGGCCAGCCCGACGCGGCGGGCCAGCTCGCGCAGGCTGATCTCCGGCAGCGGCGCCTCGTCGAGCATGACGGCAGCCGCGGCCAGGATGTCGCGGCGGCGCTGCGCGCGCTGCGGCGCGGTGCGCGCCCGCTGGAACCCGGCTGCGGTCATGCTGCCAGGATAACAGACCGGCGGACTTTTATTTTGGCGCCTCCTGGTGTACCGTGACGGATAACAGACCAACGTCCTGTTAATAGCCCAGCAAGGAGCACCCGATGCCCGCCAGTCCAGTAGCCCTCGTCACCGGAGCCTCGTCGGGGATCGGCGCGCAGGCCGCCGTGCGGCTGCGCGAGCGCGGCTTCACGGTCTGGGCGGCCGCCCGCCGGACCGAGCGCATGCAGTCGCTGGCCGAGCGCGGCATCAGCGTGCTGGCGATGGATCTCACTGACGACGAATCCGTGACCGCGGGCGTTCAGCAGGTGCTCGCCGCATCCGGCCGAATCGACGTGCTGGTGAACAACGCCGGCTACGGGTCCTACGGGGCCGTGGAGGACGTCCCGCTGGCCGAGGCGCGGCGCCAGTTCGACGTCAACGTCTTCGGCCTGGCCCGGCTGATCCAGCTGGTCGTGCCGACGATGCGCGAGCAGCGCAGCGGCCGGATCATCAACGTGTCCTCGATCGGCGGCAAGATCTACGAGCCGCTGGGCGCCTGGTACCACGCGACGAAGTTCGCCGTCGAGGGACTGTCAGACAGCCTGCGGATCGAGCTTCGGCCGTTCGGCATCGACGTGGTGCTCATCGAGCCAGGCCCGATCCGCACCGAGTGGAACGCGATTGCCCGCCAGACCATGCTGGAAGCCTCGGCCGGCACGGCCTACGCCGGGCAGGCCCAGTCGGTCGCCCGCCGGCTCGAGGCGGCCGACCAGCCGCGCGCCAGTTCCGGGCCGGAAGTGGTCGCCGAGGCGATTGACCGGGCCGCGACCACGTCCCGGCCGCGCGCCCGTTACCCGGTCGGCCGGGGCGCCGGCACGATCGTCCGGGCCCGCAAGGTCCTGCCCGACCGCGCGATGGACGCGATCATCACCCGCGCCTTCCGGTAACCCGCGCC
>JBKQSL010000126.1:0-4600 GCA_052143655.1 Streptosporangiaceae bacterium | reverse complement strand
CACGTACCAGGTGCCCTCTGGCGGCTCCTCGCTCACCGGCTCCTCCTTCTCGTCCTGCTCCGCCGCGTGAACCGTCCCGTCCGGGTGGACCGCCATGACCTGGTCGTCCTGCCGGAAGTACCAGGTGCCGGGCGGATCATCAGCGGCAGCCGGCGGCGGCAGGTCATCACCAGGGCGGTCCCACCAGTCGTCGCCCTGCCGCGTGCCCGCAACGCGGTCAGCCCATGCCTGCCGGTCAGCGTCCCCGCCCTCACGGGTGTGCTGCCGGACACTCGTGGTCTTCCCCGACGGGAGCTGGCGCTCATGCCCGCGGACCCTGTAGCTCATCTCGTGCTCTCCTTCTTCGCTGCGGTGCGGCGCGCGGCTTCCTCGCGCCGCCTGCCGAGGATCAGGTCACCGGCCATCGACCAGAAGAACCGGTGAATCGCCGTAGCGCCGGGCATGCGGTGAATGCCCGTGGCGTCACACAGCCCGCACTTGCGGGCCTTCAGCTGCCGGCCGCCGCGGCGGGGACGGCGCATCCGCTTTCCCCGGCACGCCGGGCACACCCCGAGCGGCCGGGCCAGCACCAGCAGGCAGTAGCCGGCGACGACGCCGGTCACGATGAGGATCCAGGGAATGACGCCGAGGCCGTGGCCTGCCGCGACGACGGCACCGTTAACTGCCAGAACCTGCGGCATAGCCCGCGGCGAACCCGTCAGACTCCCCGGAGGCATACCCGTCCGCGTAGCCGCTCGCATACCCGGCGGCCTGCCCGGCGGCATAGCCGCGCTCGTAGCCGTCCTTGTAGACGCGGCAGGGAAACCTGGGGCAGTCAGGGTCATCGCAGGTCTCGTAATCGTGCTCGGCCTTGACGGCCGGTAGGCGCATGGATCCCCCTGTCGCGTTACGGCCGGCGACGCCTCCTGGTCGCGGTGCCCTCCTAGTGAGCCGCCGGGACGGGGAGTGTTCCGGCTTGCCGTGTCGGGGTAACACCGCAGGTCAGGGCGTTGCGGCTCCAGGGGCGTGTTACGGCTGCCAGCGTTTCCGCAGGTCAGGGGCTGTAGCGGCGCCGTAACGCTTTTCCGGGGCGCCGTAACGCGGAACGTGGTCATCACGCCGCCCCGTCCGGGCCCTGGCCGCCGTCCCGCAGCCGCTCCAGCAGCCCCGGCAGGTCTTCCGCGGGCACGCGCACCTCACGTGCCTTCGATCCGTCGGCGGGGGCGACGACACCCAGGGCCTCCAGCCTGACCATCAGCTCGCTAGCGGGAGCGAAGCCGACGCGGAGCTTGCGCTGCAGCATGGCCGCCGAGCCGAACTGGGTGCTGACGACAATCTCGGCGGCCTGCACGAGCAGGTCCAGGTCGTCGTCGCCCTGGGGCGCGCCCGGCAGCGGGGGCGGGGGCTCGTCCGGGCTGCCCGCAGGGTCGACGCCGCGCGGGAACACCGCGACGGCAGCGGGGGCAGCAGGAGGGGCGGGCGGCACGGGAGCGTTCACGGCGGCCTCTACCGCAGGCCGCTCGCAGCCCTTGCGCGGTTCGCTGCCGCGCTCCCGGACGTTCTTGACATCCACGCCGAGGTTGCGGAGCTGGCTGCTGACGGCCTCCTGCGTGATGTCCGCGTAAACCTCCGGCATCCGGGCGGCCAGTCGCTCGGCGATGGTGGAGCACCACAGCTTCTCGTCGCTGCCGAAGACGGCCAGCACGTCAGCAGCGAGCCGGCGGGGGGCGGCGTCCTCGTCCTCGCCGAGGGCGTACCCGGACAGGACCCCGGCCTGCTCCCGCATTACCCGCGCCCTCGCCGCGACCTTTCCCGTCGCGATCAGGTCCAGGTAGTAGGTGCGGAGGATCTGCGGGTCGCCGTCGCCCTTCAGCCAGCCCAGCCCGGCGTCGGTCTTCGCGCGGAACACCGTCGACCGGTACCCGTTCTTGTGGGCGCTCGTGCCGAGGATGATGTCGTTCTCGACATGGCCGGGGACGCGGAGGCAGAACCGGGCCGTCACGTTCCCGGAGATCGACGTGGGCAGCGACTCCCTGTCCGGCCGCTGCGTCGACAGGACCAGGATGATCCCGTAGGCGCGGGCCAGGCGGATCGTGTACGCCGCGTCAGCCTCGGCCTGCTTCCCGAACTCGGGATGCATGAAGATGTTCTGGCACTCGTCGAAGACAGCGACGATCGGGCGCAGGCCCAGGCTGCGCTGAGCGGCAAGCTCGCGGGTTATCTTCCCGTCCGGGCGTCGCTCCTTCGGGATCTTCTTGAACTGCGCGGAGCGGCGCTCCAGTTCCTCGCGGAGCAGGTGCAGGGACTGAGCCGCGTAGGCGATGGACTCGTCGTCCAGCCCGGACACGTACCGGTGGCACACCTGCGCCAGCGGCTCCAGGTCACCCTTGCCGGCGTGCTCATGGACCCACAGGTCCGTCAGCGGGTCAAGCGCCGCGGCGCACGCAAGCTCGCGGACCGCATTGGTCTTCCCCTGTCCGGGGGCTGCGCCGATCAGCCAGTTCACCTCGAACACCGGCACCGTGACCGGCCGGCCACGCGGGTCGGTGCCGAACGGCACTGAGTCGAAGATGTCGGCCCGGCCGGCCTTCAGCAGCGGCCAGGGCCTTGGCTTGACCTTGGAGATGTCGTTGAACCCGATCCAGATCCGCAGGCGCCCCTCGTGCTCGTGGGGGACGGGCTCGGGCCATGTCGCTGACAGGGGGCGGCGCAGGCCCGAGGCGAACTGCTCGCGGCGCTGGAGGACCATCCGGGACGTGACGCCGTAGGGAAGGTCCAGGTCGACGCCCCAGCCTTCGCCGTCGCGGTGGACGTCGGTGACGAACGTGAGGTCCCGGCCGTCGCGGAGCACCTCGTTGATGCCGGCGAGGCCGAGGCTGCCAAGGGCCCTGGTGATGATCGCCGGGGTCGGCGGGGCGTACTTCGGCGGGACGATCGCGGGCTGGATCAGGGACGCGCCGGGCGGCTTGCCGTGATGGGCGAGGACCAGGACTGCGGTGATGCCGATGAGCGGCCATGCCCACAGGGGCAGCCACGCGACGCCGAGAAGGAGCAGGACGACGGCGAGGATCAGGCAGCAGAGGATGATCTTCCCCCGCTTGGCCCTGGTCTGCTTCCCCACCGTGTGGGCGCGCATCGCGTCAGCATGCCCGGCCCGGCCCGCGGCGACCGCCTGAGACTCCAGGAGCCAGCCCTCGGTCCAGTGCCACCAGTGCATCAGATTGCCAGTCAGCCGGGCAGCGCCCACAGCGGAGCAGCCGAGGGCCGTCAGGGCGTACTGAGGCAGGCGGATGCCGTGGTAGGCGGCAGCGTGCCACTGGCGGCCCGTGTAGTGGCGCACCGATGAGCGGAACTCGTCCAGGTCGCTGAGCCACGCCGGGAGCAGCGGAAGCGGCTCGCCCTCCGTGCCGCCGGCAAGTGCCAGGTCGTCGGGCACTGCCGGGGCCTGGTCGTCATCGGGGCCTTCGTTTTCTCCGCCGTGGCGGAACGGGAGGATTGTCATCGGGGGTTACCTACCTGACCAGGATTACGCTGATGAATGCGAGGACCCCGGCGATCAGGGCCAGGAGCAGGGACGTGCCGCCGAGGGTGAGCCACGCGGCAAGCTCAGCGCCGGCGAGGGTCAGCAGCAGCGCCGCCTTGCCCTTGCGGTTGCGCTTCATCGCGGCGACGCTGCGGCGGCCGAGTTTGCCGGCGTGGCCGGGGTTAGGGCCGCGCTTGCCCTTAAGCTTCTGCGGCCGGGCAGCGTTCCCGTCGCGGGTGTGGTGGCGGACCGTGGTGGTCTTCCCCGACGCGGTGCGCCGGGTGTGGGTGCGGACGTCGCGGGGCATCAGGCTGCCCTCCGCTCGCGCAGGCCGCGGCGGTCGGCGACGCTCATGCCGCCGAACACGCCATGCCAGTCCGCTGCCGGCAGCCCGGCCTCGATGCGCAGGATGTACGCCGCGCACTTCTCCCGCACGTCGCAGCGGGCGCAGACGCGCTTGGCCGCCGCGACGGTGTAGGCGTTGCCGCCGACATCCCCGAAGAACATCTCCGGGTCGGCCTGGGCGCAGAGTGCCGAGCCCATCCAGGGTTCCCGCTCGTCGCGGAGAACGCCGAGGAGCAGCGCGATGCTCATGCCGCGCCTGCCTCGACGGAGACGTCGCAGTCTGACCAGCCCGGAGGCGCGGTCTCGGGCGACATCCAGTGAATGACCGTCGGCGGCTCGTCCGGGCCGTTGTCCCACCGGTAGACGGTGCCGTGGTCAGCGTCCGGGTAGATCCCGACGACCAGCGGGCCGCCATCGGGCAGGTAGTGAACCTTGATGCCCGGAGGGGGCGTGCCGGTGATGTCGATGGGGAGCCGCCGGGTGGTGACGATGGCGCTCATGACGCGACCTCCTGCTGTGCCTTCCACTGCCGGCCGAAGTCGCGGATGTTGACCTGGCCGCCTGAGCGGACGATGTCCAGGAAGTCGGCGACGAACGCGGCGGGGATCCGGATGGCGGAGCGGGCGCGGAAGCCGGGGATGTCCTCGTCAGCGAACATGCGGCCGATGGTGATGGGCGACAGGCGCAGCTGGGCGCCGGCTTCGCCGGGGGTGAGCCACGATCCGTCGGGGGCGACTGCCTTCGCTGCCATCC
>JBKQSL010000125.1:0-11945 GCA_052143655.1 Streptosporangiaceae bacterium | reverse complement strand
TCACGTTCGCGGTGATCCGGCTGCGCAACGACCCGCGCCGGGAGGGCCGGGCATCGCGGTTTTCCGGCAGCCACACCGGGGCGGCGTGGCTGGTCCTGGCGGGCATCTTCCTGGTTGTCGCCACCTTGCTGCTCTACCGGGGCGCGCAGATCAACACCGGCGACTTCCCCTACCCGCATGGCGCGTTCGCCTCCCAGCTGGTCGGGCACTGGCTGGCGCCGCTGGGCACCGGGGTCAACAGCGTGCTGGAGACGGTGTTCCTGCTGTTGCAGCTGGCGGTGGTGCTGGGGTTCCTGGTGTTCGTGACCTACTCCAAGCACCTGCATATCTTCGCTGCACCGGTGAACGTGCTGTTCTCCCGCCGGCCTGACGCGCTGCGCGGCCTGGAGCCGATGCGCAGCAACGGGAAGGTGCTGGACTTCGAGGAAGCCGACCCGGACACCGACGTGTTCGGCCTGGGGAAGATCGAGGACTTCACCTGGAAGGGCCTGCTGGACATGGCCACCTGCACCGAGTGCGGGCGGTGCCAGTCCCAGTGCCCGGCGTGGGCGACCGGCAAGCCGCTGTCCCCCAAGCAGGTCATCATGGACCTGCGCGACCACGCCCTGGCCAAGGCCCCCTACCTGCTGGCCGCCGAGGAGGAGCGGGAGGGGCTGCCGGAGGCGGTGAAGTTCGAGGCGGGCCGCCCCCTGGTCGGCACCAGCGACGAGCACGGCGTGATCGACCCGGACGTGATCTGGTCGTGCACCAACTGCGGCGCGTGTGTCGAGGAGTGCCCGGTCGACATCGAGCACATCGACCACATCTCCGGGATGCGCCGGCACCAGGTGCTGATCGAGTCGGCGTTCCCGGCCGAGGCAGCCACCATGCTCAAGAACCTGGAGAACAAGGGCGACCCGTGGGGCATGGGCGGCGCCCGGCGTACCGACTGGATGGAGGATCTCGACTTCGAGGTGCCCGTCGTGGACGGGCCGATCGGGGCGCAGACCGAGTACCTGTTCTGGGTGGGCTGCGCCGGGGCGCTGGAGGACCGGGCCAAGAAGACCACCCAGGCCGTCGCCCGGCTGCTGCACGACGCGGGCGTGCGGTTCGCGGTGCTCGGCCCGGCCGAGGCCTGCACCGGCGACCCAGCCCGGCGGATGGGCAACGAGTTCGTCTACCAGATGCTGGCCCAGCAGAACATCGAGACGCTCAACGAGGCGGGCGCCCGCACGATCGTGGCCTCCTGCCCGCACTGCTTCAACACGATCGCGCACGAGTACCCGCAGCTCGGCGGGAACTACGAGGTCGTGCACCACACCCAGCTGCTGGCCCGGCTGGTCGCCGAGGGGAAGATCACCCCGGTCACCCCGGTCGCCGAGAAGATCACCTACCACGACCCGTGCTTCCTCGGCCGGCACAACAAGGTCTTCACCCCGCCACGGGAGATCATGGAGCAGGTGCCCGGGGTGCGGACCCAGGAGATGCACCGGTGCAAGAACCGGGGATTCTGCTGCGGGGCCGGCGGGGCGCGGATGTGGATGGAAGAGCGCATCGGCAAGCGGATCAACGCGGAGCGGATCGACGAGGCCCTGTCCACCGATCCCGACACGATCTCCACCGGCTGCCCGTTCTGCCTGGTCATGCTCGGCGACGCTGTCGCCGCCAAGAAGAGCTCGGGCGAGGCGAAGGAGTCGCTGGAGGTCGTGGACGTGTCCCAGGTGCTCGTCCGGTCGCTCGCGCCCGCGGCAGCGGCCGCGCACGCCCCTGCGGCCGCCGACCCGGCCGATCCCGCGGCGGCCGGCCCGGGCGCCGCCGGGCCGGGTGCCTCCGGCGGCTGACCGGCGGTTCTGCGCCCGGCGGCATGACCCGGGTAAGTTACCGGCTGCGGGTGCAGGCTGGGCACCGGGATGATGACGCGGCGGCGCCGCAGCCGGCGCGGACCAGGAGGTAGCCGGTGGACTCCAGGCGCGCCGAGTCGTTCAGCGACGGCGTCTTCGCGGTGGCGATCACGGTCCTGGTGTTCGACCTGCTGCCGATCGGCAGCCGGGGAGTGCTGACCTACCGCGGGCTGGCGGCCGCCTGGCCGCAGTACGGGGCGTACGCGGTCAGCTTCCTGACCATCGGGATCATGTGGCTGAACCATCACACGATGCTGGCCCACGTGGCCCGGGTCGACCGGATCACGCTGGTGCTCAACACGTTCCTGCTGATGGGCATCGTGGCCGTCCCGTTCCCGACCGCGCTGATCGCCGAGCACCTGCGGTCGGGCGGCAGCGAGCGGTCGGGCGGCAGCGAGGTCGCGGCTGTTGCCTACGGGATCCTGCTGATCTTCATCTCGGTCTGCTACTCGGCGATGTGGGCCTACCTGGCGGGGCGACAGGAAAAGCTCGCTGCCCAGCCGGTCAGGCTGCCCCGCGAGGCGCAGCTGCGGTTCAGCGCCGGGCTGATCGGCTATCTGGCCGCGGTGGCCGTGGCCGCCGCCGGACTGGCATGGCTGGCGCTGGTCCTGTACGCGGTGATCGCCGTCTACTACCTGTTCGAGCACCTGCCCGTGCCGGACAGCAGCGGCCCGGCGGCCGGCGCTGGCGGCCTGGCCGGGGCCGCGGATCCAGCGCAGGCCGCCGGCCCGGACCCGGCTGGCTGAGCCAGCGGGCTACCCGATCGTGCGGACCGGGAGCCACAGCCGGACGCGGGTGCCCTGGCCGGGCCGGGATTCCAGGGTGGCGCGGCCGCCGTGCGCAGTGGCGATCGCCTGCACGATCGACAGCCCCAGCCCGCTGCCGCCGCCGCTGCCGCCAGCGGCCCGGCCCGCCGCCTCGGCCCGGTCGGAGGCCCGGTGGAACCGGTCGAACGCGCGCGCCGCGTCCTGCTCGGACATGCCCGGCCCGGCGTCGGCCACCTCGATCAGCACGCCGCCGGTGATCGCGCCCAGCCGGACCACGACCGGCGTGGACACCGTGGTGTGCGCGCGCACGTTGCCGAGCAGGTTCGCCAGCACCTGCCGGATCCGGGGCTCGTCGACCACGGCCACCAGCCGTGGCGGCGCCTCGGCCCGGACCGGCCGCTGCGGCTCCACGGCCGCGGCATCGGCCACCGCGTCGCGCACCACCCCGGCCAGGTCGGTCTCGGTCAGGTCCAGCGACGAGGTGCGGTCCAGCCTGGCCAGCTCCAGTAGTTCGGCGACCAGCGTCGACATCCGCTGGGCCTCCTGCTCGATGCGGCGCATCGCGCTCGGCAGCTGATCGGGGCCGAGCGCGCCCTGCCGGCAGAGCTCGGCATAGCCGCGGATGGTGGTCAGCGGGGTGCGCAGCTCGTGCGAGGCGTCGGCGGCGAACTGGCGGACCTTCTGCTCCGAGCGCAGCCGGGCGCCGAAGGCCTGCTGAATCCGGTCCAGCATCGTGTTGATCGCCGCGCCCAGGGTGCCCACCTCGGCGCGGTCCCCAAAGGCGGGCATCCGCTCGGTCAGGTCGCCGCTGGAAGTGATCTCGTCGGCGGTCTGCGCCATCTCCCGCAGCGGCTGCAGGCCCCGGCCGATCAGCCACTCGCCGCCGATCGCCAGCAGCGCGATCAGCGCACCGCCGGTGATCAGCTCGGCGATGACGAAACCGCGGACCTGCCGTACCTCCGCGCTGACCGGCTGGGCCACCACGACCGCCCGGTACTCCAGCCGGTACAGGCCGGTCACCCGCTGGCCCGCCGCGCGCAGCCGCGGACCGCCGGCTGCCGGGATGGCGAACGTCTCGCCGCGCCGGTAGCCGCGCAGTGCGCCGCCCGCGATGAGCCGGCGCACTGCCGCCGTCAGCTCGTTCACCGCGGCAGAGCCCGGCGTCAGCGGGACGACCGGGCCGGCCCTGGTGACGGCCACGGCCACATAGCCGCCCGGGTTGTTGTGCAGCTCCGCCGGAGTCCGCGTCGCCTCGGCGACCAGGTTCGCGTCGAACTGCCGGGTCAGGTTGCGGCTCAGCACCACGGTGCTGACCGCTCCCATGATCAGCAGGAACAGGGTCGTCACGCCGATCAGCAGGACCAGCATGCGGGCGCGCAGCGATAGCCTGCGGGAGCCGCCCACTAGCCGTTCCCGGCCTGCTCCCGCGCTGGCGGCCGCAGGCTGTATCCGACGCCCCGCTGCGTGTGGATCAGCGGCGGCCCGAGCGGGTCCAGCTTGCGGCGCAGGTAGCTGACGTACGTCTCGACGATCTGCGACTCGCCCGCGTAGTCCCATCCCCACACGTTCTCTAGCAGCTGGGCCCGGGTGAGCACTCGGCCCTGGTGCCGCATCAGGCAGGCCAGCAGCCGGAACTCGGTCGGCGACAGCTCGACCGGCACGCCGCCGCGGTGCACGGTCCACCGCTCCTCGTCCAGCTCCAGGTCACCGGCTCGCAGCGGGGCATCCCGGCTGCCCTGGCTGGCTGGCCCGGCCGCCGCCCGGCTGGCCCGCCGCAGCACCGCGCGGACCCGGGCGACCAGTGCCTCCACCGAGAACGGCTTGGTGACGTAGTCGTCGCCGCCGATCGCCAGGCCGGTAACCGTGTCCGACGAGGTGTCCCGGGCGGTCAGGAAGATCACCGGTACCTCGTTGCCGGCCGCGCGCAGCCGCCGGCACACCTCGAACCCGTCGGTGTCCGGCAGCATTACGTCGAGCACGATGAGGTCGGGCGGGCTGGCCTGGGCCAGCCGGAGTGCCTCCTGGCCGGTGGCGGCCGTCGTGACGGAGCAGCCGTGGAACTTCAGCGCGACCTGCACGAGCTCGCGGATGTTCAGCTCGTCATCCACGACGAGTACCTGGGGGATGCGGTCGCTGTCAGTCATCGGGTCTCGGGCTCATTCTCGCGCGCCGCGCGCCGCGCGTGGTTCGCAGCCGGAAAATCCGGGCGGCGGCTGACGAGAGCACCCGGACCGGACAGCCGTGCTGGCCGGGACCCGGACCGGGCCCCGGCCAGCACGCCGGGAAGGATCAGGAGGCGGATGTCCCCGCGCTCGGGCTGGCGCCGCTGCCGGATCCGCTGCCGCCGGCTGCGGCCGGGCGGATGACGATCAGCCGCGCGTCGTGCGCTGAGCCGGACATCGGGCCGCCCACGAACACGCGCTCACCGCTGGCCAGCGCGCTGGTGCCGGCCAGCTGGTGGTCGTGCCGGACGACCGTGCTGCTGACCAGGTCCCAGGTCCAGGTGGTGCCGTCCGGTGCCTTGACCACGACCGAGCCGGATGCCACCGACTCGATCGCGCCGCGCTCGAACGCCACCGTGCGGGGGCCCTTCTCGGTCTCGAAGGTGACCTGGCCGTGAATGCCGCCCAGCAGCCGCAGCCGCCGGCCGCGGAGGCAGGCGCGCCGGGCCCGCAGGGCCGCCAGCGGGTGCCCCTCCCGCCACTGCCTGGCGATGATGGCCCGGCACCGGGCCCTGGCCGCGCCTGGGATCGCCGATGAGGGCGCGGAGGCCGCGCTCAGCAGCGTGCTCATCGCCGTCGTCTGCCCGGTGCCGGACGGGCTGCCGCCCGCCAGCGCGGCGCCCGCCGCGCCGCCGCCCAGCACCAGCACTGCCGCGGCGGTCAGGCCAAGGCCCCAGTGCCGCAGCCGCCGTCCCCGGCTGGCCGCCGTCGGCTGCGGGCCGGCGGGCCCCGGGCCCTGGCCCGCGCTCACCGGGCCGAACTGCTGGGTGGGCCAGGCGTCGGGTGAGCCGCCCTCGGGCGGCAGGTGCATGTTGTCCATGCCGTCAAGCATGCGGCGCGGGTCTGGGATGACGGCCAGCGAAGCCTGGGAAGAACCTGGGAGCAGGCCCGGAATGTCCCAGAGCCTACGTCACATCCGCTCGGGCACCGGGATGCCGAGCAGGTCCAGCCCGGTGAGCAGGACGCGCAGGGTCAGCGCGCTGAGCGCCAGCCTGCTGTCGCGCAGCTGCGGGTCGGCCGCGGTCAGCACCGGGCACTGCTCGTAGAACGAGGTGAACGCCGACGCCAGCTCGAACAGGGAGCCGGCCAGCTTGTGCGGCTCGGCGGCCTTGGCCGTCTCGGTCACCGCGCTGCCGAACCCGAGCAGCTTCAGGGCCAGCGCCCGCTCGGCGGGGTCGGTGAGCTGGACCGGCCCGGCCGCCGCCGTCGGCTGCTGGCCCGCCTTGGCGAACAGGGAGCGGATCCGCGCGGCCGCGTACTGCAGGTAGGGCCCGGTGTTCCCGGTCAGCGCGAGCAGCCGGTCGAAGTCCAGGGCGTAGCTGGAGTCCCGGGCCACTGACAGGTCGCCGTACTTCAGCGCGCCCACGCCGACGGCCTCGGCGATCCGGGTGCGCTCCGCCGGATCGTCGTACCGGCTGGCGATGACCCTCTCCGCGCGCTCCACGGCCTCGTCGATCAGCTGCGCCAGCTTGACCTGCTCGCCGGTGCGCGTCTGCAGCCGCTGCCCGCCGGGCCCGGTCATCAGGCCGACGACGGCGTGCTCGGCGCTGGCGGCACCGGTCAGCCAGCCCGCCTGCCGGGCCAGCTCGAACACCATCAGCAGGTGCTGGTGCTGCTCGGAGCCGACCACGTAGATGATCCGGCTGGCGTGCAGCTCGGTGAGCCGGTAGCGGATCGCGGCCACGTCGGTGCTGTCGTAGCCGTAGCCGCCGTCGCTCTTGCGCAGCATCAGCGGCACCGGGCTGCCGTCCCGGCCGGTGAAGCCCGGCGGGAACGCGCACAGCGCGCCGTCGCTGATCACGGCCAGGCCGCGGGCCTCCAGCTCGGCGCAGACGTCGGCGAGCATGGGGTTGTAAAAGCTCTCCGGCGCCATCGTCTCGGCGGTGAGCGTGATGTGCAGCCGAGCGTAGATGCCGCGCAGGTAGGCCAGCGAGTCATCGACGAGCAGCTGCCACAGCCGCATCGTCTGCTCCTCGCCCGCCTGCAGCAGCACGACGCGCTGCCGGGACCGGTCGGCGAAGGCCGGATCGGCGTCGAAGTTCACCCGGGCGGCCTGGTAGAAGGCGGTGAACTCGCCGGCCGCCAACTGCTTGCTGGTGGCCTCCTCGCCGAGGTCCAGGGCATGCTCGATCAGCATGCCGAACTGAGTGCCCCAGTCGCCCAGGTGCGCTGCGCGGATCACATCGTGGCCGAGGTGCTCGAGCACCCGCACGATGGCGTCGCCGACCGCGGTGACGCGCAGGTGCCCGGCGTGCAGTTCCTTGGCGACGTTCGGCCCCGAGTAGTCGACGACCACCCGCGCCGCGGGCGCCGCGGCCGGAACGCCGAGCCGCGGATCGGCAAGCTGGGCGGCGGCCTGGTCGGCGATCCAGCTGCGCGCGAGCGTCAGGTTCACGAAGCCCGGCCCGCTGACCTCGGCTGACTCGATCTCCGGTGCGGCGGCCAGCTGCCCGGCCAGGGCGGCGGCGATGTCCCGCGGCGGCCTGCCCAGGCGCTTGCCCAGCGGCAGGGCCACGTTCGCCTGGAAGTCAGCGAACTGCGAAGGCCGGATCACCGGGTCGGCGCCGGCGTATTCGGCGCCGAACTGCGTCCCGAGTGCATCCTGCACGAGCAGCGCGAGGGTCAGCTCCGGATCGGACATGGACTAAGCCTATCGGCCCGGGCTGCGGTCAGGGCGGCGCAGGAAAGCCGCCCGGCCGGCGGCCGGCCTGGGTGAACCTGGCGGGGCCAGGCCGGATGTCCGCTGGCACGGCGCGGGCTCCGCGAACGCGGTTTCCCCGGCTACCGCTGCGGCCCTAGGGTGATGGCCGGGAGCGGGGCCACTGATCGGCTGCAGCCAGTTCGCAGCGATCTCTGCGGGCACGATGCGGGTTTTACTCATCGTGACTCGTTTTCTGGATCTGCATGCGGCGCACGGCGGGCCGACAGCGTCATAAGGGGTAATCCGCACCTGGCGCGGGACACCCGCCGCCGCCACCACCGCGCGAGCCCCGGACGGCCGCGCGGCGAACGACCGGAGGGAGCTGCATGACCCAAGCTCAGCAGCGGACGAGGCCCGTGATCCCGGCGGCGGGCCGCCGATTTCGTGCGTACACCAGCAAGCATCTGGACGGCCTGGCCGCCAGGGCCGGACTTGGCCCGGATGAGCGGCTGGCTGTCCGGGCAGTCGCCACGGTGCTGCCGTTCCGGGTCAACGAGTACGTGGTCGACCACCTCATCGACTGGGACGCTGCCCCGGCCGACCCGATCTACCGGCTGGTATTCCCCCAGCCGGACATGCTGCCGAGCGCGGACGTGGCCCGGATCGCGGACCTGCTGGCGAGTGGCGCCCCGGACGACGAAATCAGGGCAGCCGCGCACGAGGTGCGCATCAGGCTGAACCCGCATCCGGCCGGGCAGCTGGCACTAAACATCCCGGCCATGGCGGACGAGCCGCTGCCCGGCGTGCAGCACAAGTACCCCGAGACCGTGCTGGTCTTCCCCCGGCAAGGGCAGACCTGTCACGCGTACTGCACCTACTGCTTCCGCTGGGCGCAGTTCGTCGACGAGCCGGACCTGAAGATGGCCACCGATGACATGGCCCGGGTGGCCGGCTATCTCCGCTCGCATCCGGAGGTGACCAGCGTCCTGATCACCGGCGGTGATCCCATGATCATGGGCGCCGCCGTGCTGCGCCGCTATGTCGAGCCGCTGCTCGACCCCAGCCTGTCGCACATCGAGTCGATCAGGATCGGCACCAAGTCCCTGGCGTACTGGCCGCAGCGGTTCGTCACCGATCCTGACGCCGACGAGACCCTGCGGCTGTTCGCTGACGTCCGCGCGGCCGGCAAGTGCCTGGCCCTGATGGCGCACTTTTCTCATGTGCGGGAGCTGGAGCCCGACCTCCTCGGGCGGGCCGTCCGGCGGATCACCTCGGCCGGCGCGGTCATCCGCACCCAGGCACCGCTGATCGCAACGATCAACGATGATCCCGCCGTCTGGACGGGCATGTGGCGTGCCCAGCTGCGGCTGGGAATGGTGCCCTACTACATGTTCGTCGAGCGCGACACCGGCCCGCAGGGCTATTTCGCCGTCCCGCTAGCCCGGGGCTACGAGATCTACCGGGACGCCTACAGCCAGGTGTCCGGGCTGTGCCGGACGGTCCGCGGCCCGTCGATGTCGGCCACGCCGGGCAAGGTCTGCGTGGACGGAATGACCGAGATCGCGGGCGAGAAGGTGTTCGCCCTGCACATGATCCAGGCCCGGGATCCCGCCCTGGTCGGGCGGCCGTTCTACGCGCGGTTCGACCCGGACGCCATCTGGCTGTCCGACCTGGTGCCGGCGTTCGCATCGCGGTTCCCGTTCGAGCCCGACCCGGACAGCCTGCCGGAGGCGTGGGCCTCGCAGGCCCTGGCGCCGGCGCACTAAGTCCCGGACGGGCCCCGGCGGCGCTGGGTCCCGGTAGCGCTAGTCCCCGGCGGCGCGGTCCGGGACGGCCGTGCCCGCGCCGGGCCAGGGCGGCCCCGGACCTGGCAAGTCCGCGCCCTGAGGCGGGCCAGCGGTCAGGCCGGGGTCTGCTCGGCGGCGACGGACGCCTCGCCCGGGGCGGCCGCAGCCGCGCTTGGGGCACTGCCCGCCGGGGCCGTGGCCGCTCCGGGCGGCCGCTCCACCCGCCGGATCAGCAGGCAGCTCGCCGAGCCGACGAGCAGCAGGATCACCGGCAAGATCATGGTCGAGCGCATGGCGGCCACGTAGCCGTTCGCGAAGATCTGCTCGGCAATCCGGCTGATCTCCGCGACTAGCCGGGCCGGCAGGCCCGGCGCGGACTTGACCAGGCCGCCGCTCTGGCCCGCGCCCACCTGGATGCCGGACCTGGCCGCGGCCGCGAAGCCGGAGATCACATGGGCCCGGACAGGCCCGGGCAGTGCCGTAGTCCGCTGCTGGGCCTGGCTGACCAGCGAGTGCGCCAGCCGGTTCTGCAGCAGGGCGCCGACGCCGGCGGTGCCGATGACCAGGCCAACCTGGCGGACGGTGTTCAGCACCCCGGAGGCCGCCCCGGCCATCCGGGGCTCGATGTTGCGCATGGCCATCGTGGTCAGCGGCGCGAACGTCAGGCCCATGCCGACGCCGGCCACCAGCAGGGACGGCAGGAACGCGTACCAGGCGCTGTCGGGCTTGGCGATCGCGGCCAGCGAGCCCATCCCCACTGCGAACAGGAACAGTCCGGTCATCAGCAGGTACTTGCCGCCGATCTTGTCCGTCATCCGTCCCGCGACCGGCGCGACGAACACGGAGATCAGCGAGGCCGGTGCCATCGCCAGGCCCGCCTTCAGCGCGGAGAACCCCAGCACCGACTGCAGGTAGATCGTGAACGGCAGGAAGATCCCCATCATGCCGATCGACAGCACGCCGGAGATCCAGTTCATCACCGAGTAGTTGCGGTCACGGAAGAGCGCGAAGGGCACCAGCGGCTCGCCCTTCTGGCCCAGCTTCTGGTCCACCAGGAACGCCACGAGCAGCACGACGCCGACGCTCAGGATCAGCGGGATGCTCAGCACGCCGCTGATCGTTCCCCAGTTGTACTTCTGCCCCTCGACCAGGCCGTAGCAGATCGCCAGCAGCGCGCCGCTCGCCAGCAGCACGCCCCGGATGTCCAGCCGGTGCCGCCGGCCGGGCCGCATGTCCGGGATGAGCACCGGGGCCAGCAGCAGCACCAGCACGCCGAGCGGCAGGTTCACGTAGAAGATGGCGCGCCAGTCGAAGGCGGTCACCAGCAGACCGCCGAGGGTCGGGCCCGCAATTGTCGCCACCCCGGCGACGGCCCCCCAGATGCCGAACGCGGCGCCGCGCCGCTCGGGCGGGAAGACGTTGGTGATGATCGTGAGCGTCTGCGGCATCAGCATCGCCGCGCCCAGGCCCTGCACTGCGCGGAAGCCGATCAGCCAGCCCGCGCTCGGGGCCAGGCCGCACGCCGCGGACGACAGCGTGAACACCGCGATGCCGAGCATGAACATTTTCCGCGGGCCCACGATATCGCCCAGCCGTCCGGCCGTGATCACCAGGACGGCCAGTACCAGCGCGTAGGCGTTGATGACCCACAGCACGTCATCCAGGGACGCGGGCAGCCTGGTGATGATGTTGGGGATGGCGATGTTGACGATCGTGAGGTCGAGCAGGGTCATGAAGAAACCCAGCGAGACGACCAGCAAGACCGCCCACGGATTCCCGCGGAATCTACGCACTGCTTCCTCCCCATCTGGTGCCGCTCGGTGTGCAACGCGACAGCATCCGCATCGCTTCCCAGCTGCGGCGAGGTATCTGGAAATCGTAGCCGCGGCTACCGACAGAAAGTGGTGCCGCGGCTGCCGGCCTGCCCAGCCAGGACGGCAGCCGCGGAGCGGAATCCGGCCGCAGCGCGCGGCCCAGTATGCTCCCGCGCATGAACCTCAACGGAACTTGCGCGATTGTCTCCGGCGGAGCGAGCGGGCTGGGGGAGGCGACGGCCCGGGCGCTGGCCGCTGCCGGTGCGACGGTGCTCGTCGCCGATCTGAGCGAGGACCGCGGCAAGGCCGTGGCCGACTCGATCGGCGGCGCTTTCGCCCGCACCGACGTCTCGGACGAGCAGTCCGTGCAGGCGGCCGTGGCGGCGGCGGTAGCCACCGGGGTGCCGCTGCGGACCGTGGTGAGCTGCGCGGGCATCGGCTGGGCGACCAGGACCGTGAACCGCGAGGGCGCGCCGCACGACCTGGCGTCCTTCCGCACGGTGCTGGACGTCAACTTGATCGGGACATTCAACCTGATGCGGATCGGCGCCGCGGCGATCGCGCGCACCGACCCGGCGGACGCCGACGGCCAGCGCGGGGTGATCATCAACACCTCATCGGTCGCCGGGATCGAGGGGCAGGCCGGCCAGGTCGCCTACTCGGCGTCCAAGGGCGGCATCATCGGCATGACCGTGCCGGCCGCCCGCGACCTGGCGGCGATCGGCGTCCGGGTCAACACGGTCTGCCCCGGCATCATCGACACCCCCATCTACGGCCAGGGCCCGGCCAGCGAGGAGTTCAAGGCCCGGCTGGCCGCGCCGGTGGTGTTCCCCA
>JBKQSL010000124.1:0-3165 GCA_052143655.1 Streptosporangiaceae bacterium | reverse complement strand
GGTACCGCTGGACGTGATCACGGCCCGGTGCGCCCGGTACCGGTGCCGGGGCAAGCCCTGGCACCGGAGCAGCCTGCAGAACCTGCCCGATTACGACATCGTGCGGATCTACGGGGCTGAATACCGGGGCGTCGTGAACTACTACCTGCTCGCCCAGGACGCCTGGCGGCTCAGAAAGCTGCACTGGAACGCCGAGACATCCATGCTGAAGACCCTGGCGGCCAAGCACAAGTCCACCGTCACCAGGACCGCGGCCCGCTGCAAGGCCAAGGTCACCACCGCTGACGGCCCGCGGACCTGCTTTGAGGCCAGGGCCAGACGCGAGGGCAAGCCGGACCTGGTAGCACGATTCGGCGGGATACCCCTCAAGCGCGACAGGCGCGCGGTCATCCGCGACCCCGCCCCGGTCCCGGTCACCATCCCCCGCAAGGAGCTGATCCACCGGCTCCGCAAGCGGTGGTGCGAGCTATGCGAGCAAGGCGCCACGGTGGCAGTCCACCACGCCGCCAGGCTCGCTGACCTCGGCCAGGCCGGGCCAGGCCAGCCAGCGTGGGCGGCCCTCATGGCGGCAAAACGGCGCAAGACACTCATCGTCTGCGCCACCTGCCATGACCACATCCACGCGAACCCCGTCGTGAACGCGGCATAAGTCACCGGAGAGCCCAGTGCACCAAAAGGTGCCCGCTGGGTTCGGAGGAAGGCTGCGCGGAAAAGGCCCGCATCCACCAGGACGCGGGACCTCGCCGCGCAGCCCATCCTGTCACACGGCCGTGGCGATCAACGCAACCGAAGAGCCGCTGGGTGAGCTGCGAGTACGCGCCTGCGCTGCCCAGGCGGAGCAGCTGCTGGCGTGGGCGCACGCCTGGCCGGAGCGGACCTGGGCGGTCGAGGGCGCTGACGGCGTGGGCCATCTGCTGGCCCAGCAGCTGCTGTCCGCGGGTGAGCGGGTGTGTTGACGGCCTGACTATCTGAGCGTCCTTGCGGGGTGTCCGGCCGTGCTGTTTGACGATGTGGCTTCTTACTGCCCGGGGGCGGGTCAGGATCGTGTTGTCCTGTTGACGTGAGGGATCCCTCCTCGCCTCGTTTTGCGCCGATCGCGAGAAGGGATCCGGGGGCGGTGTCGCCCGTGGCCATCGTATGGCGTGCCCGCTTGCGGTCGATGCGTACGTGGCGGCCGGCCGCGAGGTGGAGTTTCCCCGCCCGGGCTGCCCGGCGTGCGCCGGGCCGCTGGTGTTCTGGTCGGGGTACCGGCGTCATGTCCGCGCGGCGGGCAGGTGCGTGCGGATCTTTGTTCCCCGGCTGCGCTGCGGGCCGTGCGCGGTGAGCCACGCGCTGCTGCCGTCGTTCGTGCTGGCCTGGCGGCTGGATACGGCCGGGACGGTCGGCGCGGTGCTGGCCGGGGTGTGCGGCGGCGGGTGCGGGGTGCGCCCGGCCGCGGCACGGGCGGGCGTGCCGTATACGACGGCGCGGGGCTGGGTGCGCCGGTTCGCCGCGCGCGCCCCGGCGATCGGGGCCGCGTTCGCGGCGCTGGCGGCAGAGCTGGGCGGGCCGGCGATCACCGGGCCAGCCGGGGCGGGGCGGTTCGCGCTGGCCGGGATCGGCGCGGCGTTCGCCGCGGCTGCAGCCCTGCCGGGCTGGGCCGGGCAGGGCGCGTGGCGGCTCGCGTCAGCGGTGACCGGCGGGAGGCTGATCGCGGCCAGCATGATCTCGCCCTTCCTGATCGTCGGCAGCAGGCGTTTCATGCCTCCTGTCCCGCCATAACCGGGAGGAAGGAGAATGGCATGGACCGCGACGAGCAAGAGCAGGTAGCGCTGCACCGGTGGGCGGTGATCGCCGAGGCAGCCGGGGAGAAGCTGGCCGCCCGGGAGCGGGGGGCGCTGGTCCGCCAGATCGCCGCCCGGTCCCACGCCCACCCGGACGGGTCGCAGCGCACGTACTCGCGGGGGACGATCGACCGGTGGCTGCGGGCGTGGCGAGCCGGCGGGCTGAACGCCCTCAAGCCCGCGGAACGATCCGACACCGGGACGGTGCGCGCCCACCCGGAGCTGTTCGCCGAGGCCGCCGCGCTGCGGCTGGAGCTGCCCGGCCGGTCCGCCGCCCAGATCGCCTCGATCCTGTATCACCGGCACGGCGTCAAGGTGTCTGAGCGGACCGTGCGCGGCCAGCTGCGCCGCGCCGGGCTGCACCGGGAGGCGCTGGCCGCCGAGCCGAAGGCTTACGGAAGGTATGAGGCCGCGCGGCCGAACGAACGGTGGATCAGCGACGTGCTCGTCGGCCCGTGGGTGCCGTTCCCGAAGCGGGAAGGCTCGGCGCGGGCCCGGCTGTTCCTGATCGTCGATGACCATTCCCGGCTGCTGGCCGACGGCCGGTTCTTCGCCTACGAGAACGCCCGCGCCTGCCAGGAGCTGCTGCGCCGGGCGATCACCCGCCGAGGCCTGCCCCAGGTCTTCTATTGCGATAATGGCGCGCCGTTCTCTAATGCGTGGCTGGCCCGGACCTGCGCTGTGCTGGGAATCCGGCTGGTCCACAGCCGGCCCTACTCGCCCGAAGGCAGGGGGAAACAGGAAAGACTCAACCGCTATATCCGCGAGGCGTTCCTGGCCGAGGCCGTCCATCACGGCATCGAGTCCCTCGACCAGCTCAACGACCTGTTCGCCGCGTGGGCCGAGCACGTCTGCAACCGGCGAGTCCACGCCGAGACCGGGCAGCGGCCGATCGACCGGTTCCAGGCCGGCGGGCCGCACCGCCAGGCCGATCCGGCGCTGCTGCGCGAAGCGTTCCGCTGGTCAGTCACCCGCAAGGTCACCCGGACGGCGACCGTCCCGCTGGAAGGCAACGCGTATGCGGTTGATCCCGCGCTCACCGGGCGGCGGGTCGAGCTGCGCTACGACCCCGAGGACCTGTCCCGGATCGACGTCTACCTCGACGGCAGGCCCGCCGGGAAGGCGGTGCCGTTCGTCACCCGCCGGCACGTGCACCGGGCCGTCCCCCAGGCCGCCACGCCCGACCCGGACCCGACCGGGATCGACTACCTCGCCCTGGTCGCGGCCGCCCACGACGACGAGGCCGGCACCGGAGCGAAGATCGACTTCACCCGGCTGGGCATGCTCGCCCGCGGGGAGGAGCGGTGAGCCCGGCGCCGTGGGCTGCGCACTTCGGCCTGTC
>JBKQSL010000123.1:0-6562 GCA_052143655.1 Streptosporangiaceae bacterium | reverse complement strand
ACCTGGCGTGCGCATGCAATCCTGGGCCACATTCCCGATCGCTAGTGCGCGCTGGAGCGGTCCGCGTCGTCACCGGGGGTCTGCTCGGCTCCTGACATTGGCTGGTCCCCGCGTCCCTGGCGCCGCCGACACGAACGCCAGTCAGGAACCTGGCGGGGGAACGTCGCGGTCGTCAGCGAGGTGCGGGGGCACGGGCTCGGGCTCGGCGTGCCAGATGTCGCGGCAGTAGTCGCGGACTGTCCGGTCGGAGGAGAAGAAACCCGAGCGCGCCGTGTTCAGGATCGACATCCGGGTCCACCGGTCTTCATCGGCCCAGGCCGGCCCGACGGCCTTGTCGTGGCAGTCGATGTAGGACCGGTAGTCGGCTAGGACCAGGTACTCGTCCCAGCCCAGGATCGAGGAGGTCACCTGCTCGAAGGCCCTCCGGTCCCCGCCGGAGAAGGCACCCGAGGCGAGGGCGTCGATGGCGGCCTTGAGCTCAGCGTCGCCGTCGTAATAGGCGCGGGGGAAGTAACCGCCGTGCCTGATGGCGGCGGCCTGGTCGGCGGTCACCCCGAACAGGAAGAAGTTTCCGGCGCCGACCCGGTCGCGGATCTCGATGTTGGCCCCGTCGAGCGTGCCGACGGTGACGGCTCCGCTGAGGGCCAGTTTCATGTTGCCGGTGCCGGAGGCCTCCTTGCCGGCCAGCGAGATCTGCTCCGAGACATTCCCGGCGGCCACCACGAGCTCGGCGACCGAGACGTTATAGTCGGGCAGGAACACCACCTTGATCCGGTCAGCGACGTCGGGGTCGGCATTGACCACGGCCGCGACCGAGTTGATCAGCTTGATGATGCGCTTGGCCTCGTAGTAGCCGGGCGCGGCTTTCGCGCCGAAGATGACCGTGCAGGGCGGCACGGCGGCGGACGGGTCCGCCTTGATCCGGTTGTACACGGTGACGACGTGGAGCAGCTTGAGAATCTGGCGCTTGTACTCGTGCAGCCGCTTGACCATGACGTCAAAGAGTGACGTGGGGTCGATGGTCACGCCGACGGTGGCCAGGGCATGGGCGGCCAGGTCGAGCTTGTTCAGCTGCTTCACCTCGCGCCACTGCGCCCGGAACTCCGCGTCGTCGGCGAAGGCCTCGAGCTCGCGCAGCCGTTCCAGGTCGGTCAGCCATCGCTCGTCTCCCAGCCGGGCCGTGATCAGGGCGGACATGCGCGGGTTGGCCAGGCGCAGGAACCGGCGCGGGCTGACGCCGTTCGTCACATTCAGGAACTTCTCCGGCCACAGGTCCGCGAAGTCGCGCAGCGTGGCCCGGGCCAGCAGCCGCGACTGCAGCTCGGCCACGCCGTTGACCGCGAAGCTGCCCACGACCGCCAGGTTGGCCATCCGCACCCGGCGCTCGGGGTCCTCCTGGATCAGCGACACCCGGGCGACGCGCTCCTCGTCACCCGGATGCCGGGCTCGCACGTCCTGGAGGAAGAAGTGATTGAGGGCGTAGATAATTTCCAGGTGGCGGGGCAGTAGCCGCCCGAACACAGGCACCGGCCAGGTCTCCAGGGCCTCGGGCAGCAGGGTGTGGCAGGTGTAGGCGAAGGTGCGGCGGGTGATCGACCAGGCCCGCTCCCAGCCGACCCCGTTCTCGTCGACGAGCAGCCGCATCAGCTCGGGTACCGCTAGCACCGGGTGAGTGTCGTTGAGCTGGATTACGACCTTGTCGGGGAACGCCTCCCAGTCGTTGTTGCGGAACCGGAAGCGGCGGATGATGTCCCGCAGCGAGCAGGAGACCAGGAAATACTGCTGCTTGAGCCGCAGCTCGCGGCCCGCCTCGGTGCTGTCGCTGGGGTAGAGCACCTTGGTCAGGTTCTCGCAGCGCATCTGCGCCTCGACGGCCTCGGCGTACCGGCCGGCGTTGAACAGGCCCAGGTCGAACGACTCCTGCCCGGCCCGGGCGCGCCACAGCCGGATGATGTTGACCGTCTCGGTGCCGTACCCCGGGACCAGCATGTGGCTCGGCTCGGCTCGCACCGTCTCGTCCGGCACCCAGCGGGCCCGCAGCCCGCCCTGATCGTCCTCCACGGCCTCGGTGTGGCCATAGAACCCGACGGCCTGGCGGTCGTCGGGGGCTGGGAACTCCCACGGGTTGCCATAGAAGGTCCAGTCATCGGGGCGCTCGACCTGATGACCATCCTCGAAGGCCTGCTTGAAGATCCCGAACTCATACCGGATGCCATAGCCCACGGCCGGCATGTCCAGGGTGGCCAGGGAGTCGAGCACGCAGGCAGCCAGACGGCCCAGGCCCCCATTCCCCAGGCCGGGCTCCACGTCGAGGACCTCCAGGTCCTCCACAGAGAAGCCAGCCGCGGCGAGGCCCTGGCGGGCGAGGTCGGCGGTGCCGGTGTACAGCGCGTTCTGGCGCAGCTGGCGGCCCAGCATGTACTCCGCCGACAGGTAATAGACGAACTTCGGGTTGGCCCTATAGTTTGCCCGGGCCGTCCTGGCCCGGCGATGAGCTAGGCGGTCGCGGATGGTGACGGCCAGCGTCCAGTAGGCATCCTGCAAACTCGCCGACTCGGCCGTCGTGCCCCGCTCGTAACACAGGTTGTCGGCAAGGTCGTGCTCGAACTCGGCCAGCGTGTTACCCGGCCGTCTGACCCGCAGTCCGTGTTCGGTGGGCATGATCCGAACCTAAACCACAGCGCCCGGCGGCGACAGACCCTGGCCTGCGCATCGAATGCGCCTGCCCGCGGACACGATGGCGGCCAGCGAAAGCGCGACGGGAAGACACGGCTGCATGCCGCGGTAATCCCATCCGGGCAGTCATAACCGGCCCACGCCCGGGTCTGCCGCCAAAGGCGTACGAGCTGAATCCCCCGTCAGCAGCCTGCGGTCGCCGACCACCTCATAGGCCAGCCGGTGGATCGCAGCGCCCGCGACGCGCTGAGCGTCGATCGACAGCCGGAGGTTGGCCAGCGGATCGAGCGGGTGGGTAATCACAGCCGTGCTGGCTGACCAGGGGACGGAAGGCCCGCAGCTGGGCTGTACCGACATTCAGCTGGATGCGACGAAGACCACACGGCTCGATTCGCTGGACCAGATCAAGGCCCGGCTCGGCCCGGCACGATCCGTGGTCGATGCTGACCGGCTCGCGCTGAGCCCGCAGTGTGGCTTCGCCACCTCGGTGGTTGGCAACGCCATCACTGCAGAGGCGCAGCGCGCCAAGGTCGCGCTGCTCGTCCGCGCCGCCCGGGACTTGCCGGGCACCTGAACCCGACCTCAAGCACAACCGCGCCCGCGGCGCGCGATGCGGGTCCCGTCCGCTCGCGCTCCGGTAACGTCCTTGCCGGTCATGGGGATGCCCGGCAAGCCGAGGGACCGTCGGCGGCAACCGTCGGCTACTGCGAAGCCTTGCCGTGCTTGCGGTGGAACGAACCCGTCCCGGGGCAGATATGAAGGGAGGTGACGGCAGATAACACGGCCGCGGTGATGGCGGCCGGCGCGTCCTGGCAGCCGTCACCGCTGAGCGCATCGGGCTCGGTCTCGCTCTGAGCCTCCGGCCCGCATCAGCCCAGCGGCTGGGCCGGGCGCGTTGGCAGGCCGGCCGCCTTCCAGGCCTGGAACCCGCCGTCCAAGTCGGTGGCCTCGCGCAGGCCAATCCGCCGCAATGTCCCGCACGACGGAGGCGGGCGCGAGGACAAGGACGACGGGGCCCGGAAGGGAGCCATCAGATGCACATCCATGCCCGCATGAGCATGAGTACCGACGGCTACGTGACCACGCCGGGTGGGTGGCCGGCGCTGGCCGCCGATCCGGCGTTCGTCCCCGGCCAGAGCCACGGCATCCAGGGGTTTCTCGAGGGCTGCGAGGCGGCGCTGATGGGGCCGGGTAACGTTCGAGCCTGCACTCACCAGCGACCGCTGGCTGTGGCCGCACCTGAACGTTTTGGTGCTCTGCTCGCAACGCCCGCCCGGCATATCCGGCCACGTGGTCACGGACAGCGATCCGGCCCTGCTGCTGGACAAGCTCTGGGCAGCCAGCAAGGAGGCGGCGTCCACCTCGCCGGCAGCCCGCGCACGATCGAGACCTTCCGCGCCCTCGCAGCGCTCGACAAGCTCGAAGCGACCGTGCTGCCGTTGCTGTTCGAGGCCGGGATGCGGCTGACGCATCACTCAGTCCAGACACCGGGCTGACCTTCCAGCGTGAGCGTGCCCTTCACGTGGCTCGGTGGAGACCGTCTACACCTGCCAAGGCCAGCGCGATCAACTTCCGTGCAGGCCGCCAGCCAGCACCTGAACGCCTGACCTGAACCGCGCATCTGCATCCGCTCGCCCATAGGCACGACCGAGCGTTCAGGAGCCGTGTCGGCCTCGCGGGGCACGCAGATCGTCCCGATCTGGACGGGTCACGTCTCCGCGCGTACTTGAGCTCTCACCCGCGCATATCGGTTAGTGGAGCGCCTTCTCCGGTGCCGCTGGGCCTGGCAGGCGAGCGGCCGACTCGCCGCCGTGGCGCGGCATGGGAATGAGACGGGCGTCACAGTGGTTGCGGGCGGGCATGAGGATAGCGGTGATCGGCAAGGGCAACATCGGCGGAACGCTCGGGACCAGGTGGCGCGCGGCCGGGCACGACGTGGTCTACGGAGCCCGGGACGGCTCCGGCGAAGGCCCGGGCGGGGCACCGGTGCGCAGCATCGGCGAGGCGCTGAAAGACGCCGAGGTGGTATTGCTGGCCGTCCCCGGTCAGGCCGTGCCGGATGTCGTGAGGGAGCAGGGCGCGGCGCTTGCGGGCAAGGTGGTGATCGATGCGGTGAACCGGATGGGCGCGGCGGAGTTCGACAGCCGGGCATTGATCGCGGACGCCGCGCCGCTGGCCCGGTATGTGCGCGCGTTCAACACGCTGGGCTGGGAGAACTTCGCCGATCCGGTGCCCGGCGCGAGCCTGTTCTTCGCCGCCGATCCCGAGGCGCGGGCGCCGGCCGGGGAACTCATCAGCGCCGTCGGGCTCGAGCCGGCCTTCGTCGGCGACGCGAGCGCGACGGCGACCGTCGACGCCCTGCTGCCGCTGTGGTTCGCGCTGGTCAGCCAGAACGGCGGCAACCGCAAGCTCGCGCTGCGCATTGTCCGATAAGGCTAGCCGCCGCGCCGGCCCGCCCTTGTGAGCCCCCACGGTGAGCAGTAACACCAGGTCACCTCTCCGGCGTGCCGCAGCAGTCAGCTCATGGCACCCGATCGCCGACTCGGCGCGTTCTTCATTGTCCGCGCGGGAGGTGAATGGCGAGCACAGATGAGCCGGTTCGGGGGCTTTGCAGCCGCGGAGATGGCCAGCTGGTCCGCATACCGCGGCCTCCTCCTCCCGCTTTGCTGGCGACTCCAGGCGCTGGATCGCAAGGTGGTGTCAGGCCCAGGGATAGCTTGTCCGAAGAGCCTGGTCGTTTGGCTCGGCCCTGGTCAGCGGTTACTGGATGAGTTAGTAGGTGTACCTGGCGGGGCCGGTTATCGGCGCGCTGATCGCCGTCGGCTTCGCGATGGTCGCGCTGATCGCCGTCGGCTTCGCGATGGTGTCGCGCGGCCGTGGCGGCGAAGTGGACCGCCCTGAGTCTGATAGAGACTCGGTTCTCCCAGATCTTGCTGTCTGGGAGGTCTATGTCATCTACGGTAACTCGGCGGCGCCTTGGTCAGCCAGTAGATGATCTTTCTGTTTTGTTCTTTCCGAACATCTGTTCACCGTGATGGTGCGTGTTCGCCGTCCGGCGGCTGCTGCCGCGCGGGTTGCCCTGACGGGCCGGCATCTCGCTCGTCGGGCAGCTCCTGGTGGGTGCCGCCGGTTCCCCGGACGGGGCAAGGGGGGGCGCTTGCGCCCCTCGCGTGCCCCTCGCGTGCGACGCCGAAGGCGCCCTTGACCTGGCCGGGGGCTCGGTGGCATCGATGACCAACCCGGCGAGGAGATGCCGGCCCCGTGCCCCCCTTTCACTGTCCGGGGTTTACCCCATCTCTGAGGAGGGCCGGGGCCTGGGGCAGCGCCCCAGCGGGTGCGGGCGGAGCCCGCCGGAATAGGCCAGTGGCGGCCATGCCGCCTCCTTTACCTGGTTTTCCTGGTCTTCCTGGTGCTCTTGCCGGGTCTCTTGCGGCCCGGTGTGAGGGCGGCCGGGTCCAGCTCGCCTGCGTAGCAGGCCTGCTCGTACTCGGCCGGCGGCCGCCTGCCGATGGCCCAGAACAGCCGCTGCTGGTTGAACCAGCCGGCCCAGGCGGCGGTGGCGGCCTCCACCTGGGCGAGGTCGCGCCACGGTCCCTGGTGGGCGATGACCTCGCTCTTGTACAGGCCGATGATCGACTCGGCCAGGGCGTTGTCGTAGGAATCGCCGGGCGATCCGACCGACGGGGTGATCCCGGCCGCGGTCAGCTCCCGCCCGTAGCGGATGGCCAGGTACTCACCGCCGGCGTCGGAGTGGTGGATGGTGTTAGCGGCCACGATGTTTGCACATGAGTCGGCAGCGTTCGATGTGCATGTTGTGGCAGGTCTGGGTGGTGACTTCCTGCCGGGGGCTGCTGGGCCCTGGCCGGGTGGTTGCCGGCGGGTCAGC
>JBKQSL010000122.1:0-3550 GCA_052143655.1 Streptosporangiaceae bacterium | reverse complement strand
CTCACCGGGGCCGAGGTCTTTTCCTCCCCGGCGGTGGTGAACGGGGCGGTGTACGTCGGCACGTACAGCCAATACGGCAGGCTATACAAATTCCACCTGTGAGCAGGCAGTGAACCGCCTGTAAGTGCTGTTGTGGCCGGCGTCCCGCCCATATCACCCAGATCCGTTTCGGCATGGACCATGCTGTCGGCGCTTAGGGCCCGTCTTAAATTAACATGTACATCTCCTGGGATTGCGGCCATGCTTTTGGTATGGCAATTGTCATGGAGATCGATGAGCGGGTGCTGGCGGCGAAGTTCGAGACGATTCTGCCTCATCTGGATGAGCGGCAGCGGCACGGCCATAGCCACCGTCTTAGCCGGACCAGCCGTCTATCAGGGGTCGCGGCCGTTGCCGGCGGACCCGTGCCCGTCGGTGACGCTGCTGCAGCGGTTCCCGCCACGGCCTGCGCCGGCCAGCTGGGCGCTGACCAGCCAGCCGAAACCACAGGTGCTCGGAACACTGCAGGCCCCGCCGTTCCCCACCGGGCGGTCCGGCCTGGACCAGGAACGCCGCCGCGGAGTGACCCTGATGCTGGACTGGCTGGAGCGGCAGCCGGGTGATACCTGGCAAGACCGGTGGATCGCCAGCGGAGCTGATGCCGCGGGGAATCCCGCGTGGCGGGGGCTCCTGGCCGGCTGGCTGGCAGCCAGCGGCCGCGGGCCTCGTGATCCCGAACACGTCTCGCTGCTGGGCGGGCGGGCGCTCCTGCTGCTGATTTGCGCCGACGTGATCCGCCCGAGCCTGGGCTGGCTGCTGGCGCCGGCCACCCCCACCGGCCTGTCCGCGGAGATGACCCGCGTCCGCGACCCGGCCGGGTTCGCCGCCCTGGCCGCGGCCGGCCAGGCAGATCACGTCAACAGCCACACCGCGCAGCTGGCGCTGCGCCGGATCGCGGCCGTCCTGGCCGCCAAGGGCGGCCTGATCGCAGACATCACCATCGGCGACTGCCTGGAGCTGATGCAGATCGCCGGGGATCTGCTGCGCAGCACCGGCGCCACCAGCCCGTACTTCTACCAATTACTGCGGGCTGCCGGGATGCTCGGCACCGCCTCCCCGCCCGGCCGGGCGCTGACCCAGTCCGGGCGGGCGATGATCGAGGCGCTGATCGCCGGGGAGCGCGACCCTGCGGCGCTGGCCGGGCTGGCCAAGGGGAAGCTGCGGCCGAAGATCCCGCAGCTGACAGCGGCCCTGGACGGCCACTTCGGTGCGCATCACGCCGTCGTCGCGGCACAGATCCTGGCCCATCTTGACTCCCTGGATGGCGCGATCGCGGCGCTGGACGGCCAGATCGCCGCCCGGGTCGCCGGGCGCTACCAGTCAGCGGCCAGGCTGCTGGCCGATGTTCCCGGGCTGGAGCGCCGCAGCATCGAGGTCATCATCGCCGAGACCGGCACCGACATGAGCCGCTTCCCCAGCCCGGCGCACCTGGCCTCATGGGCGGGCCTGTGCCCGGGCAATCACGAGTCGGCCGCAAGCGCCGCAAGGTTGCCACCACGGCGGGCAACCCGTGGCTGCGGCGCACCCTGATCGAGTCGGCCCGGGCGGCGGCGCGAACCAAGGGCAGCTACTTCGGCGCTCAGTACCGGCAGATCGCCCGGGGCCGAATAAGGCCGCCGTCGCGGTCGCCCACAGCCTGCTCGACGTGATCTGGCACATGCTCACCACCGGAGAGGTCTTCACCGACCTCGGCGTGGATTACTTCACCTCCCGCCAGGACACGGAGCACCAGACCCGGCGCCTGGTCAGCCAGCTGGAGAAACTCGGCTACACCGTCCAGCTCGCCGCCACCGCCACATAGCCACCGGCAGAAGACCTCCAGCCAGGGCTCCGCCCCGGCCGGCTGCCGCGCGCCCGCTGACGTCCGCATTTCACCCCAGATAGAGCACCGGCTGTTCTCCCACATCACGATGAACTGGGCCGGGCAGCCGCTGACCGGCCACGAAGTCGCCGTTAACCTCATCGCCGGAACCACGACCCGGACCGGCCTGACCGTCCGCGCCGAACGCGACACCGCCCCACACCCACGCGGCATCAAGATCACCAACCGCGGGATGAAGGCCCTGGCCGCGCAGTACCTCACCCCGCGCACCAGCAGCTGCATGCCCCTGTCATCCTGATCTGGGAATATGTTCCGCGGAACATATTCCCAGTTATGCGCCCGGCCGCGTTATGTGGCTGTGGCGGCACGGCCCCTGGCTGGCGGGCCGCCGGGAGCGCGGTGCCGCCGCTGCCGGCCACATAACGGTCAGAGCGAGGCGAGCCAGTTGAGCAGGGATTCGTCGGTCTGCCAGATCGGCTTGATGCGGGATCCCTCCGAAGTACCTGGCGGCTCGACGGCCCGGAGTGCCTCCTGCTTGGTTTTCGTGGTGATCTCGGCGTAGCGGTTGGTCGTGGTCAGGTCGGCGTGGCCGAGCCAGCCCCGGATGACGTTGATTTCGACGCCGGCCTCGAGGAGGTGGACGGCCGCGGTGTGCCGGAAGGTGCGCGGGCTGATCCTGCGGCCGGTGCGCGGGTCGTCGAGGCCGGCGGCGTGCCGGCGCACGATCTTGTAGATGCCGGAGCGGGTCATTGGCCGCGAAGGTCGCGGCAGCCGACACAGCGCCCACGGACCCTGGGTCAGCTCACCGCCTTCCAGGTCACATCCATCGCGGACCTCTGGCTGCTGCCCGAACCCTCGCTGTACAACGGGCCGGGCTGGCTGGTCAAGTCCGATCCGTTCTTCGCGGTGATCTCGCCGGCCGTCCACGCGCCGTTGGTGATACCGCCCGTCGTGCCGGCCTGGTTGACGACCTTCATCCCGTCGTAGATCGCCCGGCCATAATCGGCGGTGCCCAGCCACGGGCTGGACGGGTAGCCCTCGGTGATCACCTCCGCCGACGAGCGGCTACAGGTCGAACCGGACTGGCACGGCTCGGTCACGTTGACCAGCGTCGTGCCCTGGGTCACGTCGGTTTCCTTCATCACGTACGCGGACCCGTTCCAGGTCACCGAGGCAAAGATCATGTCACCGGGATTGACCGAAACGGTCAGCGTGATCGGGCCCGGGTAGGTTTCCCACCAGGCGTCATACACCGGGCTGCCGGCCTCGCACAGGTCCGCGATCCCGGTCTGCTCCACCGTACTGTCGGAGAACCCGTCGAGACCGACCCAGTGATAGGCGAATGAGTAGCCGCTGCCGGTCTTGCTGCAATTGACCGCCGGCACCTCAAACTGAGCCGTCACCGACTTGAATGACGTGGTGGAGTTCCCGGTCAGGGCGGCGTAGCCCGCCCAGTTGCCGGACGTGTACTGGGTGATCCCGCCAGGTGCCGCCCCGGTGACCTTCTTATTCATGATCGGCTGATGGACTGATGGTGGCCTCGGATTCGAGGCGGGCGCTACCGGCCTGGCCTGCGCCGCGCCGGTTACCCCGAGCAGCGCGAGACCGCCGACAGCGGCGGTGATAGCGATACGTCGTACCGACATGGCCAATTCCCTCCCCAGAGACGATATGGCTGAGCAGTAGTAA
>JBKQSL010000121.1:0-15794 GCA_052143655.1 Streptosporangiaceae bacterium | reverse complement strand
GGCCGCTGCCGGCTGCCCCTGGCCCCTGGCCCGGTCCTGGGCGCGAGCCGCCGGGCCCGGCCGGCCCGGAGCCCGAACGACTGGGGCCGGCCTCGTCGGCATCATCGCCGCGGGTCCCGCCCGCGCGGCCGGAACCGGGCGAGCCTGGCCCGGGCCGTTCCGCCGGCCGGGCGTCAGCCTCCGGCCCGCCCGGCCCGGGGCCCGGGTCGTCCTGGCCCGTCCCGCGCGGCGGGCGCGGGCCGGTTCCGGCCTGCCCGGGCGGCGCCCCGAAGATGGCGCAGATCTGCGGCGAGATCCCGAACAGGGCCTGCAGCACTCCCGCCAGGTCCCCGTCGTAGCCGCTGGCCGAGAAGCCCCTGGCCTCGCCAGCCTGGCCGAAGTTGAGGGTCAGCACGTTCTCGGTCAGGTCCCCGACCGCGGCGTTGCTGAGCAGGATCCAGGCCACCTTGCGCTGCTGCCGGACCGCGGCCAGCACGTCCGCCCACCGGTCGCGGATCATCGCGGCGGTGACGGGCCCGCTGCCACCGCGGGTCGCGGCAGGTGCGCTGGCCGCGGCCGGCGCGCCCGGCGCATCGGGCCTGCTATCCGCCGGCGCCGCCTGCGGGGCGCCGCTGCGGCGGCCGGCCGGATCCGGCTCGCCATCCGGGCCGGGCGCCCCGCGGGCAGGCCCGGGCGCCGCGCGGGTCCTGGCAGCGTCGGCGACAGCGGCACGGGCAGCGTCGGCGCCCCGCTCGGACGGCCCTGCCGTGTCTGGCCCCGGCGGCGTATCCGGAGCTGCCGGGGCTGCTGCGGCCCCGGCTCGCCCGGACGGGGCGGGGGCAGTGGCAGGCGGGATGGCTACGCCACCGGACGCCAGCCGGTGCTCCAGCCGTTCCAGCCGCGCCAGGAGGTCCCGCTCCCGGGAACCGGGTGCGGGCAGCAGCACCTGGGCGCACATCAGCTCCAGCTGGAGCCGCGGCGACGTCGCGCCGCGCATCTCCACCAGCCCGGCGCTGATCGTCTCGGCTGCGCTGACCAGCTGTGCCTGGCCAAGCTCAGCGGCCTGCTCGCTCATCCGCGCCAGCCGGTCGGGCGGCACGTCCAGCAGCCCGGTAGCCGCCGCGTCCGGAACCGCCGCGAACACGATCAGGTCGCGCAGCCGGTCCAGCAGGTCGGCGGCGAACCGCCGCGGATCATGGCCGCCCTCGACGACCTTGTCAATGGCCCGGAAGACGGCGGCCCCGTCCCCGGCGGCGAACGCGCTGGTCACCTCGTCAATCAGGGCGTCGTCGGTGTATCCGAGCAGGGCGACCGCCCGGTCGTAGCGCAGGCCGGACTCGTCCGAACCGGCAATCAGCTGGTCCAGCACCGACAGCGAGTCGCGCACCGAGCCGGCCCCGGCCCGGATCACCACGGGCAGCACGGCGGGCTCGTAGCTGACCTTCTCGCTGGCGAGGATCTCCTCCAGCAGTTCGCGCAGCACGGCGGGGGGCACCAGCCGGAACGGGTAGTGGTGGGTGCGCGACCGGATGGTGGAGATGACTTTCTCCGGCTCGGTCGTGGCGAAGACGAACTTCAGGTGCGGCGGCGGCTCCTCGACCAGCTTGAGCAGGGCGTTGAAGCCCTCCCTGGTCACCATGTGTGCCTCGTCGATGATGTAGATCTTGAACCGGCCCGATACCGGCGCGTAGAACGCCCGCTCGCGCAGATCCCGCGCGTCGTCCACGCCGCCGTGCGACGCCGCGTCGATCTCGATTACGTCGATGCTGCCCGGTCCGGCTGGGGCCAGGGCCACGCACGAGGCGCAGCTGCCGCACGGATCGGGGGTCGGCCCCTGCTCGCAGTTCAGCGACCGGGCCAGGATCCGGGCGCTGGAGGTCTTGCCGCACCCGCGCGGCCCGCTGAACAGGTACGCGTGATGGACCCGCCCGCTGCGCAGTGCCTGGCGCAGTGGCTCCGTTACGTGTTCCTGGCCCTTCACCTCGGCGAACGTGGCCGGACGGTACCGGCGGTAGAGCGCGAGCGGGGCCGCCGCGGCCGCTGGCTGCGCGTCAGCACCGGGAGCCGGGGCGGGACTGGGACTGGGGACGTCGCCTGCCATGACCTCATCCTGCCGGACGGAAAGGACCCCTCGCACACCCGTCAGAGCCCGCGTACCCTTGCTGCCTTCCGGCCCTGGGGGGGTTGGCGGGGTAAACGCCGTGCGAGGGGTCTTCGGGCAAGTGTAGCCAGCCGGGTGAGCGGACGCGCCGGGAGTAGGTAGGCTATCCGGCGGAGGATTCGCCTAGTGGCCTAGGGCGCACGCTTGGAAAGCGTGTTGGGGGCAACCCCTCGCGAGTTCGAATCTCGCATCCTCCGCCATTTTGGCTTGCAAGAACACCGGATCATAGCTCGAGGCACGCGATGACGGCTCCCGGGGCGTGTGAACGCGGACGTACGGAACGCTTCCCTACTCCGTGCGGAGGACGGCCGCGGTTCGGGAGGCGGCTGCCCACACGGCAGGTCCGAGGCTCCCGAGGGCCGCGAGCCCGAGGCTCGTGAGGGCGAGGAGAGGGCGCGGCGGCCCAGAGGAGAACCATGATGACGGTCTGACGCGGTGTCATGCCGACGGCCTTGACGACTCCCAGTTCGTGCACTCGCTCGCGCACGGCCAAGATCATGGCGTTCAGCACCCCGAGGGCGGCCAGCGCGGCGACGAGGATCGTGAGGAGCTCGATCAGCGAAGTGTCGAGGTCGCGGAAGCCCGCCGCGTGGATGGGCAGCGGAACCATCACCGAGTAGGCGGATCCCAGCCGTTGCGATAGCGATTCACGTACGCCGAAGCGCCGGTACCAGAGATGAGCCGGATCTGGTACTGATTGATGCTGCTTGCAAGCTCAGTGCCGGGGAAGGTTCCCGAGCCGGCAAAGAGCTCGGCGACGGGCGCGAAAGCCTCCCCGACGATCGTCGTCTTGATCAGGCGGCCTTGCACGCTCAGGGTTAGCTCGTTGCCGACGGCAAGGCCGGTCTGGGTGAGGAACTGGTGGCTGACGTCGACCTCGCCGTCCTGTCGTACCACCGTCCGGTGATGAGCGTGTCCTGGAGCCAGCCGGCGTCGCCGTGGAAGGCGGTGGCCGTCGCCAGCATAGATCATCGGGTACACCCATTTGCGGCCGAGCACGACGCCCGCGACGCAGCCGAGAACGGCCGGCACGGCGACCTGCAGCAGGTAGGCCGCGGTGACCTGCGACGGAGTGAACCCGATGCTCTTCAGCACTCCGATACGCCGGTAGCCGGCGACGACCACCCCGCTCACCACCGCCGCGGTGACCAGCGCGGCGAGAGCGATGGCGAAGAGTGCAAACGCGAGGACGAACGGCGTGTCGATGCTCTGCACGCTGCCGATCTGGTCGGCGGCGAGCAGCCAGGACACCGAGCCGACGACGGCGCCCTTGGGGAGCGCGCCCTCGATAGCCTTCAGGTCTCTGCTCACCTCGACGGCGGTGGCGGAGTTGCGGAAGGTGAAGAGCATCAGATCCTGGGCCGGCGCGCCCGCGGCGACCAGCGCAGAGATCTCTCCCGGTGTCGTCCATGCATCCTCGTCGCGCACGACGGAGCCGGCCTCTCCGACGACGAGCAGGCGGGGCTGGCCGGTCAGCCCGCTGGCGGTCACCGTCGAGCCAATCGAGCCCGCTAGGTCGGCGTAGAGCGCCAGGGCAATCTCGCCCGTCGCCGCTGGCCACCGTCCGCCGTAGAGGGTCAGGTCATCGAGCGGCCCGCCGAGTGACGCGCGACCGGCGACAGTCACGGTCTGCGACGTAGGGAGGCCGACTCCGGCCCGGAGATTGGTGTGCTGCTTTCCTCTCGCGGCGAGCGTCACGGTCGTCGCCGGATACGGCCCAGCCGCCAGGGTCACCACGGAGAGCCGGGCGGTCCTCTCCACCTCCTGGGGCGTCACTCGCTTCGCGTTGAGATACACCGCGAGATGCGCTCCGTGGTAGGTGGCGAAAGCGTCTTGGAACACCTCGTTGGCGCTGGTGTAGAGGGGGAGGCCGAGCGTCGCCGACGCACTCGCCGCCAGGAGGACGACGAAGAGCACGGCGGTCTGGACCCGGCGGCGGGCCGCCCCGCGCGAGGTCGCCATCAGAACCGCCCAGCCGGTCACGGCCGTGCCCCCTTCCCCAGCCGCTCACCGGCATCAGCCGTGCCGCGGGCAGCGGCGCTGTCGCTGGCCAACTTCCCGTCCACCAGTCGCACCGTCCGCTCGGCATACCGGGCAGCCAGGTCCGGGCTGTGGGTGACCAGCACCAGGGTCTGACCGGCGGTGTTGAGGTCCAGCAGCAGCTGGCCGATCTCCTCGCCGGTGGTGGTGTCCACCGCGCCGGTCGGCTCGTCGGCCAGCAGCACCGCCGGGGTGTTGACCAGGGCGCGGGCGATCGCCACCCGCTGCCGCTCGCCCCCCGACAGCCGCCCGGGGTAGCTGTTGCGGTAGCGGGCGATGCCGAGCTGGTCCAGCAGCTCGCCGGCCCGGGCCCCGGCCCGGCGGCGAGAGGTGCCGGCGAGCTGGGCGGGCAGCAGCACGTTGTCGGCGACGGTGAGGTCGTCCAGCAGGTTGAAGAACTGGAAGATCATCCCGATCTGGGTGCGGCGGTAGCGGGCCAACCTGGTCTCGCTGAGGGTGTCGATCCGCTGCCCGGCCACGGTGACGGTGCCGCTGGTGGGCTTGTCCAGCCCGGCGACCAGGTTCAGCAGCGTGGACTTTCCGCTCCCAGAGGGACCCATGATCGCGACCGCCTCCCCGGCGGCCACCTCCAGGCTGACGTTGTCCAGGGCCGGCGTCCCGCCCGCGGCGTACCGCTTGATCACCTCACCCAGGCTTATCAGCGCATCCACGGCTGGTCTTCCTTTCCCGAAGCCGCTGCGTCGCAGTCAGGTCTAGCGGGCGGTGGGTGACAGCACGGTCACGGAAGCTATGACCTGCCTGTCACCTACGGCCGACCCGCCGGTGCCGCCGTACGCCGTCGCGAACATCGCCCCGCCCGCCGCAGTGGCGACCAGCACGCCCGCGGACCTCGAGCGCTGCCGCGGCGGGCAGTGACCGCTGGTGGTGCCGTTCATCACCTAGTCCTTCGCCTTTCGCGCGGGACGCCTGCCCGCCAGCGGATGGTCCGCGGGCCCGGCGGTGGCCGGTGCCTGCGATGGCCAGGTTTACTAGGCGGCAGGTGACAGGCCAGTCACACGTGCTGTGACCTTGCTGTCACTCGGAGCCTGGCATCTTGGTCGCGAGAACTCTCGTGAGCTGGGCAGACGAGCCGGGCGGACGTGGCGGGGAGAGAGCATGAGAGTACTGGTGGTGGAAGATCACAGGCGGCTCGCGGAGGCGGTGGCGGGCGGGCTGCGCGATGAGGGCATGGCCGTCGACGTGGCCTTCGACGGGCAGGACGCCCTCGACCACGTGGCCCTAGCCCGCTACGACGTGATCATCCTGGACCGGGACCTGCCCAGCGTGCACGGCGACCAGGTCTGCCAGGAGCTCGCCGAGCGCCGGTGCCCGGGCCGGGTCCTGATGCTCACCGCCGCCGCCACCATCGCCGACCGGGTCGAGGGCCTCGGCCTAGGCGCCGACGACTACCTGCCCAAGCCGTTCGACTTCGCCGAGCTAGTGGCCCGGATCCGGGCATTGGCCCGCCGCGCCGTCGTCCCGCTCCGCCCGATCCTCACCTGCGGCGACCTGTCGGTCGACCCGGCTAAGCGGCTCGCCGTCCGGGCCGGCCGCCGGCGCACTGAGCCGGGTCCTGGGACCGAAGCCGGGCCGGCGGTGACCACTGCCACCCAGACGACCCGGTGCGGGATGGCCGCTGCCCGGGCGTGGGACCGGCTGCACCCGCGGCTGGCCCGCCGCGGCGCCCGGGAACACCACGACGGCGAGCTGCCGGTCATCGAGGGCACCCTGATCCGGCTGGCCGTGGATCACCTGCCCGGCGACCGGCACCCGAAGCCGCTGTGGCTGTGGCTGTGGTTCTCGCGCACCGGCGCCAGCGAAGCGGACGCGGACCGGTGCTGGCAGGCGTCTCTCACACCGATGGGCGCCCCGGCATCGTGCCTGATCGACAGCCGTCGCGGACGGGGATGAACGCAAGGACGCACGCCGCAAGAGCGTGCTGGGGCCGCCTCGCGAGCTCGAACCGGCCGTGCGCGTCTCGCTGCTGAAAACGACCGGCACCTGCGGAGTAGCAGTCACGTTCGGTGGGTGCATGTCAACACCACAGACGTGCAATATCCGCCTCCCGACGCCGGCGCTGCCGGCTCGGGGTGGCTGCCCGTGCCTGCGCCGGGCGCAGCCACCCCCGTGTGTGGGGGGCGGCGGCTGTTAGGGCAGGGCCCTGACGGCGGGCGGGAGTGGCCTCCCGTCAGGTGCGGGTGCGCGGCGTGGCTGAGGCCAGCGCGCTGCACGGACCTACAGCCCACATGGCTCTTTGCCGATCCCGAGCCAAGCCTCTAGACTTGTACGAGATTCCTGTACGAATGAGGTGGCGCTTATGACCGCGGTGAGCATCAGCAACGCACGCGAGAACCTGTTCCCGCTGGTGCGGCAGGTCACCGAGGACCACGTCGTCATCGAGATAGTCGCGCGCAACGGCGGCAACGCCGTCCTGCTGTCAGCAGAAGACTACGAGTCTCTTCAGGAGACCCTCTACCTGTTCTCCACACGCGCCAACGCCGCCCATCTTCTTCGCGGGCTGGCCGAGGCCCGCGAAGGCACGGCCGAGCCGACCGATCCCGAGCAACTGGCTGCCCGGTTCGAGGGCCAGCCGACCAGGTGAAGCTGTATATCACCTCGGGCGCTCTCGAGGACCTTGAGGCCTGGTCGACAACCAATCCGAAGGTGGTATCACGGATAATCAGGCTGATCGCGGAGGCTACGCGCACGCCGCGCAGCGGCACGGGTAAGCCTGAACGGCTCAAGCATCTCGGCGGCGAGGTCTGGTCACGCCGGATCACAGAGAAAGACCGACTGGTCTACGAAATCCAGCACGACGCCATCGTTGTCATCGCGTGCCGTTTCCACTACGACGATCACTAAGCGAACTGCCCCCGCCATTCGCCACCGTATGACCGCGTAGATGCGAGATGATCGCCCGTCGTCGTCAGCTTGAGCGCCAGGAGATCACCGCTACGCCCACCAGCACCACCGGGCAGCACGATGACCGCCAGACCGGCCGGATCCGGCTGGGCTCAAATGTGGTCTCTGTCAAGGGCCATTGAGAACGGCCTGCCGACATGCGGCGCCTGGTCAACCTCATAGCGGCATCAACCAGCTCGCTGGCTAATCCGGCGAGCATGGCCAGCCGCCTTCAGGTCCCGGCGAGCACGGTCAGGCGCTATCTGGACATGCTGGGCCTCGTCTTCATCACCCGCCGCATCCCTGCCTGGTCGAGCAACCTCGCCACGCGAGCCGTCGCCGCACCGAAACTGCTTCTCAACGCCTAGCTACCGGAACTCAGATGTGGCCCAGGAACCGGAACTTGACACACCGCCGGAGCGTGCGCTGCAGACCTCCTTCACACAACGTGACCACACGGCCCTGCTGGTCCTGATCGGCATAGCGGGATTGGTCTCAGCGTTATCCGAGAGTGTTACTGACGCAATCGCGTATAGCAGTTTTGCGGCTTGACTGCTTAACAGCTATACGGCAGAATGGGTCCATGGGTAACTATCATGGCTACGCGGCCATCCAGGGGCGGGGCACCGTGGCGCTCCCGGCTGAGCTTCGGCGGAAGTACCGGCTGGATGAGCCCGGCGCGCAGTTGGAGGTGGTCGAGCGGCCTGACGGGGTGATCGAGCTACGGCCGACCCTGCCGGTGCCCCTGGACGAGATGTGGTTCTGGACGCGGGGGCATCAGGCGGCGGAGCGGGAGGCGGAGGAGGATCTGGCGGCTGGCCGGTTCCGCGCGTTCGATGACGAGGAGTCCTTCATCGCTGACCTGGCGGAGCTGGCCGCGTCAGGGGATGAGCCTGACCGGTGAAGTACCGGTCTGCGGAATCGTTCCGCAATGACTTCCGCAGGCTGCCCGCGGAGCACCAGCGGCTCTTCCAGGAGGTACTGCGCAAGCATTTCCTGCCCGCCGTCGCTGCCGGGTCGTTCACAGGTTCGCCGCCATGGCCCACGCGGCTACGGATCCACCGGCTCGCCAATACCGAGATCTACTCGCTGACCTGGAATTTCGCGGCACCTGACGGACGGGCGACCTTTCATCTTGACAAGACCGAGGACGGGGATCCGGTGCTGGTGTGGCGGCGCATAGGCGACCACGGCAGCTACGGTCGCCCGTGATCGCTTCTGTCACGACCACAGCGGTCGAACGTCCGTGACCAAGCACATGGGCCTGCAGCACGGCGATCATCAAAGGCGGCGCCGCCATCGGCCAGATCCACCACCCAGATCACGTCATCGGCCAGGCCCAGCACGGCGCCCAGGGTTTACCTTGGCGGGAGTAGAAAGGGCGGTCTGCGTGCCGCCAACCCCGTCCCGGCGCGGTCAGCTGGGATCGGAGCCAGATTGAGCGCCTGGGAGATCGCCTCCACGCCACCCCCGAGCAACGGAGTCAGGCCGCAGGACTGAACCGGAGGACGCCATGACCAGCTACGCAGTCGTCATCGAGCGCGCTAGCGACGGCGGATACGGCGCATGGTCCCCCGACCTGCCCGGATGCGTCGCACTAGGCGACAGCGAAGACCTAGCCCTTGATGAGATGCGCCGCGCTATCGCGTTCCACCTGGACGGGCTGCGCGAAGACGGCCAGCCGATCCCGCACCCGTCGACCGTGGCGGCGACAGTCATCAGCCTCGACGCGGCCTGACCGTAGTCTCATTCAGCCACGTTCGGGAGCGTTCACCAGACACCGTCAGGCGGTGGCCACGCTGGTCGTGGACCCTCCCGGACCGGACCGGACACAGGTCCACAGACTTGGAAAGCGTGTTGGGGGCAACCCCTCAAGAGTTCGAATCTCTTGTCCTCCGCCAGCCTGACCAGGGCTTACGTGCCGGAGCATGTGCTCGCTGCCTGGGCTCGTACGGCGCGTAGTCTCATTCTTGGTCTCATTCGGCACGGTTCAGCACATCTGCACCCGACCGTGGCCTAGCTATAGCTAGTCCTCAAGAACCCACGCGGCTCCGTACCCGAGCCACTCGGTTGCGCCAGCCACGGCCAGGAGGCAGGCCACCGCCTTTTTCTGGTCCATTCCAGGCCGATCCTTCGCGGCTTGACCGCCACTCCCGGGCCCGCGCCAGGCGGATATTCTGCTGCGGCACAGCTCCCCTGGCGCGGCGGGCGCCCGCCGTGGCCGCACCTGCCGCTGCACCGCCGGGAGATCGTTGGCCTGAGCTGGCATGGGAGATGGCGGCTGACATGAGCACCACGCTGATCATCGCGCTGATCGCGCTCGGCGGGTCGATCCTGAGCACCATCATCACCGTGCTTGGCGCGCCCACGATGCAGGCCCGGCGCGATGCCCGCAAGGACCTCGAAAGCTACCGGGAGCCGCTGCTTGCCGCCGCATACGAGCTGCAGGCCCGGCTGTACAACATCCTCAAGCTCGGCTTCGTCGACAAGTACATCAGCGGCAACATCGCCGGCAAGCGCAATTCAGCCATCGAGAGCACCCTGTACGTCTTCGCTCAGTACTTCGGCTGGCGGGAAATCATCCGCCGGGAAGTGCAGTACCTGCGCTTCGGGAAGAACCAGCGGACCCGGGAGATCGGACGGCTGCTGCAGGACATCGGCGAGACGTTCCTCGCCGACCAGTTCGGCCCGCAGTTCATGATCTGGCGGCTGGAGCAGCGGGGCCTCGGCGAGCGGATGATCGTGTCCGCGGACGGCAGGCTGACCTGCCTGGGATATGCCTCGTTCATCGATCAGCGTGCGAGCATGCAGGAATGGCTCCAGCCCATCGAGAACGACTTCGAGCACCTGCAAGACGGCGGACGCGAGCGCCTGATGAGGCTGCAGCACCTGCTGCTCGAAATGGTGTGGCAGCTTGACGACAAGCAGAAGCGCTACCCGGCCGAGATGAGCAAGTGCTGATGCTCCCGGCTCCGCGGCCCGCGCGAGCGGGCATAACTGATCTTCGGGACCTCCTGACGGGCTCTTAACGCCGACGGGGCGCATTCATGGTCCGGGCTCGGGCGGTGCGTCAGCCGCGCCTGACGGGCTGGCCCGGCGCGCAGGCGCCTGGCCAGCGGGAACCGCTTCGCGGGCGGCTCCCGCCCGAGGCCGCCGTGCTGTCCGGCCAGCGCTCTTGCCCGGCCTCCCGTAAACTCGGGTTGTGATCTTCAAGCAGGTCGGGGAAGGGCGCCCCTATCCCGACCATGCCCGCACGGCCCGCGAGTGGGCGCAGATCCCGCCCCGGCCGGTCCGCCTGGACCAGCTGATCACCACTAAGAACGTCCTGGACCTGCAGATGGTCCTGGCCGAGGACTCCACCTTCTACGGCGACCTTTTCCCGCATGTGATCCGCTGGAATGGCGACCTGTACCTGGAAGACGGCCTGCACCGGGCGCTGCGCGCGGCCCTGCACCAGCGCCCGGTCATCCACGCGCGGGTGCTGGAGCTCGACAGCCCGCCGCCGCAGCGCGAGGCGGCCGCAGGCCCCGAGCCGGCCCGCAGCCGGGCCGGGCGCGGCCGGCACAGCAAGACCTGACCTCGCAGGGCCGGCCCGGGCCAGCCGGCAGGACCGCAGGTGCCGCAGTCGCGCCGGTCAGCCCTTGGCGTGCGCGGCGCGGCGGTGATGGCGGTGCTGCCCGGACTTAGCCGTGCTGCTTGATGGCGCCGCGCTGCCCGATGACGAGGCGCCGACAGCCGGGTGATGCCGGTGGTTGCGGGCGTAGCGGTAGGGGTGCGCGGTCTCATAGCGCACCACGGCGGCCTGCTTGGGCGTCATCCATTCCAGCAGCTGCGGCATCAGCTTGCGCCAGGTCAGCATGGTGTGGCCGCCACCTGGCACGGTCCGCAGCTGCACGCTGGGCTGGTACTGGCGGACCAGCTGGCTGAAGATCTCGGCGTTCCTGATGTCGCCGCTGTCGGCGGCCCCGGCGCCGATCCAGAACTGGGGAACTTGCCTCCCAGGCGGCAGCGAGGTGAGGAAGTCCACCGGGGTGTTGCGGCGGGCCAGCTTCTTGTTGCCGCCGAACGGGTTCACCTGCCGCGGAGGATTGCCCAGCTGGTTGTCCGAGGGCACGAAGTAGCCGCTCAGTACCCCAGAGTAGCCGAACCGGTACCCGTACTGCAGGCCGAGGTTCGCCGCGCAGAAGCCGCCCTCGGAGTACCCGGCGATGCCCCAGGCCCGGCCCGGGTGGATCACCCGGAGCTTATGCGAGATGTACTCGGGGAGGTCCAGCGCGAGGAACGTGGCATCCTGCGGGCCGTGGTACTGGTTGAGGCACTGCAGCGAGATGCCGCGCCCGCCGTTGATGTCGGGCATCACCAGCACGGCCGGCTTGGCCTCGCTGCGGCTGATCAGGGTCTGCAGCATCGTCGGCGCCCCGATGACGGTGATCCAGTCCTGCGGCTGGCCGGGGAACCCGTGCAGCAGCTCGACAGCCGGGAACCGGTAATGCCGGTAGGCGGACTGGAAATACTGCGGCGGCAGGTACACGTAGACCGCGCGGGTCAGGTGGCTAGCTGCCCCGGTCACCTCCAGGTGCAGCGTGTACCCCAGCTGAGCGGCCACCTGGAAGTCGATCTGATTGCCCAGGAACTCGCTGAAGTGCGCGTGGCCATGCGAGCCGGCTGGCACCTCGGCTGCTGCCTGCACCCCGTGGTTGGTGAGGTCGCCGACTGCGGCGCTCCAGTTCTGGTAGTAGTCGTAATACTTGTTGACTGCAGCGACGCCGAACATCATCGCGGGGATGAACGCCAGGCAGGCGGCCAGGACCCGGAACACCACCTGCTTGGCGACGACCAGCCACCACACCAGGGCACCGAACACGATGAGCATGAGCAGGAAGAACAGCGTGCTCTGCGGTTCTGGCAACTTGTCACTCCGCTGGCCCGGGGTTCCTCGGCTGTGCGCCGGCGCCGCGCTTGGGGCAGCGGCGTCGTGCAGGCACGGCTTTACTGCCTAACGACTGGGATGCGCCGCTGGTGCCTGCCCGGCGCCCGCTGGCGGCGGAGGCAAGACTTGAACCACGGAAGGGTCGCCCTTCACGCGCTTTCGGAGACTGCGCAGCGCCATCCACCACCGGTCGCGAGTGTACCTGAACTGGGCGGAAGGCAGTCCGCGTCGCTGCTGAACGGCTCCTGAGCAGGAGCGGCCAATAATGACAGGGAAGTCGGACGCCGAAGGCACCAGACGGCCCCGGGCCGGCCCAGGGTAATGTCGCTGGGATGGGGAGGATCAGGATCCTGGGCGCAGCGCCCGGATAGCAGCCGATGGGATCGCACACTGTCTCCACGCTCGTGGACGTCGGCGTGGCCTCGCTCGCTCTCGGCAGCCTGGTGTGGCTGTCGATCAGGAGCTTGCGGTCCCCTGGCATGTCCGCCGAGGAAGCCCTTCGCGCGCGGGACAAGAAGACGGAGAATGGGACGGCACCGGCACGCCGCCGCGCTCTACGGCGCCGGAAGGCGGTAGACAAGGCCGAGCTGCTGCCCCTGGACGCGACCGTCACGTTCGCTGCCGAGCGCCAGGCCGCGGACATCGACGAGGTTCTCACGGCCCTCGACAGCGATCTGGTCGGGCTGGTCCCGGTGAAGAGGAAGGTCGACCAGATCGCCTCGCTCCTGCTGGTGGACCGGGCGCGGCAGCGATTCGGCCTCACCGCCGCACGGCCTAACCTGCACATGTGCTTCACCGGCCCGCCGGGAACCGGGAAGACGACCGTAGCGCTGCGGATGGCCGAGCTGCTGCACCGGCTCGGCTACCTGGAGAAGGCCCAGCTGGTGCACGCCATGCGCGACGACCTGGTCGGCGAGTACATCGGGCAGACCGCGCCGAAGACCAAGCAGATCCTTGACCGGGCGATGGGCGGGGTGCTGTTCATCGACGAGGCCTACTACCTGTACCGGGCCAACGACTCCAAGGACTACGGCCAGGAAGCGATCGACATCCTGCTCCAGGTGATGGAGAACAAGCGGGACCAGATCGTGGTGATCCTGGCAGGCTACAAGGACCGGATGGACGATTTCTTCGGCTCCAACCCCGGGATGAGCTCGCGGATCGCCCACCACCTCGACTTCGCCGCCTACGAGCTGGACGAGCTGACGGCCATCGGGCGGGTCATGCTCGATCAGGCGCACTACTACCTGTCCGAGGATGCGGAGGCAGCGTTCCGCCGCTATCTCACCTGGCGCATGGAGCAGCCCCGGTTCGCCAATGCCCGCAGCGTCCGCAACGAGCTGGAGCGAGCCCGGCTCCGGCACGCGCATCGGCTCGCCGCCGAGCAGCACCGTCACTGGAACAGGGACGATCTCATGCGCATCGAGGCCGCGGACTTCCTCACCAGCCGCGCTGCTGTGCTGGCGGCCGCGGAGCGGCCGGACAGCCCGCTGTGATCTGCCCGGCTCCGCAACAGCCTGGTCAATGGCGGTGGAGGTGGGATCTGAACCCACGGAAGGGTTGCCCCTTCACACGCTTTCGAGAACTGCGCCGGGTCATCCGCCACCGGCCGGCACCGTCCCCTGACCAGGACACAGCGGCAGGCCGCATCCGCCAGTGAACGGCCCCGGACGGGGGCGAATGAGACAGGAAGCTGAAACCGGCCAGGCGGGCCCGGCCATCAGGCTCCCGGTCCCAGGTGTCGCCATCGCGATGAACCCGGCAAGCAGGCACGTCGTTCGAAAGCCAAGCCCCGCCAAGGAGCCGGCAGGCGGAAGCTCGAGCCAGCCCACCGGGACCTCTCAACGCTACGAGCCAGGCTCGCTGCCATCCCGGCCAGGCCCGCAACGCCTGCCAGCAATTGGGCGGCGCTGTGCGCATGGGGAATCGGGATCCGGTTACGTGGTGTGTGCGCGGGCGGGTCGGCGGATGATGGCCGTAAGGGCGAATCGGGCGTTGCGCGGACTTTCGCCGACCCGGCGGATGGCGTACGGGAACCAGTCGGTGCCGAACGGGAGGTAGACGCGGACCCGGTGGCCGCGACTGGCGAGGGCGACCTGGAGGTCCGGCCGGACGCCGTGGAGCATCTCGAACTCGAACTGGTCATCTGCCCACCCGTGCGCCCGGGCGGTGGTGATGATCTCCCCGATGATCTGCTCGTCGTGGGTGGCGAACGCGGGGTAGCAGCCCGCTTCCCGGGCCTGGGGGCTGAGCAGGGTGATCGTGCCCTGCCGGTAGCGGCGGTCGATTTCGGCGCAGCGGGTGGCGGCGATCGCGGAGGGCTCAGCGAAGGCGCCCTTCACCAGCCGTACCCATGACCCGGCCGCCGTGAGGCGGGCCAGGTCGGCGGGCGTGCGGTGCAGGTACGCCTGGACCGTGATCGCCGCGGGCAGCCCGTCGTGTCGCAGGCGGTCATGAAGGCCGAGCGTCACCTCGGTCGTGCCGGAATCTTCCATGTCGAGCATGACCGCGTCATGGCCGTGCCTGGCCGCCGGGACGCACGCGCGGACGACCGCGGCGGCGACCTGGCGCAGGTTCGCCTCGCAAGCCGCCGCGGAATCCATCAGCCCGAGCTGCGTCGGGTCCGCCGACACGCTCACATCCAGGCCGGCGGCCCGCAGCCCGTCCGCCGCGCCGGCCAGCTGGCCGACGGTCGCCGCCACGATCGCCGGGTCCTCGACATACTCGCCGAGATAGAACACGGACGCGCTGATCCCCTCAGCGTGCAGCGCCTGAGCGGCCGCGACCGCGGCCGCGATATCCGGGCCCCCGGCGAAACGGGACGCCAGCCCGGCCAGCCACGCCCGCCGCTGCGCGAAATCGCGGGCCCGTCCCGATCGCGCCAGGCCGATCATCGCCCGCTGCCAGAACCCCGCCACCCGCGCCTCCCGCCAGCCCGAAGCCACGGCCACCATAACCGCCCGGGCAGCCGCCCCTTACCAGCGGGCAGACCAAGATCCCGGCCCGGGCGCCATAGCGCGAACACGCAGGCCAGCCCGCCAATACCACGGAACCCCGAAACCCGCAGAATGACCGGTTCCGAACGGTCTAGCCAGGCAGCGAATCAGTCGGCGCACGCGCGCACGTAACGAACGGATATCGCTCGTCAGCTGCCCCTGGCCACGCCACGGAACACGACGCGGATGCCAGCCGGATGCTGTGCCGGCTTGGTGATCAGCGCGCCGTAACTCAACAAGGTGGAACGCCACCCGGTACAGCAGCGTGTCGTCGGCGACCGGGCCGGCGTGGGCCGCCCGCTGGCGCAGGGACTCCCGGTCGCGTTCCCCGACCGGCGGATGTCGCCCGGCGCGATGGCGGCAAGGGCATCAGCTCCACGGAGCCGGCCTGGATCTGCACCGGGCCGGCATGGTACCGGCCGCCTGGCCTGACCCTGGGCCGGCGCCACAGCCGGAAGGACACCGTGATGTCGCCCTCCAGCACCGCTTCCCGCAGCTCCCGGCTGAACTCCACCAGCCGATGCTCCGGTCACCTCCCGACCCGGCGAATGAGTCGACGAAGCCGAGACCGCAGGCGCGCTCGCGGCAGATGAGCGTCTTGGGCCGCGACCGGGCGACGTTTCCCGGGGATCAGTCAGGGGAGGCTGGTCAGCTTTCGAAGAGTGACCAGCACGCCTCATTCCTCTTCCGCTGGTCGTTGAGCACGAGTTCACGGATCTCGTCTGGCAGTTGGGCGCGTCCTGCAGGGAGCCGCCGAGGCGCACGGTGATCAGCCGGGGGTCTCGCT
>JBKQSL010000120.1:0-26382 GCA_052143655.1 Streptosporangiaceae bacterium | reverse complement strand
GGGCCCGGGCCGAAGTTGGGCAGCAGAAAGCCCGGTGTCTTGCTCCCGCTTGCGGCGGGAGCAAGACACCGGGCTCGTGACCTGCCAGTCAGGCCGTGGCCCTGGTCAGCACGCGGCCAGGGTCAGGCGCTGGCGCGGGTCAGTGGCCGTGGCCGTGGCCGGTGGCGTCGGCCGCGGCTTCGGCCTCCGGCTTCTCGGTCACCAGGACCTCGGTGGTCAGCAGCATGCCGGCGATCGACGCGGCGTTCTGCACCGCCGAGCGGGTGACCTTGACCGGGTCGATCACGCCCTGGGCCATCAGGTCGCCGAACTCGCCGGTGACGGCGTTGTAGCCGTGGCCAGCGGGCAGCTCGGCGATCTTGTTCACCACGACGCCGCCCTCGGCGCCGCCGTTCTGCGCGATCCAGCGGGCCGGCGCGGTCAGCGCGGTGCGGACCACCCGGACGCCGATCGCCTCGTCGCCGGTGAAGCCCAGGTCACCAAGCTCGGCGGCCGCGTGCACGAGCGCGCTGCCACCGCCGGCGATGATGCCCTCCTCGATCGCCGCGCGGGTGGCCGAGACGGCGTCCTCGAGCCGGTGCTTCTTCTCCTTCAGCTCGACCTCGGTGGCAGCGCCGGCCCGCAGCACGGCGACGCCGCCGGCCAGCTTGGCGATCCGCTCCTGCAGCTTCTCGCGGTCCCAGTCGGAGTCCGTGGCCTCCATCTCGGCGCGCAGCTGGCGGACCCGGTCGTCGACCTCCGCCTGGTCGCCGGCCCCGTCGATGATCGTGGTGGTGTCCTTGGTCACCACGACCCGGCGGGCCTGGCCGAGCACGTCGAGCCCGACGTTCTCAAGCTTGAGGCCGACTTCCTCGCTGACCACCTGGCCGCCGGTGAGCACGGCCATGTCGCCCAGCATCGCCTTGCGGCGGTCGCCGAAGCCCGGCGCCTTGACCGCGGTGACGTGCAGCAGGCCGCGGATCTTGTTGACCACCAGGGTCGACAGCGCCTCGCCGTCGACGTCCTCGGCGATCACCAGCAGCGGCTTCTTGGTCTGCGCGATCTGCTCCAGCAGCGGCAGGAACTCCGCCATCGAGGAGATCTTGCCGCCGTTCAGCAGGATGTAGGCGTCCTCGATGACAGCCTCCATCCGCTCGGGGTCGGTGACGAAGTACGCCGAGATGTAGCCCTTGTCGAACTGCATGCCCTCGGTGAACTCGAGCTCCAGCCCCATCGTCGGGGCCTCCTCGACCGTGATGACGCCGTCCTTGCCGACCTTGTCGAAGGCCTCGGCGATCACCTTGCCGATCCGGGGGTCCTGCGCGGAGATCGTCGCGACGTTCGCGATCTCGCTCTGCTCCTCGACCTCGCGGGCCGACTTGAGCAGCATCTCCGAGATCGCGGCCGCCGCGGCGTCGACGCCGCGCTTGAGCGCCATCGGGTTGGAGCCGGCCGCGACGCTGCGCAGCCCCTCGTGCACCATCGCCTGGGCCAGCACCGTCGCCGTGGTGGTGCCGTCACCGGCCACGTCGTTGGTCTTGGTGGCGACTTCCTTGGCGAGCTGCGCGCCCAGGTTCTCCTGCGGGTCCTCCAGGTCCATCTCGCGGGCGACGGTCACGCCGTCGTTGGTGATGGTCGGAGCGCCCCACTTCTTGTCGATGACGACATTGCGGCCCCTGGGGCCGAGCGTCACCTTCACGGCATCCGCGAGGCGGTTTACCCCGCGCTCGAGCGCATGCCGCGCATCCTCGTCGAAGTCCAAGCTCTTGGCCATTGATTACCTCTAGCCTTGTGGGTCGTTAACCTTGCCGGTCATTGCGCCGTGCGGCTGTCGTTGAGCCTCGCGGCTGATTTCCTGATCGCGGTGCCTCATGCCACCGCCCCGGATCGGTCGCCGCCCAGCGGAGACTGCCTCCGACGGGCCGCGGACCGATCCGGGGCGGCGAAACGCGGTTGTGCCTGGCCCGGGCCGGGGCCCGGGCAGACGATCGGCTCGCTACTTCTCGACGATCGCGAGCACGTCGCGGGCGGAGAGCACCAGGTACTCCTCGCCGTGGTACTTCACTTCCGTGCCGCCGTACTTGCTGTACAGCACCACGTCGCCGACCTTGACGTCCATCGGGACGCGCTTGGCGCCGGCGTCGTCGAACCGGCCCGGCCCCACCGCCAGGACCTCGCCCTCCTGGGGCTTCTCCTTGGCGGTGTCCGGGATGACCAGGCCGGACGCGGTGGTCTGCTCAGCCTCGAGCGGGCGCACTACGATCCGGTCTTCCAGCGGCTTGAGAACAACCTTGGTGGCGGTCGTCACGATCTGACCTCCCCCTCCGAAAAGGGATAGCTGAAAATGACTGAGAGAGGCGACCACGGCGGCCTGCCGTCGCGGGTGCCAGGCCGTCTCGTCGCATTAGCACTCTACCGTAGTGAGTGCTAGTTCCGAACAGTAGCCCGCAGTCCCGGTCACGTCAAACCGGCAGGCAGCGGGCTCCTGCCGGACGGCTGCCGCTGCCGCGGGCAGCGCGGCTACGGCGCGACGATGCTGGTCACCGGGAGGCCGGAATCCGCCGGGAAATCCAGCGCCGATGGCGGCGCGCCAGCCGCCGCCAGCTCGGCTCCGAGAGCCGCGACCATCGCCCCGTTATCGGTGCACAGCCCGGGCCTGGGCACCCGCAGCCGGAGCCCGGCGGCCGCGCAGCGCTGCGCGGCCAGCGCCCGCAGCCGCGAGTTGGCCGCCACCCCGCCGCCGATCACCAGGTGGTCCACGCCGTGCGCCCGGCACGCCGCCACCGCCTTGCGGGTGAGGACGTCGGCCACGGCCTCCTGGAAGGACGCCGCGACGTCGGCCACCGGCAACGGCTGGCCGGCCGCCTCCCGGGCTTCCACCCAGCGCGCGACCGCGGTCTTGAGCCCGGAGAACGAGAAATCCAGGGTGCCGTCGGCGTACTTGCCGCGCGGGAACGCGATGGCATCGGCCGTCCCTGACTTCGCCGCGGCGTCGATCGGCGGGCCGCCGGGGAACGGCAGCCCGAGCACCCGGGCGACCTTGTCGTAGGCCTCCCCTGCGGCGTCGTCGACCGTGGCGCCAAGCGGCTCGATGCGCCCGGACAGCTGCTCGACGAGCAGCAGCGAGGAATGGCCGCCGGAGACCAGCAGGGCGATCACCGGAGCCGGCAGCGGCCCGTGTTCCAGCTGATCTACTGCCACGTGCGCGGCCAGGTGGTTGACCCCGTAGACCGGCTTGCCGAGCGCGAGGGCGTATGCCTTGGCCGCGCAGACGCCCACCAGCAGCGCCCCGGCCAGTCCCGGTCCTGCGGTCACCGCGATCGCGTCCACGTCGGAGAGCTTGACCCCAGCGGTGGCCATGGCCCGGTCCACGGCCGGGACCATCGCCTCCAGGTGGGCCCGGCTGGCGACCTCCGGCACCACGCCGCCGAACCGGGCGTGCTCGGCCACGCTGGAGGCGATTGCGTCGGCCAGCAACTCGCGGCCGCGCACCAGCCCGGCGCCGGTCTCGTCGCAAGAGGTCTCGATCCCGAGCACCAGCGGCGCGCTGTCATGCCTGCTCACCGGGCCGCCTCCGGGCTGCCCGGCGCCGCGGCGCCGGGCACGATGTCGTGCCGCATCACCAGCGCGTCGGTGCCGGACGGCTGGTAGTAGCCGCGGCGGATGCCGATCTGCTCGAACCCGTACCGGCGGTACAGCCGCTGGGCCCGGTCGTTGTCGGCCCGGACCTCCAGGAACATCTCGGTGCAGCCGCGCCGGGCCGCCTCGCCCAGCAGCGCGGTCAGCAGCACCGAGCCGATTCCCTGGCCCCACCGGCCGGCCGCCACCGCCAGGGTGAGGACGTCGGCCTGGTGCCCGGCGGCCAGCAGCCCGGCGTACCCGGCCAGCGCGCCGTCGTCCACGACCAGGTAGTGCCGGGTAGCGGGCTGCTGGCGCAGCTCGTCGGCCAGCATCTGCCGGGACCAGGCTTCCGCGCCGAACAGCTCGTCCTCGAGCACCAGCACCGCGGGAATGTCGGCCGCCGTCATCGGCCGCAGCATCGCGCGGACCTGGCTGCGCGGGCCGGCCGGGCTGGGCGGGGTTGCCGGGCTCACGCGGTCACCCGCTTGGGCTTGCCGGGCTCGCGCGCGTCTGGCCGGCGCAGGTACAGCGGCTCCAGCGGCACGGCTGGCTCGTCCGCAGCCGCCCTGACCGCTGCCAGCTGCGCGAGCACGGCCGCCTCCGGGTAGGGCTGGCCGATGACCTCGGCGGCCAGCTCCGGGTAGCGCTCGGCGCCTTCGCCGGCCGCCGGCAGGCCGGCCGGCAGCTCCGCGGGGAACCCGACCGAAGGCCCATCGAGCCGCTGCCCGGCCGCCGAGTACCGGGCCCAGTAGACCTCCCGGCGGCGGGCGTCGGTGGCGACCAGGAACTCCCGGCCGCGCGCCTGCGGGGCAGCAGCGGCTGCGATCACGTCCAGTGAGCAGATCCCGTCCGCCCGGATGCCCAGGGCGCTGGCCAGTACCCGGCCTGTCACCAGGCCCGCGCGCAGCCCGGTGTACGGCCCCGGGCCGGTGCCGACCGCCACGCAGGACAGCTGCCCGGGCACGGCGCCCGCCTCGCGCAGCAGCCGGTCTATGGTGGCCGCGAGCAGCTCGCCGTGCTGGTGACCGGCGACCTCGGTGGCAGCTGCGACCACCCCGGTGCCGTCGCGCAGGGCGACGGTCACCGCCGGGGTTGAGGTGTCGAATGCGAGCAGCAGCACGGTTGACCAGCGTAGGTCACGGGAGCGAGTGCAGTGGCGCCGTCAGCTCACCGTCGGCCCGGTCATCACCCGGGCCAGCGCGGCCCGCGCGGTTGCCAGCACCTCGGCCTGCAGCTGGGTCACCGAGACCGGCCCGTACTTGTGCCCGGGGGCCCGGTCCAGGGCCTGCAGGCTGACCGTGACAAGCGCGTTGTGGTCTCGTACCACCACAGTGACCAGGTCGTTGACGTTGCCGCCGCCGCGGACCACCTGCAGCGCGCTGAACGCAGCCTGGCCCAGGGCGGTGAGCGGGCTGATGACAGCCTTCGGCAGCCGGGACCTGCGCGCCGGGTCGGCGAGCTGGTGCTGGGCGGCGAAGTAAGAGTCGGTGGCGTTAGCGTCGGCGCTGCCGTTGCCGGAGGCCAGCAGGCTGGGCTGATAGGCCTGCACGGTGGTCTGGAGCACGCGGAACACTGGCGGCGCATCTGCGGTGACGCTGCACTGGCTCAGCGTGCTGGTGGCGCTGGGCTGTATCTGCCTGGTCCTGGCCACCCCGGCCATGTCCTGGCTGAGCTGAGTGCCGCCGAGCATCCGGCAGGCGTCCGGCACAGAGCGGAAGTCGCCGTGCTGCAGCGTCGAGACGAATCCGTCGTTGCTGGCCGCGTGCTTCTTGCCAGTGAGCAGCCAGTAGCCGGAAGCCACCGCCAGCACGGTGATGATTGCCGCCGCAGCGGCCGCGATGACCCGGCGCCGGGACCGGCGCTGCTTGCCGGCGGCCAGCCGGCTGCGGCCCCGCCGGCGTGGCGGCGGGGCGCCGGCCCCGCCCGGGCCCGCCGGGCCGGCTGGCTCGGTCTCGGCAGTCGGCCGGATCTGGCGGCGGCCGGGCCCGGTCGGGTAGCTGCCCGGCCCCGCCCACGGCGCGATGTCGTCCCCGGTGTCCTCGAACGTCTCCTGCCAGCGATCCCGGGCGGGGCTGACCGGGCGCACCGCGGCATGACCGGGAGCCGGCTCGTCGGCCGATTCCGGCCACTCGATGCGCTCAGGCCACTGCCCGGCCGTCGGCCAGTCCTCCGACGGCGGCCTGCCGTGCAGCGGCTCGCCATCCCGCGGCCAGTCCGCCGGATGCGACCCGTGGTCTGGCGGCCAGTCCCGGCGGTAGCCGGCCGAGCCGGGCGCCGGGGCGGCCTGCGCCTGCGGTCCCGGTGCCCTCGGGGCCGCCGCGACCTGCGGCTCGGCGGGCCAGTTCGCTGGATGCGACGCCGGGCCCAAGGACCAGTCCGCCGGAGCCGGCCCGGGATCCTGCGCCCAGTCCGCTGCGCGCGGATCGCGCTCCTGCCAGTCACTGGTCTGCTCCCAGTCCGCGTCCGGCACCTCCTGGCCGGATCGGGGCAGCCCGCCAGGATCGGCGTAGTCGCGGCCGGGCCCGGGACCGGGCGGCCGGGAATGCCGACCGGAAACAGGGCCCTGATGAGCCACGAAAGGCCTCCCGGGAGGGCATCGGGACCGCGCGTCACCACGGCAGCGGATGCGGGTCACCGCAACGCGGCGGCGCCGAAACTGCGGTGGCGGACAGATCGGAACTGTACCGGACTCCACTGCTATGCCCAGCGCGTTTGACCAGGGTTTCAGCGGATGCTGTGCGACGGACTAATACATCCACCGACCGGACCGGAGGTGACCAGCGGGGATAGCCGCACCGTAGAGGGATTCCCGGCGCTGACTGAGGCAGGCACCCGCCTGCCCCTCCTGCTGCCGCAGGGTCCGCAGAGGCTCCAGGGTCAAGGACGGCCGCCAGGCCGCCGCGCAGCGGCCGCAGGTCCTTGAGGCTGGAGGGGCGGGCCCGGACCATAGCCGGGAATCCCGGCACCCGCAGACGTGTCACTGTTCTTATCTAGGCCCGCAATCCGAGGCGCGAGCGAACGCCGCACGGCAGGGCCCTTCCCCCTTTAGCGCCGCCACAGGCCCGGTTGAAGCCCGGAATCTCTTTCCTTCCCTCACTCACCACGCGAGGTCCCAGCCTGCCCGTGCGCGGCTGCCTGGCCCGCTTCGCGTCCGCGCATGAGGACTTGCCGTGGCTTCGCTCGCTCATGGCCTGGATTTCCCCCGGGACGGCTGGCTGCCGTACGGGACAGAGGCCCGTGCTCTCGCTGCCGCCGCCGCTCAGCCGGGCGGCGCGCTTTTTGCGCCGCCCGAGGGCGGCCGGGCCCGCAGGGCTGGAGGCCGCCCGCCTTCTTCTTCTTTCCTACCTCCAGACCCCACACCGCGTAGTGTGCCGCAGGCCCTTGGTAACTACGCGAAACATGTGTCCGCCCGGCTCGACCCGGCGGCCGGCAAGCGGGAAACCCGCCGTCATGTCCGCTACGCCCAGCGTGCCGCCCTGTGGGACGTGTCCAGCCTGGAGCGGGTGCGCAAGTGCGGCAGGGTCACTCACGGCGGTGACGGCGGCAGCGTCCAGATAGCCGTCCGCCGGTCAGCGCGTGCCGGTGCCGAGCCATCCCCCATAGCCCACTTCTCCGGCCTCACCACCTGCGGCAGCATCCACGGCTGTCCGGTGTGCGGCGCGAAGATCCGCACCCGCCGGGCCGGTGACATCAGCCACTTCGCCGCGGCGTGGCATGACGATGGCAACACGGTGGTGATGGCGTCGTTCACGTTCCCGCACCGGCTCGGCATGCGGCTGTCCCTGCTGCTCGATCTGGTGTCGGACGGGTTCCGGTCGGTGATCTCCGGTCGGCCGTGGCGCCGTCTGCGCGACCGGGCCCGGATCGCCGGGACCATCCGTGCTACCGAGATCACCTGGAGCCCTTCGGCGGGCTGGCACCCGCACGCGCATGCCCTGATCTTCTGCCGCGGCGAGCTGGACGCCTGCGGGCTGGCCGAGCTGGGCGCCGGGCTGTCGGCCAGGTGGGGCCGGTTTATCACCGGCCGCGGCTTTCCCCGCCCGCACGCCGTGCACGGCGTGGATCTGCGCGTGTGCACGTCAGCCGCAGAGGCCGGAGCCTATATCGCCAAGACGCAGGACGGGCATGCGGTCGGTCACGAGATGGCCCGCGCCGACTTGAAGCAGGGCCGGTCAGGGTCGATGACCCCGTTCGAGATTCTTGACGAGTTCCGGTGGACCGGTGACGTCGAGTACCTGGCGCTGTGGCATGAGTATGAGAAGGCGACCAGGGGCCGTCAGGCCATCGCGTGGAGCAAGGGCCTCCCGGCCCTGGCTGGCGAGGCCGAGCTCACCGATGAGGAGGTAGCCGCTGAGGAGGTCGGCGGGGAGCCGGTGGCCATGCTTGACAGCGACACCTGGCATGCGGTGGCGGCCCGGCCGGGGCTGGACGCGGCGATCCTGTCGGCTGCCGAGGCGGGCGGGCTGCCCGCGGTGAATGAACTGCTGGCCCGTCATGGCCTTGGCCGGGCGCATCCGCCGCTGCCCGCGAGAGGCAGGGGATCATGACGCACGAGCACATCAGCGACGAGCAGGCCCGGCAGATCGCCCGCGCGCAGCTGCGCGCCGAGCTGGAGGCTGGCGGTGCCAGCCCGGATCTGATGGCTGCATTCGGCTTTGATGTGCCCGGGCCGCGGCCGGGGAGCTATCGCAGCCGCCGCCGCGCCCGCCGGGTCGCGGAGCGCAGGCAGCGCCGCTAGCGGTCGTCGCGTTCCTCGGGGCGCAGCGTGCCCCGCGTCGCTTCGTGTGCGGCGATCTGCTCGCGCAGCCGGGCCAGGTTCCACCTGCGGTGCCCGCCCGCGGTTGTGCTGGCCGGGGTGACGATGCCGCCGCGCGCCCAGCGGTTGAGCGTGTTGCGGGTGACGTCGAGCGCGGCAGCCGCCTCGCCCGTGCCGACATTCCGCTCCGCACTCATGGCGTAAAGCATGGCACGGGCCGTTTCAATCGATGCGATTAGCACGTTCTTACGGTTCCCTTGTTCCGTTTGGTTCGTTCGTATGTTACGTTCGATCCGTTCGCAACCGGCCCGGCCAGGGCCGCACATCGAGCCCCGGAGAGGGGATGGCTTCCATGCCAGGCACATTCCAGGTGGACGTCCCGGCGACGTTCGCCACGCTGCTGCTGATGGCAGCAGGTCCCAAGAACGAGTTCGGCACTGAGTCGCAGGCGGTCAGCAAGACCGGCGAGCGCAAGTGGTCAGTCCAGGTCGCGGCGACGTGGCACGCCGAGTCTGGCCGCCGCCCCGTGTCCGAGGTGCTCGACATCACCGTGACCGGGGGAACTGACCCCGGCCTGTCACTCCAGCCCGGCACGGCTGTTGAGCTGGTCAACCTCCGCGTGGGCGTGTCCCCGCCTGAGCAGCGCGACAACGGCCGCGGCATGCGGGTCGTCGGCGGGAAGGCGTGGTATTCCGCGACCGGCGTGAAGGCCGCCGGGAAGTCATACGCCAAGTCCGAGCAGGCCGCCTAGGTCTTATCCGCCAGGGCCCGGCCCGGATCCGGCGCGGCTTCCCCGCGTGCTGGCCCCGGTGCCGGGCCTTTCGCATCGAAAGGGACATGAACGATGGGTTGCAAGTTCCCCGAGCATCACGGCAGCAGCGGCGACTCAGGCGGCCTGCTGCCCCTGGTCCTGCTCGCCGCCGCAGCGGCGGCCGTGTGCTGGCTGGCCGTCCGCGTGCTGGCCTTCTTCTCCGCTGTGCCCTGGCCGGTCGTGGCCGCGGTGACGGCGGTCCTGCTGGCCGTCCGGCCCGGCCTGCTCGCCTGGCGGTTCGCCCGCGCGGCCCCGGCGGCCCGGCGTCACTTCCCCGGCATGATCCGGGCCCGGCTGCGGTGGCACTGGCTGGCCCGCAATACCGGGCTGGCGCCGGTCGAGCTGGCCGCCCGCAACCGCCCGGACGGCGAGACCGGCCGCGGCGTGCTGGCCGCTGCCATCCTCGGCCGTTTCCTCGGCGGCCTGGTCGCCGCGCTCATCGGCCTGGAGATCGCCCGCGGCCCGCGTAACGGCAAGATCCACTATCCCCGGGCCCGGTTCCGGCCCGATCCCTACGGCTGGCAGTGCACCTACCGGACCAAGCCCCGCTCAGGCCGCAAGGAGGCCGACAAAGCCTCTGCCTGGGTGGCTGACTACTGGCAGTGCGCGCGGGTGGCCATCAGCCAGCCGAGGCCCGGCCGGATCATGCTGCGTGCCCTGCGCCGTGACCCGCTGGCCGAGCTGCTGGGCCCTGACCGGTGCCCGCTAGGCACGTTCGCCGCGCTCCCGCCCCGCCAGCTGTACGTCGGCCGCGACGAGTTCGGCGCCGACCGGTGGCTGCCGCTGTCCGGCGTTACCGGCCTGACCGTGGCCGGGCTGCCCGGGGGCGGCAAGACGTCGTGCATCTCGGGCTGGCTGTGCCAGCTGGCGGGCTCCGCTGCCGTCCAGTTCGCCATGCTCGACGGCAAGGACGGCGGCGATCATGTCGCCTGGCACCCGCGTGCCTGGCTGCATGCCGGTGATGATCTCCAGGCCGCCGTGAACGTGCTGGAGGACGTGCACGCCGAGATGCGCCGCCGCCTGCGCAGGGTCCGCAACCGGCCGCGCGGCTCCCGCAACCTCTGGCACGCCGGGCCCGCGGCGGACTGCCCGCTGCTGGTCACCGTGCTGGATGAGTGCCAGACGTTCCTTGACCTGGCCGCCGTCAAGGGCGACAAGGCGCGGGAGCCGCTGGTGCGCCGCTGCATCGTCCTGGTGCAGGAGATCGTGCGCAAGGGCCGCAGCGTCATGTGCATGGTCTGGCTGGCCACGCAGAAGCCCACCGGGGACAGCCTGCCGCCCGCCATCCGCGACTGCTGCGCCCTGTCGGTGTCGTTCGTGCTGCGGACCGCTGACGCGGCCGTGGCCGCGCTCGGCTCGGACGTGCGCGAGTACCCGGACCTGTCGCCGGTCTCCCTGCGGCAGATGGCCGACCCCACCGGCTGCTGTGTCGCAACCCTGCCGTCCGGCATGGACCCGCTCACCAAGATCCGCGTGCCCTGGATCACCGAGGAATGGGCCGAGGAACGCGCAGCCGCCACAGCGCAGCTGCGCCGCGACCCGTCCGCCGTCCCGGCCCCGGCCGTCCCGGCTGGCGGGGACGCACCGGAGCCCGCCACGCTGGCGGCAGCGTCATGACCGGCGCCGAGCTGGCCGCGAGGATCACCGCGGCGGAGGCCGCCAGGGACGGCTTCAGGCGCGAGGTGGATGCCCATCTCGACGAGGGCGGCCCCAGGCCGGATTACGTCCAGTGGGCGTGGTCCCTGTTGACCAGGCTGGACTTGCTGCTCGACGGGCTGGAGCTCGGCAGCGCCGCGGCGCCCGGGCCTGAGCATGGTCCGGGCCTGGAGCACGACGAGACGGAGCGTCGCTGGCTGCGCACCCGGCTGCTGGCCGTGCTGCCGGTCCCGGCCGAGCCAGGCGACGTCAATGACGCCGTAGCTGTCGCCCTGGTCGCGATGCCCGGCGACGTTGCCGAGGTCGTCATCGGCTGGCTCTCGCGCGCTGCCGGAGGCGCTAGGTGAGCGGCAGCGCCGGGCTTACCGCGCGCACAGATGCCCTGGAGGCCAAGATCCGCGCACTCTTCATCATCATGGAGATGATCGCCCGCGAGGCGGGCTATCGCGACGCCGAGGTCGCGGCGTCGATCATCAACCGCGGTGAGCAGCCGCCCCGGCACCTGACGGTCGTCCGGTAAGAAGGCCCGGAAGCGGCGCCCCGCCAGCCATCTCCCCCCGGCTGGCGGGGCGTTCCCGTGCCGCAGGCCAGCACCCGGCGCAGGGCAGGTCGCCGCGGCAGAAAGGTCCCGCTCTCCGTCCTTGGCCGCCCTGGACGATGGGGACGGCTTTGACGCCGGGCGCTGGCCGCCTAGTTGAGCGACAGCAGGTTCACTTCGCGGGATGGTTCCGGCGCCGAGCTGAACCGGCCGCGGCGACCGTGACCGGCCCACGACTCGAACGCGCCGAGGGACATGTCGTCGAACCCATCGGGCACCGCGGCGGGCAGGCCCTCGGCGCCCATCTCCGCCAGGGCGAACCGCTCGTAGGAGCGCGTCTGAGCCGAGTAAGCCTCGTCCCGGTCGGCGGTCAGCTGCAAAAAACCGCTGAGCCGGGCGCCGTACTCGGCGAACAGATGCCGGCGCTCCGGGTCCATGTGCCCGTTCTCGCCCTCGGGGTCGACGTTGAGGCTGATCAGGTCCGCACGGCGGTTGCTCAGCCACTTCGCAGTCTCGTCGCACCGGCCCTGCAGCTGGTCCAGGCGGCGCTGCAGCACGTCAGGGTCGCTGCGGGACGGCGGGGTCTCGACCGGCCCCCACTGTTGCGCGGCGAGCAGCCTGGCGCGTTCTTCCGCCCGCAGCGCGGCCCGGTCGGCTTCCACGCGGTCCGCGGCCGGGCGGGATGGCCTGAGCCACCCGGGCCGGGCCCGCGACGCCTGGGCAAGCTGGGCGTCGAGCGACCGGCCCGCGGCCAGGGAATCGCCGCAGTGCCGGCACCAGCGCGCTTCCGGCCGGTTCGGATGTCCTGCTTCGCAGTAGTTCATCAGGTCTCCTGGTGCTGCAGGCCGACAGGCCCGGAAGCGGCAACGGACGGGGCCGGGTCGGCTTTCCCGGGACGGCCCGACTTGAGGCTGCCCGGCGCCTGGGCCGGTCCCGGCGTCACCAGGGAATCGCCCGGATGGCTCACCACTGCGGGCCGCTTCACCTCGGTGGAGGCGATCGGAGGTGCCGAGACGCCGGGAACGCCGATGAACAAATCGGGCCTTTTGGCCTGCTTGCCAGAGAAGTTGCTCTTGCCGCTGACGGCCATCGGGTCTCCCCTCGCTTGTCCTGGGGCCTGGCCGGGTGCCGCCCTGGGGAGGGTCCCTGTGACGTGGATGCCGCCAGAGCGGAACCCGGCCAGATGCGGCGCCCGCAGCCGGCAGCCCGGGCCCCCCAACTGCGGGCCCGGCGACTACGAGGGTGCGAGCACAAGCCTACCGCCGCGCGCCCGCGCCAGCAGGCGGAAGCGCCCTGGTTTCAAGAATGTGTCACAATCTTGAAAGATGTCCGGGCGCCGGTCACCCCCGGGCATTTAAACAGCAGGCCCGGAATTACCCGCCCGGCCAGCGCCTCAGAGAATCAGAATGGCGGGCAATTGCGGGCCGCCGTCAATATCCCCGAGCAGCCCGCGCAATTCCCGCGCAATTCTTGTGCGCATATTCGCGTTACGCTCCGTATCCAGGACCGCCGTCGCGTACTCCAACGCGTCTCGCAACTCCGGGCCGAACCTCATGGCCCGCTCATCCAGCATGGTTGTCACGATGCGTCACCTTTCCGCTTGTCCGAGAACGCCACCGCGAGCTCTACCTGCTTCGCCGCCACCCTGGCCCGCGCCGTGTCGAGTGGTGACGGCCCGTCACCGGGGAACCGGCCCAGGGCCGCCACCATCGTTGATACCTGCCCGGAGGCCAGCACCGGCGCGACGCCGGCATCGACCAGCTCGGCCAGCGCCGTCGCGCACGCGAGCGTCACGGAACGCGGGTCCGAGGGCGGGAAGGAGACCGTCTCCGCGAACGCCGCGACCGCCGCGGACACCGTACCGGGCCGCTCAGCGGCGTCCACGGCATCCTGCACCCGCCCGGCCAGGCACTTCGGCCCGCAAAGGCGGTGGTCGCCCCGCAGGTGCGCGCGGCGCCGCGCCTGCCTTACGCTCGGCATATCAGCCATGCGCCCAGGCTAGCCGCCGCGTGCACGCAGCGTCACGTGACCCCCGGCACGTCAGTGGATAAAACCAAGTTCAGGGTGGTGGGTCTGGGAGGCCCCGATTGCCCGTTTTGACCCCTCCCCCCCTGTTCATGCCCTGGTGTCCGTTATTACTGTGCGTGATCGGGGTCCTGGAATCTACGGGCGGGTAACCTACGGGACCGTAGGTTAGAGCTGAACCACGGTTCAGCTTGCCCGTCACGGACTGTGACCGGAATCGCGGTTACCGACTGTGACCGGAATCGCGGCGCCGATTCGCGCGCCAGTTTCTCTCGCGGCACGATTTAAATGGCCGGGCAGGGCCCTCCGCCGGTCGCCTGAATGGTCGCGGCCGTCGCCCGGAATTGTCGCCGGGAATTGGCGAATTGCTCTGGACGCCGGATTAGCCGCGGCGGTATTGTTTTCCCATGATGATTTCATGGATGGTCGGGCCGGGCGTCAGTCATGCCCGCGTGCCCGCGCGCCGCTGCGCCATTCACGAGGTCGTCATCGACTAGGGCAAGTCCAAGCGTCCCCGCGCCAGCGCGAACTGACCGGGGACATGACCGAGGAGTGATCTCGATGACTGTCACACTACACATGCCCGAGCTGGCCGAGCTGGCGCCTGAGCCGGTCGGCTGCTGCGACTGGTGCGGCGTCCTGGCGCCGGTCTCATCGCTCAAGGTGAACTGGTCGGTCCTGGTCTGCGGCGACGCCGCGGCGTGCCAGGCTCGTGCCGAGCTGGACGCGGCGGTGCAGTCATGACCGCCCGCACGGCCGCCCGGCGCCTGGCCGCGGTCCCCGAGGCATCCGGCGCGGCGACGCTGGACGCAGCGAAGTCCTGGCTCGGGCGATTCGTCCGGTGGCCCGATGAGCACTCGGCCAACCTCGCGGTTGCCTGGGCGGCCGGGTGCCACGTCACGGACCGGGACCGCGTTCTCCTGCATGGCGCCTGGCCGCGGCTGATCGTGACCGGGGCGACGAAGGACAGCGGCAAGACTCATTGCATGGAAATGATCTTGTCTCTGTGCCCGCGCGCTGAGATGACAGCCGACATCACCGCGCCCGCGCTCGCGCAGATGATCGGCACGGACCATCCGACCGTCGGCCTGGACGAGATGGACCTGGTGATCGGCAACGGCGCCGGTCCTGCCGGCATGCGGGCCGTGCTCAATGCCGGCTACACCCCGGCAGGCTGCTACCGGCGGGCAGGCAAGAAGGTGCCGGTCTACGGCCCTGTGGTCATGGCTGGCCTGGCGAGCGTCCTGCGCGGCAACCCGGCACTCGACACGCTCAGGTCTCGCAGTTTCATGATCGACATGGTTCCCGCCGAAGGGGGGTCGGTGGAGCGGTTCCGGTCCCGTCTGCATGCGGCTGGCGCCGCGGCGATCCGGGAGGCACTCGCTAGCTGGGGCGCCGCCAGTGCGACTGACATCGTTGAGTGCTGGCCGGACGTTCCCGAGGGCCTGGTCAACCGCGCAGAGGAAATTGCCGAGCCGCTGCTGGCGGTCGCTGAGGTCGCGGGCGGGGAGTGGCCGGAGCGGATCCGCGCCGCAGTCCGGGCACTCCTGCTCGGCCGCGACGATGACGGGCCGAAGGTCACGCCTGCTGAGCGCCTGATCGCCGACATCAGGACGTGCTGGGCTGGCAGCCAGATGCGGTCCTCGGAGCTGGCCGAGCGGCTGGCCGGACTGCCGGGCGGCCCGTGGCGCGCCATCTTCCCGCAGCCCGCGCGCGCGGGCACCGAGCTGGCGCGTTACCTCGCGCCGTTCGGGATCGCGCCGAGGAAGATCTGGCTTTCGGCCGAGGGCCGGAGTGCGCAGGGCTACACGATCAGCCAGCTCGCGCCGCTCTGGTCGCCGCCGGAAGTGGATCATGCCTCTGACCTGGGCTAAACCTTCCGGCTAGCAGAGGATCCCCGGTCAGCCCGTCCTGGCCGGGGATTCCGCCTGTCTGGCCAGCCTGACCGGCCGCCGGGGCCGCACCGGGCATGACCTGCTGTGATGCAGTCCGGCGTCCCATGATTCCGGTACGCAACACGGCAGGTCGACGGTTACCACGCCGTGCCCGGCGGTCAGCAGGCCGCGGCGTGCTGCTGCTGCGGCCTGCGCGGCCTGGCGGTCGCGGTCGATGCTGGCCCGGATCGCGGTCAGCCGCGCGGGGACGTCTACTGCGGCGGCCCGTCGCCTCGCGGCCTCGGCGTCCTGGCGGGCCTGCTCGACGGCCCGCTCCTGCTCGGCCTGGCGCTCCAGCTCGGCCTGGCGCTGCGCCTCGGCGGCCCGCTCCAGTTCCGCGGCTACGTCCGGCTGCCCGGCCAGCCGGGCCCGCCGCGCGGCCTGCCTCGCGCGGTCGCATTCACGGCAGGGCCCGCTCCCGGTCGGCCGCGACGGGCTCCAGTAGAACGCGCTTGACGGGAGTATGCGCTGGCAAAGCGAGCAGCGTTTCGGGTGCGGGCCGTCCACGGTCAGCCCGGCAGCGACGATGTGAGCGCGTCGAGGATTCCGATTGCGTCATCGCGGACTGCTGCCGGGCCGTCCCATTGGCTGAGGACTTCCCTCGCGGCTGGGACGCTTGCCGTCGTGCCCAGGGCTGTTGAGGCGCATAGCAGGGCGCGGCGTCGTGATGCTGCTTCGTTTGCCTCGGTCACGAGCTGCGCGGCGAGCGCGGTGTTAGCGGTCATGCGGTGTAACTCCTAACTGGAAGTGTCAGTAGGCGGGGGCGTGTATTGACCGGTCGGTCTCGTACCAGTCAGCCGGTCGCAGGGAATGCGGCCAGCGTGCGAGATCCAGCTGTGACAGTGCTCCCGGATCGGGCATGCGCCGGACGATGGACTTCGGTGCCGCCGGGTCGGCTTCTCGCGCCGGATTGGGTACCCGTCGTGTCCGGACTGGACGCGCGAGGATGCTGCGGCCCGTCAGGTCCGGTGACAGCTCGGTGATCATGGCGCACCAGGGCGGCTCGTTGTGGTCCGCGTTCTCGCCCCGGAGCATCAGGGCCGCGTGCACCATCTCGTGTGCCAGGACGTCTGCGACCTGTCGCGGGCCGCCGCGTAGCCTCCGGCTCCCGTTGAATATCTCCGGTGCCAGCGTGATCCGCGGCGAGGCAAGCCAGCTCGCGGACATGGTCATGCCGATGCAGTGGCCGTAGGGGGTCATGGCGATGATGAGCGGCATTGGCGGGATCGAGCCGGCAAATAGTTCCCGGTTCAGCCTGTCGAACTCCGCTGCGGCGAACTTGCCTGCCTCTCCCCATAGCAGCGACGCGGCGGAGGCGTAGAGCGCATGAGTCGGCTTTGTAACTTCCAACTGCAAGTGACAGTCAGGTGCGGCTGTGATGCGGGCCGGATGAGACGCCCGGACCTTCGCACGTGCATTCTTAGCCGGGCCCCCGTATCGTCGCTGGCGCGACTCCAAAATAGCACTATTCGTCAAGTCCATCATTCACTCCGTTCTGACCTGCATGTCTTGGCCAGATCTGGCCACGGTCAGTTGTCTTTGGCGTGGCCAGATCTGGCCAGATGTTCACTATTGGTTCCTGGCCAAAAATGGCCGCGTTCTGGTTGCTGGACAACTGCTCTGCGGTATGTGCGCCCGGCCATCTTGAGTCGCGCGGCCGCTTCTTCCGGCGAGCAGTCCCAGGCGAGGCAGGCGACCCGCAGTGTCAGGGCCGCACCAGACAGGCCGAGCAGCTTTTCGAGCTCGGCGCGGGCTACTGTGTTCGTGTTCCGCTTGGTGCCCACCGTGAAGCAGCTGGGCAGCAGCGCCGCGAGTGCATTGCGTATGGCGTCCTTGTCGTGCTGGGCTGGTTTCCTCCAGCAGCACCAGGCCAGGCGGTGCCCCTTGACTGCGAGAGTGAAGTTCCCTCCGCAGACCGGGCACTTGCCCGCCCACTGGCCCGGCCTGGTGCAGCGCAGGCCGAGCGCCGGGGCAACATGGGTCACTGCGCAATCGGTCGCGTCGAGCCCGCATCGCACGGCTCACCCGCCGCGATAGACGCGGGCGACGACAAGCCAGACCTTCCGGCCGCACCGGGCAGTGCGCGGTCCCGAGGTCAGCTCGTGACGCGACCGGCCGAAGTGCGTCCCCCCGCAGGCACCGCAGCGGTACATCAGCCCGTGCCAGGTGCGGCCCGCGCACGGCTCGGCCACGCTGGCGAACGCAAGCGGCAGGACCCGGGCATCAGGCGCTCTCTGCCTGCTGTCGGCTACGATCGGTACTGTCGTGGCCCTGGAATGGTCGTACGGCGATTGGGAGCCCGTCCCTGCTACCGGACGGGCTCCCGGCTTTCCGGGCACCGGCTCAGGCCGGGAGCGCCGAGTCCGCGGACGGCCCCTGCGCCTCCGCGGTTGCTTTCCGCCGCCGGGCCAGCCTCATCCGGGCCATGTGGGCGGCCAGGGCGTGCTCGGCCATCTCGCGCCGCTGAACGGGATCGGGGACGATCTCCGGGTCCGGCTCGAATGTCCGCAGGAAGGCATCCCGCGCCTTCTGGGTGGCCGCACTTCGGTCGGTTTCCTTGGCCCACTTGGAGTGCGCGCCGAGCATCGCCAGCTCATGGCGCAGGTCACGGTCCTCTGTCACGGGAGTTCCTCGTGTACTCAGGGACCTGCGGGGGTTACTCTGTGCAGGCACGCACTCGCTCCAACGGGTACATGCCCTGGCCCGCGGGTCAGGTCGAATGACTGTCGGGCCCGGCCATTGTGTGCCGGGCCTGACGCTTAACCTACGGTAGCGTAACTTAGCGGAGCGTGATGACACGCACGCCGGAAAGTCGGTTCGCTGTGCGGGGCTCTGCGGGTCAGTCACCGATGCCGAGGCGGCGCGCTTCCTCCAGGGCCAGCTCGGCGGCGCGGTCTGCGATGTACCGCTGGAGCATTTCCGGGCCCGACCAGCCCGCGATCCGCTGGAGCCCGGATTCGCTGCCGCCCCGGCGCAGCCATTCCGCCGCGAATGAGTGCCGGATGCGGTGCGGGTGGAAACCCTCGATGCCGGCCCGGTCGGCGCGGGCCCGCAGGTTGCGGAACAGCGCGTTGTAGCTGAACCCTGCCTTGCCCTGGCCGCCGAGCCACACCGCCGGGAGGTCCGCGTGCGGGTGGGACTTGCGGGCTCGCAGGTACCAGGCCAGCGACTCGCCCGCCTGGCCGCCGAACGGCACGCGCCGCTCCCGGCTGCCCTTGCCGTGCACGACGACTGTCCTCGCCCGCATGTCCAGCCGCGGCAGGATCATGGACAGCAGCTCGTTGCACCGCACGCCCGAGCTGGACATCAGCCGCACGATCGCCAGGTCCCGCCGGTCCGCGAAAGCCGTGCCCTTGCACGCGGTGATGAGGGCGTCAATCTCCGCGGCTGACAGCCCGTTGATGACCTGTTCGACGCGCTTGGGCGCTTTCAGCTTCTCCAGCTGGTCGGCGGGGATGGCATCCTCGGCCGCGAGGTAGGCGCTGAGGCTGCGCAGGGCCGTGCACCGCAGTTCCGCCGTGGTCGGGGACAGCCCGGCGTCGAGCGCCGCCGCGGTGAACGCCTCGACGCCCGCCCGGCTCAGGTCGGCGCCGGGCCAGCCGGGGATCTCCGGGTTACCGGGGACGCCGAGATAGGACCGGACGGCCGACCTGTACGCCGCGATGGTGTTCCCGGCCTTGCCGTCGTTGCGCAGCCGGGTGAGCCACAGGTCCGCTACTTCCCGCAGCTCGTCCGCGTCCACGACACGCCTCCCCGTTGTCTTGACGCCATGTGCTGTGCCGTGCCATCGTTAGCCGACTCGGCAAGCCATCCGCAGGTCAGAAGCGTAGCGGGTAGTCAGCGGGTCTGTGTGCAGATCGGAACTATAGAACCTCTAGGGCAGCGGTGAGGACCAGACGCGCTGACTCGGCCGCCGTAGCCCAGCGCGGCCCGATGCCCGCCACCGTCACCTGGCGGGCCTCATCGCCAGGCTCGGCGGGCGCAGCGGGCCTGGCGGGCGCAGCGGGCCTGGCGGGCGCAGCGGGCCCGGCGGGCGCAGCGGGCCTGGTGCGGCCCGGGCTGGCCGGGGCTGGAGTCAGGGTCACGTGCAGGTAGTCGGCGGCCAGGTCCTCGACCAGGCCCTCGCCCCACTCGACGACCGTGACGGAACTGGCCACGTCGGCGTCCAGGTCCAGGTCGTCGACCTCGGCCCGGCTGCCGAGCCGGTAGGCGTCGGCGTGCACCAGCGCCGGCCCGCCACGCAGCGACGGGTGTACCCGGGCAATGACGAACGTGGGCGAGGTGATCGGCCCGCGCACCGACAGGCCCGCGCCGATGCCCTGCACCAGGGTGGTCTTGCCCGCGCCGAGCGGCCCGGCCAGCACCACCAGATCACCGGCGCGCAGCAGCCCGGCGAGCCGCTCGCCGAGCGCGCGCATCGCCGCCGCGGTGGGCACCGCCACCTGGGCCCGCAGCGCGGCCGGCGGGGTCGGCGGGGCTCCTGCGGGGCCGCTCGCTCCGGGCAGGCAGTCGTGCACGTCAGGCCGCCGGCCCGTCGGCAGCCGAGCCTGCCAGGGCCCTGGCGATCAGCCTCTCGATGACGTCCCTGACGATATCGGGCTGCTCCAGGATGACCATGTGCCCGGCGCCCGGCACCCGGACCAGCTGCGCGCCGGGAATCGCCTCGGCTAGCTCCTCGCTGAGCCGGGACGGGATCAGCCGGTCGGCGCCGCCGGTGATCACCACCGCCGGGACCCGGCCGAGCACCGGCAGCGAGCCGCGCTCATCGTGGTCGAGCAGGGTCAGGTAGAACTGCGAGACCACCCCGACGGGGGTGGAGCGGATGATCCGCTCCAGGTAGTCCACCAGGGCCGGGCTGACGTCAGGACCGCCGAACGCCAGCTGCCGGGCGGTCAGGAAGGCCAGGTCGCCCCCGGCCCGGCGGCTCCATTCCAGCAGCGCCGTGCCGTGCCCGCGGGCCGTAGCGCGCAGCAGCGACGGCGCTGACATCCGCACCAGCGGCCGCAGCGGCGGCGGCAGGAACACCGACGGGTCCACGCCCGAGGCTGCGGTAGAGATCAGCGCGACGCCGGCCACCTTGGCGCCGAACAGCTCGGGATGCAGCCGGGCCAGCGCCATCAGCGTCATCCCGCCCATCGAATGGCCGACGAGGATCACCGGGCCCGGGCCCGGCGCGCTGGCCATCAGGATGGCGTACAGGTCGGCGGCGGTCTGGGAGATCGTCATGTGCGCACGGTCGGACGGGCCGGACCGGCCGTGGCCGCGCTGATCCCAGAACACCAGCCGCGCACCGGGCAGCGGCTCGCCACGCTGGAAGTGCCAGCAGTCCTGGGTGAGGGTGTAGCCGTGGCAGAAGATGACCGTGACCGGCGCGTCATCGGGCCCGCTGACCTCGGCGTAGAGCGGCACGCCGTCGTCCGCGGTGACAGTCACCGGACGGCCGCGGCGCTGGCCGAGCGGCTCGCCCGCCAGCGGATCGGGTCGCAGCCGGATCCGGCCGACCGCGATCTTCTCGGCGGCGACCAGTGCCCCAGCGCTGGCCGCGATTGCCCCGGCCGCGATGCCGACTATGCCGGTCACCTTCAGCCAGCTGGCCATGATGTCCTCCGGGTCACGCCACTGCATCCATCCCGGCTACCGCCGCGAGCCGGCCGCAAACCACGCCGGGCCGTCCGCGCCGCGCCCGGCACCGCCGGCACCGCGCCCGGCCGCGGCCGGGCATCTGCTGCCGGGTGCTACCGGGCGGGCACCCTGCTGCCGGGCGCGGGGGCGGGGGCCGGGGCCGGGGCCGGGGCCGGACCGCGCTGCGCGGCCTGCTCCGGGGCCATCCCAGCGTAGCTTCTGGGCACCCGGTCACCGAACCGCGTGACGATGTCGTAGGACAGCGTGCCGAGCGCGTCAGCCCACTTCTGGGCGGTCGGCTCGCCGGCGTCGCCGGGCCCGAACAGGACTGCCTGGTCACCCTCCCGCACCGGGTCGTCGCCGACGTCGATCACGATCTGGTTCATGCAGACCGTGCCGGAAATGGTGCGGCGGCGGCCGGCGATCAGCACTTGCGCGGTGTTGCCCGCCGCGCGCGGCACGCCCTCGTTGTACCCCAGCGGGACCAGCGCGAGGCTGACCTCGGACCCGGTGACGTACCGGTGGCCGTAAGAGACCCCCGTCCCGGCCGGAACCCGTTTTACCTGCACCACGCTGGCCTGCACGGTCATGGCCGGGCGCAGCCAGCCCGGCGGCCCGCCCGGCAGGGTGGCCAGGCCGACCACCCCGCCGCCCGGCCGGATCATGTCGAACCAGGTCTCCGGCAGCGTCAGCGTGGCCGGGGTGTTGGCCAGGTGCCGCAGCTGCGGCCGCGCGCCCGCCCGCTCCGCCTGCTCGACCGCGGCGCGGAACGCCGCGACCTGCGCGGCGACCGACTCATGGCCGGGGATGTCGGCGCAGGCGAGATGCGACCAGATCCCGACGATCTCGGCCTCCCCGGCAGCCTGGGCGGCCAGCGCGGTACCGACAAGCTCTGGCCACTGCGCGGCCGTGGCGCCGCCCCGGCTCATCCCGGTATCGGCCTTGAGGTGCAGCCTGGCCGGGATGCCCGCGCTCCGCGCTGCCGCGATGATCTGCGCCAGCACCGGCAGCGAGCCGGCCCCGAGGTCAACCCCGGCGGTGATCGCCTCCTGGTGCGGCGCGTCCGGCGCGCCCATCAGGACCAGCACGGGCGCGGTGAGCCCGGCGGCGCGCAGGGCGAGCGCCTCGCCGATGTGCGACACCGCCAGCCAGCTCGCGCCGCCAGCCAGCGCGGCGGTCGCCACCTGGACCATGCCGTGCCCGTAGCCGTCGGCCTTGACCACGGCCATCAGCTCGGTGCCGGGCGCGTGCCGGCGCAGCGCGGCCACGTTGGCCCGCACCGCGGCCAGGTCGATCAGCGCCTGCGGATGTCCGTCCATGGTCACCCAAGCTACCGGCGAGCGTGATGTGCGGCGCGCCGCGCGGCGTGATAGGCAGCTACCTGTGACAGAACTGATTCCGCGCACCGTGCTGTTCGGCAACCCGGAGCGGGTCAGCCCGCGGCTGTCTCCCGACGGCACGCAGCTGGCCTGGATCGCCCCGCACGCGGGCGTGCTCAACGTGTGGCTCGCCCCGGTCACCGAGGGCGGCATCGACTGGGACTCCGCCCAGGTCGTCACCGACGACGCCGACCGCGGGATCCGCGCGTTCGCCTGGGCGCACGACGGCCGGCACCTGCTCTACCAGCAGGACTTCGGCGGCGACGAGAACTGGCACCTGCACGACGCGGACCTGGTCACGATGAACCGCCGCGACCTGACCCCGTTCGACGGCGTCCAGGCGCAGCTGGTCGCGATGGAGCGCAAGTTCCCCACCGAGCTGCTGATCGGCCTGAACAAGGACAACCCGCAGCTGCATGACGTCTACCGGCTGGACCTGACGACCGGGGAGCTCACTAAGGAAGTCGAGAACCCGGGCGTCGTCGGCTGGGTGGCCGACGCCCAGCTGGCGGTCCGGGCGGCGGTCGCGCCGCAGCCCGACGGCGGGATGCTGGTGCTGGTGCGCGACGACGCCGCCGGCGACTGGCGGCCGCTGCTGACGGTGCCCGCCGCGGACGCGCTGACCACCGGGCCGATCGCGTTCAGCGAGGACGGCGCCTCGCTGCTGGCCGTCAGCTCGGTGGACGCGCAGACCAGCCGCCTGGTGCGCTTCGACCTGGCGACCGGTGCAGTGACCGTGCTCGCCGAGGACCCCGAGGCGGACGTCAGCGACGTGCTGCTGCACCCCGACACCAGGCAGCCGCGGATCGTCGCGTTCGAGAAGGACCGGTCGCAGTACGAGGTGCTGGCCGCGGACGTCGCGGCGGACCTGGCGGCGATCCGGGCGCTGCACCCGGGCGACCCGTCGTTCGTCGGCGCCGACGACGCCGACACGACCTGGCTGGTGTCCTTCACCAACGACACCGGCCCGGTGCCGTTTTTCGGCTACGATCGCGCGGCGAAAGCCGGCCGTTTCCTGTTCGATCACCAGCCCGCGCTGTCCCGTTATGAACTCGCGCCGATGGAGCCATTCGCGTTCACCGCGCGCGACGGCCTGACCATTCACGGGTACGCGACATTCCCGAACGGTGCCGGGCGCTCCGGCCTGCCGGCCGTGCTGTACGTGCACGGCGGGCCGTGGGCGCGCGACACCTGGGGCTTCGAGCCGACCGCGCAGTGGCTGGCCAACCGTGGCTACCTGTGCCTGCAGGTGAACTTCCGCGGCTCGACCGGGTACGGCAAGTCGTTCGTGTCCGCCGGGGACCGGGAGTGGGGCGCGGCAATGCACGACGACCTGGTGGACGCGGTGGCGTTCGCCGCCGGGCAGGGCTGGCTGGACCCGGCCCGGGTGGGCATCATGGGCGGCTCCTACGGCGGCTACGCCGCCCTGGCCGGCGCCGCGTTCACCCCGGAGGTGTTCCGCTGCGCGGTCGACATCGTCGGCCCGTCGAACCTGAAGACGCTGATCGAGACGATCCCGGAATACTGGGCGCCGCTGATCGCCCAGTTCCACGAGCGAGTCGGCAACCCGCAGACCGAGGAAGAGTTCCTGTGGTCCCGGTCGCCGCTGTCACGTGCCGACCAGATCAGCATCCCGCTGCTGATCGCGCAGGGCGCCAACGACCCGCGCGTCAAGCAGGCCGAGTCCGAGCAGATCGTCGCCGCACTGGAACGGCACGGCGTCGAGCACGAGTACATGCTGTTCCCCGATGAGGGGCACGGCTTCGCCAAGCCGGAGAACCGGCTGACGTTCTACGCGGCCGCCGAGCGGTTCCTGGCCCGGCACCTGGGCGGCCGGGCCGAGGACTGACCCGGCCGGAGACCGACCCGGGCCGGAAACCGGCCGGGCGGGCTGCTCAGCTGTCGCCCGTGACCGTGCGCAGCGCGGCCGGCATGAACCGGACCAGGTCGAACGCGCCGATCGGAGCGCCGCCGGATGCCAGCCGGGCGGCCAGCCCGTGCAGGTAGGCCGCCGCGGCGGCGGCCCGGGCGGTGGCCAGGCCCTGGGCTAGCAGCGAGCCGGCCAGCCCGGACAGCACGTCCCCGGAGCCGGCGGTGGCCAGCCAGCTGCTGCCGGTCGGGTTGACCAGCACCGGCTCGCCGGGCGATGACTCGGCGATCACCGTGGTCGACCCCTTGAGCAGCACGGTCGCGCCGAGCTCGGCGGCGGCCCGGCGGGCGAACTCCAGCCGCCGGGCCTCGACGTCGGTCCGGTCGGCGGCCAGCAGCCGGCCCAGCTCGCCGGCGTGCGGGGTCAGCAGGGTCGGCGCGGCGCGCGGCAGCAGGTCCTTGTGCTGGGACAGCACGGTCAGCCCGTCGGCGTCGACGAGCACTGGCAGGTCGGTGCGCAGGACGGCGGCCAGCAGCGCGGCGGCATCGTCGTTCGTGCCCATGCCGGGACCGGCTACCCAGGCCTGCACCCGGCCGGTGTCCTCGATCACCTGGGCGGCAGGCCGGCCGAGCGGCTCGGCGTGCACCGTGATCACGGCTTCCGGCCAGTGCTGGCGGACCACGTCGGCGGCGGCCCGGGCAGCCAGCAGCCGGACCATGCCGGCGCCGCCGCGGATGGCCCCGCCCACGCAGAGCACGGCGGCCCCGGTGAACTGGTGGCTGCCAGCCAGCACGCCGAGGACCCCGCGGCGGTACTTGTCCGATTCCGCGGTCGGCCGGGGCAGCCAGCCGGCGACGTCGGCGGCCTGCGGCGCGCGGGCAGCCGGCGGGCTCAGGTGCGGGCCGAGGCCGATGTCGACCAGCTCGGCCACGCCCGCGCAGGATGCGCCGGGGTCGACCAGCAGGCCGGGCTTCCAGGTGCCGAACGTGACCGTCACGTCGGCCTGGACCGCCGGGCCGGCCATCTCGCCGGTGTCGGCGTCAATGCCGCTGGGCAGGTCGACAGCCACCACGGTAGCCCGGCTGGCCCTGGCCAGGGCCGCGAGCGCGGCGGCCGGCTCGCGCAGGCCGCCGCGGCCGCCGATGCCGAGCAGCCCGTCGATGACCAGGTCGGCGGCACCGATCGCGGCCCGCGCCTGCGGGCTCACGGCGGCCGCGGTATCCGCCGCATCGGCGGCCGCCGCGATCAGCCAGCCGCCGGCCGCCCGCAGCGCCGCGCTGCCGCCGGGGTGGGCCCGGCTGGCCGCGGTGATCGCGGTGACGGCCGCGCCGCGGCGGGCCCGCCGCGTCCCCGCGTACACCCCGTCGCCGCCGTTGTCCCCGCTGCCGGCCAGCACGACGACGCGGGCACCGTAGACATGCGGCAGCAGCCCGGCGCAGGCGGCGGCCAGCCCGGCCGCGGCACGCTGCATGAGCGCGCCGTCCGGCACGCGGGCCATCAGGGCCTGCTCGGCGGTGCGGACGTCGGCGACCCGGTGCGCGTTTCTCATCCCGTGCCCTTTCTGGTTACGGCCACGGTCACGGCGGTCCAGCGCAGGGCGGGCGGCCCGCCGAGAGCGCTGGCCGTCGCCTGCCTGGCAGCGAACCAGGCCGCCTGCGAGCCGGCCGAGCCGTGTTGTCCGCTGCGGGCAAGCAGCCGGGCCGCGAGAGCCGGCGTCCTGCTCAGCGCCTGCCGCAGCCGGGCGATCTTCGCCACGCCAGCGCCGGTACCCACGATCACAGGTCTCAGCCTGCCACGCGGGCCCGCGCCGCCGGCCGTGACCCGCGCGGCAGGCGGGAGCTGCCTACTGCCGGGCGGCAGCCGGGAGGCGGGCCACCGCGCGGGCTCCGGCAGCGCGGGCTCCGGCAGCGTGGGCTCCGGCAGCGTGGGCTCCGGCAGTGCGGGCAGCCGCGGTCCGGGCAGCCGCAGTGCGGGCAGTGCCGGGCCGGGCCGGCCGGATAGGCTGGACCTTCGCAGCCGGGGCCACGACCGCCGTCGGGACAGCGGCGCCGGGGGCGGGCCCCGGGGCGGACCAGGTTTCGGCCAGCCGGTGGCGGACCGCGAAGGACGCGGCTTCCAGCCGGGAATGGACGCCGAGCTTGGTGCGGACCGCCTGCAGGTGGGTGCGCACGGTGGTGCGGGACACTCCGAG
>JBKQSL010000119.1:0-3353 GCA_052143655.1 Streptosporangiaceae bacterium | reverse complement strand
AGCCGCCGGTAGGCGTTCGCGATGATCAGCATCGGCACCGCGCACAGCAGGATCACCGGGCCGGAGCCGTAGGCCGCTGCGGCGGCAAGGGCGGCGATGGCCAGGCCGACCGACAGGGTCGGCCCGGCGTTGGCCATCCCGATCACGGTGTCTTGCGCGACGCCGATCGCGTCGGGTTCCAGCCGCCCGGCCGGTACCGGCCGGGCGGTGGCCGGGCCGGGCGGGACTATCAGGCTCTGATCACTCATCACGGGACTCCGAAAATGGGCAGGCTCACGCGAGCAAGAGGGGAAATGGGAAGGGGGAAACAACCCAGTAGGGGGCGGGGCTGGCAAGGGGCCGGGCCGGGCCGGGTTACGGGGGGCGGGGAACGGCGGCCAGGGCGGCGCGCAGTTCGGGGAGGCCGGCGGTGATCACAGTGTGCGGGCGGGCGTCCAGGTGGCGGCTGCGGGCGATGTAGCGGATTCCGGTGCCGGTGGCCTCGGCCCGCACGTCGTGCCGGGGTTCTCGGCGGCGAGGGCGGCCAGCTCAGCCGGGCTGGCCAGCGGCGCCGGGACCGGGATCGGGGCCAGGGGCCGGGTCATGGCTGGCCCGCCGAGCGCAGCGCGCGGACGATGACCGCAGCGGCCTTGGCGGGCGTGGTAGCGATGGGCTGGGCCCAGGGCCACCAGTACGCCCAGGTGCCGTCGGCGCGGGGCTGGGCGTAGATCCGCTCCGACAGCACCGCGCCGGGCACCGGGTTACGGGCATACACGGACGGCAGCCGTCCCGGCGGGGTCTCCAGCCTGGCGGTCCAGCCCCGAGCGGCCAGCTCGCCGGCCAGTGCCTCCAGCCGGGCCAGGGCTTGTGCCGGATCGGCCGGGCCGGGCTTTGGTGTCCCGGCGTGGCTGGCGGGGTCTGGCGGGCCGCTCATGACGGGGGCCTCTCCTGTTCTGGACTGCCCGGACCGCCGGGGCGGGCGCGGGAGGGTCGGGCGTTCTCAATCTCATCTATCTGCGCGATCAGGCCATCGGGGGTCGTGGCGGCGGCTATCGTGCCGGGCGGCGCGCGGAACAGCGGCCGGGCCCGGAACTCGCCATGCAAACGCGACCAGATCACCACCCAGCCGGGATGGTCCCGGCGCACCCTTGCGGCTTCTTCCCAGCGGGCCGCGTCATGGCCGTCGGCTGCGCTGCGGGGCACGCGGGGTTCTGGGGAGGTCATGGCCGGGCTCCGCCCGGCGCCCGGCCGGGCGGAGCGGCGGCGACAGCGCGGGCAATCGAGGCCGCTGCCTGGGCCGGCGTGGCGGGACTGGTCCACCAGTGCAGCTCGGCGTAACCGTCCTCATCCACGATCACGTCGGTTTCCCGCCGCCCCGGCCAGCGCACGGTCGCGGCTGCTTCCAGGCCGGCCTCGGTCTGGCGCAGCTCAGCGGTCAGGCCGGCCGCGGCCACTCCGGTGACGACCGCAGTTAGCTCAGATGAGTCGTTACTGGTAGTCACACTCCACCTTGCCCGGCATTGCCGTTCGCCGGCGCGCCAAGAGGCGGCGGCCGGGCCTGCTGGCAGATCAGTGGACACGGCGCACCTCACCTTCTGGCGGCGCGGGCACTCAAGTGAGCCGTAGCGCAGGGTCACGATGACCACCTCCCAAGAGTCGCCCGTGGAGCTGGGGCGCAGGAACCGCAGCGACAGGACACTAGGGACGTTCTAGGATCGGAAACGCCCCTCTCGGCAGCTCCGGAGGTCCCGAATGGCGAACGAACGACTCCGCGCGACGCTGGCACGCGGCCGGTGGACCGTATCTGGCTTCGCCGATGCGCTGGGCGTTGACCACAAGACCGTGGAGCGCTGGATTACTAAAGATGTGACACCGCACCGGAAAACCGCGATTGCAGCTGCCGCTCGTTTAGAGGAAGATCCTGCCTACCTATGGCCCGGCTTCGGCGTTCGCGTGGTCACCGACGAGACGCACGGCGAGGTAGTCACGGTCTATACGGAGCGGAGTGCTGTCCCGAATTCTTTGTGGCTGTCCCTGCTCCAGGCCGCGAGCAAGGGCGTCGACATTCTTGTCTATGCAGGACTGCACCTTCCCGAGGCTAATCCGACGTGGGTAAAGGAGATTCAGCGCAGGTGTGACGAAGGCGTCTCGGTCCGTATCGCTTTCGGTGATCCTGATTCTTCTCAGGTGCGCACGCGCGGGGACGAGGAAGGGGTAGGGGCGGGCATGGCCGCCCGCATCAATTACGCGTTGGCATGGCATCGCCCGATCCTCGGCACGCCAAATCTGAGAGTCGCATTTCATTCGACTGCGCTCTATAACTCGATCCTGCGGTTCGATGATCAGATGCTAGTCAATCCGCACATCTACAGCATGCCCGCTTTCCGCGCGCCGGTGATACATCTTCGGCGGATTCCAGGCGGCCCCTTGTTTGACACGTACATGGAGGGTTATTCAGGCGGTTGCATAGAAGTGCAGGGCTATGACGGCTGAGATGGTTTCGGAGAATGTTGCGAGGGGGCGGCGGTAGTCGGTGTGCATGATCCGCCAGGTCTTGAAGTTGGCAATGACCTGCTCGATAACGTAGCGGATCTTATTGACCTGCGTGTTGAACTTTTTCTGCCAGTCCAGGAGTTCACCGCCTGCGGGCTTCTTGAAGGGCGTGATCATGTTGTTACCCACGTAGCCTTTGTCGCCGATCCAGTTACGCGGGTCGAGTGTGAGGAGGGCGCCAGATTCGCCAAGGCAATGATTATCGTGGCGGCTTCCGGGAACCGGGTCGGAGATCCATGAAAGGCGCCCTTCCATGGTGCAGGCGACCTGTACGTTCATTCGCCGAGTAGCCGGGGGCATCTCAGCCCCCGGCCCTCACAGATCCGGACGTGAACCTCTCGATTCATCCGGCTCGTGCCGTCCAGTCATAGACAGGGCTTACTGCGACCTCGCTTCTGGCGCGACTCCTCCCTTACCGGTTGGTCGCGTGTCGCGGAGGTCATCCCTGTCATTCAGGGCTAGTACCGCAACTTCCAGTGCGCGAACAGATCAGGATCCCGCGCACGGACACCCTTCAGCCACGCTCGCGCCTTTCTGTCACTGCCCTTGAGTCGCTTATACTTCCTCCTAGCCCACCGCACCAGCTGGCGATCGATGCGTTCGCACAGCGGGATCAGCGCGGTCGAGTAGAACACCGTGAAATACCCGAGCCACCCCGCCACCACCGGATTTATGTCAGCAGCGAGATCATTGAGGGTCTGGCTGGTGCGCCGGTGCACCCGCTCGTCGTGCATTCTTCGGCCGAACTCCGTAACCTTCTCCCGGGAGGCCGCTGGCTGGAAGCTCGTGAAAGCTACCTGCTGCTTCTTATTCCAGGCCCG
>JBKQSL010000118.1:0-8732 GCA_052143655.1 Streptosporangiaceae bacterium | reverse complement strand
CCATCATCCGCTACCTGCGCAGCGGGGCGACGCTGCAGACCGTGCAGGGTCCCGTCCGCTTCAACGCCGTCGGCCAGAACCCGTCAGCGGCGGCCTTCGTGTTCCAGTGGAACGGCAGCAACTTCAGTCGGGTGCTGCCCCCGGGACCGGGTTCATCCGCGGTCGTCTTCCCCAAGCCGCCCTGGACCGGCTGACTTTCCGGCCGGCGGCTGGATTCCGCCTGCTGCCGCCTGCTGCCGCCTGCTGCCGCCTGCTGATAAGGCAGGCCGCTGGCCCCGGAGCTGCCGGACCCCGCGTCAGCGGAAGATCATGCTCTGCACCTTCACCGGGTGGGAGCCGACCGGGAACATCTCGAAGCTGAACATGAGGCTGTAAACGCGCTGCAGGCTGGCCGCGCTCAGCCTGGTCGGGTACTGGCCGATGGTGACCAGCGACGCGGTCTGAGCGTTCATGCCCGGTTCTTTCATGAGCGCGCCGCGGACCCGTCCTGGCAAGACTGCATCGGCCTGTGCCTGCTGCAGCACGGCCTGGAACTCGCGCAGCGCCGCCGCGTGCCCGCTGGCGTATCTGTTCACCGTGAAATAACCCGACAGCGGCAGGTTCGCGGTCGCCCCGCTGCAGGAGTCGAGCACCTCCACGGCCCCGAGCTCGCTCTCGGCCTGGAAGATAACGGGCTCCTGCGCGAGGATGGCGTCCACCTGGTGGTCGCGCAGCGCGGTGATCAGGCTTCCGGTCGGCATCGGGTCCCAGGTGACCTGCCGGGCGCCTGCCCCGTCGCTTTCCAGCACCGACTGGGTGGCGAGTGTCTCCAGGCTGTAGGGCTTGCTATTGGACCCCTGCTGGCGGCTGATGACCTGAGGCTCGGGCGTGCCGATGGTCTTGCCGGCTAGCTGCTGCGGGGTGCTGATATGCGAGCCCGGGGCGGTCAGCACCTCCATGGTGCCGGCTGCGGCGTGATAGCCGTCGGCCACGATGCGCAAATCGGGGTGCTGTGATTGCGCGAAGAAGAAGTCGACGTAATCTCCGGCCGCGATATCCGCCTGCCCGCTATTCAATGCGGCCAGCTCCGCGCTGTCCGACGGATAGGAGCGGATTTTCACGGTCAGGCCTGCCCGGGCAAAGGCGCCGTCGGACTTGGCAACGAACAGCGGAGCGGTGTCCGGGCCGAGGGTTGCCGCGACGGTGATAGTGGCGGTCACCCTGGCCGCGGACCCTTGTGTGCTGCTCGCGCAGCCGGCCGCGGCGAGCGCGACCGCGGCGACCGCGGCGGCTGCAGCGAGCGGGAACCTGGCCCGGGCATGCGGTATGACCTGGACGAGCCTCACGGGGGGACTCCTTCGCGGGCGCGCAAGTGCGTGCACCAGGATTGCGTAATTATGGGGACTGTTCACAAGACGGCCTCAATGCCAGGCAGTACCCTACTCGTGACGAGCGGTCCCGCAACCATCACCTACTATGAGTTCCTCCCGAGGTATCCACCACGTTGATGCACGTCAACCGGTCGCCAGGCGGCCCGCACTGGCGCGGCTGGGCTGCCGCGCGGTCGCTGACTGCCCGGGAGCAGCTAGGTTGCGAATCTGGCCGGACCACGCCGCTGGTTAGCCCGCCACGGCAGCGCAGGAAGGGGCGCACAGGCAATGCGGTCCCCGACTAAGACGACCCGCGGCGACGAGGCAGCACAGGATCCGGCGGCTGAGGCTGCGGAGCAGGTGCCGGAGCCGGGGGATCCCGGCGTCTTCACCGTCGCCGGCGAAGCCGAGGAGACCGCAGCGGCCCCGCCGCGCAGGAAGCTGTCGCGCGGCTCGCTGAAGAACTGGCGAGTGCGCTCCCGGCTGCTGCTGCTGATCGTGATCCCGACCGTCAGCGCCGTCGCGCTGGGCGGCATCACCATCGCGTCATCGGTCCGCAGTGCGCTCGCCTATCAGCGAGTGGAGACGCTGGCCACGGCCGGCCAGCGGATCGTGGTCCTCGCCCAGGCGCTGGAGGACGAGCGGGATCAGACCGCCTTCTACACCGCCCTGACGCCGGGCGGCCGCGCCGATGCGCTGGCCGGCCGGACTGCCCAGGCCGCGCCCGCGCTGTCGGTCGTGCACCAGGACTACCTCGTCACTGACCGCGCGGCGGCCGCGGCCAGATCGCTGATCAACCAGATCAACGGCAGCTATCCGCAGCAGGCCCGGCAGGCAGCCGTCGCCGCGCTGTCCGCGCTGAACAGCCTGAAGCCACTGCGGACGGTGGCGACCAGCACCCGGCTGCCCGTGCTCTCCGTGGTCAGCCAGTACTCGAGCGTCATTAATACGGTGCTGGCGCTGAACGACCAGATCGCCCAGGTCGCGAGCGACCCCGCACTGGCGCAGACCGTGCGGGCGCTCGGCCTGGTGACCGCCATGCAGGAAGCCGCCTCCCAGCAGCGCGCGCTGATCGCCGCGGCGCTGCTGCAGGGCGGGTTCGCGCCCGGCCAGCTGGCGGCCGTCCAGTCGGCCGCGGCGACGCAGCAGAGTGACCTCAGCTCGTTCAACGCATCGGCCAGCGTCCCCCAGCAGCAGCTCTGGCAGACCAGCCAGAACAAGTCGTACGTCTATCAGGCCAGCGCCGACCAGCAGCAGGCGATCACGCTCGCCCAGTCCGGTAAATCGCTGCGGTCGGACCCGACCATGCCGGTGGACTGGTACGGGGCCATGTCCGGCAGCGTGGACCAGCAGATGGGCGCCGTCGCCCGGGACCTGGCCGCGCAGACCGCCGCCCGGGCCCGGGTGCTGCGCGACTCGGCGATCCGGACCGCCGCGCTGATCGGCGCCGCAGTCATCCTGGTGCTGATCGGCGCGCTGGTCCTCACCACGATCGTCGGCCGCTCGATGGTCCGGCCGCTGCGCACCCTGCGGACAGGCGCGCTGGAGGTGGCAGGCGTCCGGCTGCCCGAGACGGTTCGCCGGATGAGCGAGAGCGACGCCAGTGCCGCCGCGCTGGACATCGAGCCCATCCCCATCGACTCTCAGGACGAGATCGGTGAGGTGGCGCGGGCCTTCGACCAGGTGCACCGCGAGGCCCTGCGGCTGGCCGCCAACGAGGCCTCGCTGCGCGGCAACGTCAACGCGATGTTCGTCAACCTGTCCCGGCGCAGCCAGTCCCTGATCGAGCGGCAGATCCGGCTGATCGACAACCTGGAGCAGAGCGAGCAGGACCCCGAACGGCTCGGCAGCCTGTTCCAGATGGACCACCTGGCCACCCGGATGCGGCGCAACTCCGAGAACCTGCTGGTCCTGGCCGGCCACGACATGGCCAGGCGGTGGAACCAGCCGGTCGCCCTCGTCGACGTGCTGCGCGCTGCAGTGTCGGAGATCGAGCAGTACGAGCGCGTGTCGCTGAACGTCCAGCCCGGCATCTCGGCACGCGGCCAGGCGGTAAACGACGTGGTTCACCTGACCGCCGAGCTGGTAGAGAACGCAACCTCGTTCTCGCCCGCCGACTCGCCGGTGACCATCGTCGGTCACCTGCTGGGCAGCGGGGGAGTGCTGCTGGAGATTACCGACCAGGGTGTCGGCATGGGCGCGGAGGAGATGGCGCACGCGAACTGGCGGCTGGACAACCCGCCTGTCGTGGACGTCGCCGTCTCCCGCCGGATGGGCCTGTTCGTGGTCGCGCGGCTCGCCGCCCGGCACGGCATCCGGGTCCGGCTGCGGCCCGCGCCCTCCGGCGGGCTTACCGCGCTGGTCTGGCTGCCCGACGAGGTCATCATGCATGACGGGCAGTCGGCCGGGCCCGGGGACCGCCGCCCCGAAGCTGCCGCGGCCGCGGTCGCGCCCGTTTTCGGCGACTGGGACAGTTCCGCCCGGTCCGCTGCCGAGCACGAGGTCAGCGCCGCTCGCACGCCCCGGTTCACGCCGCTGCGGCCGGACGCGGCGCAGTCTTCCGACTCCGCGGAGGCCTCCGGGCTGGGACGCCGGGTGCCCGGGAGCGGCCCGCGGCCGGGGACCGGCACGCCGGGCAACGGCACTGGCAGCTGGTCCAGCACCGGGTCGTGGAGCGGATCGACCGGCCCGCTGCCGGTGTTCCGCACCAGCCCGCAGCCGGCCCCCCGGCCCGAGCCGGAGACCCCGCCGCGCGAGCCGATGAACGGCGACGCTGGTCCGGGTCAGGCCCCGACCAGCCTGCCGTGGGCCACCGGGCCCGGGCCGGCGTTCGGCAGCGATGCCGCCGACGATGACGCGACCGGCCAGGTGCCCGTGGTCTCGGCCGACCAGCTGCCCCCGGCGGCGTCGGGTCCGGCCGCGCGGGGCCCGGCTGGCCTGCCCAAGCGCGAGGCGTCCCGGGACGGGCCCGCGCAGGGCGAGAGCGACGAGCGGATGGTCGGCCCGGCGTCGGACCTGTGGTCCCGGCCGCAGCAGCCGGCCAGCCCGGCAGCCGGGTCCGCGCTGCCGACCCGGGGCAGCAACGGCGGCACGCCGGCCAGCCCGGCAGCCGGCGACAGCAACGGTGAGGGCAACGGCGGCGGGCGTCCCGCGCCGCCCCGGTTCGCCGCCAGGTTCACCGGCTTCGGCGGCGCGGGCGGTGCTGGCGGCGAGGTCGGCGGCTTCGCCAGCCCGGCAGGCAGCGCACCGTCGTTCGGCTCGGAGCAGCCGGGGGACAGCGAGCCAGCCGCCGAGGCCCCAGGTGCGGACGATGCCGAGCAGGCCCCGGTCGGGGTCGCCGGATCCGGCAGCGGCAGCGGCGCATCCGGCTCGCAGCCGCCGCTCGCGGGCAACGGGCACCGCAGCGACCCGACTGCGGAGTCGTCGCTGGACAGCGTGGTGATCCCGCCGGCCGCTGGCCTCAGCGAGCAGAACCGGCTGCCCATCTTCGAGCAGGTCGAATCGGACTGGTTCCGGCGCGGGCGCCCCTCGGTGATCCGGCCGAGCGCGCAGCCCGCGCCTAGTGCCGAGCCGGCCGGGGCGGATGCCGGGACAGGGCCCGCTGAGCCGTCCAGTGCCCCGGCGGAGGCCGAGGTGCCGGCCGCAAGCGCATCAGCGGTCAGCAGTGACTGGTCGTCACCGGCGGACGCCGGATGGCGGGCGGCTGAGGCGGTGAGCGAGCCGGCGTCGGCCGGGACGACCGCGGCCGGGCTGCCCAAGCGAGTGCCGCGGGCCAACCTGGTCCCCGGTGCCGTCGGGACGGACAGCCCCGCGGCCGCGCCCGCGCCGGCCCGGTCGGCGGCGGTGACCAGGGAGCGGCTGGCCAGCTTCCAGCGAGGGATCCGGCAGGCCCGCGCAGCCGGCCCGGAGAAGACCGGTGAGCCCTCGCCGAGCGATGAGGATTCCAGTGAGCTCTGATACGAGGCCACCGGTGTGGTCATGGCCAAGTCCGCGAGCGACGGCGGACCGGACCGGACCGCATGCTGTGATCCGGAGGGCCGCGCGGCCAGCGCGTCCGCCGGCCCGCCGCGACAGGAAGGAGCACCGTTGAGTCCGCTAGTGCGCCCGGCGCAGGATCTGAACTGGCTCATCACGAACTTCGTCGAGCGGGTTCCGTCTGTCGCGCACGCGATCGTCGTCTCCTCAGATGGCCTGCCGATGGCGTTCTCCCAGGGCTTCCCGCCAGACCGTGTCGACCAGCTGGCTGCGGTGACCTCGGGGCTCACCTCACTGACTCAGGGTGCCTCGCGGGTGTTCGAGGGCGGCCCGGTGACTCAGACCGTTGTGGAGATGCAGCGGGGGCTGCTGATCGTGATGGCGATCAGCGACGGTTCCAGCCTGGCCGTGCTTGCGGCCGCGGACTGCGACATGGGGCTTGTCGCTTATGAAATGGCGCTGCTCGTCGAGCAAGTAGGAAGTGCGCTAACGCCTGAGGTGCGCGGGGGACTGCCTCCCGAATGGCCAGAGGATGTCGGGACGTGACAGGAGAATCCAGTGCCAGCCACCGGAAAAGGTGACTGGCGCCCGGCGGACGGGCGATTTACCGCCACGTGGCCGGGCCGTCCGTCGGGTCCAGGCCAGGAGAAGCCGGGCGGGACGGCCGCCGGCTCGCGGGATGCGAGCGGCGGCGATGCTGACGCGGGCGCGCTCGCCGCGCCTACCGGACCCAGTTCGCTGGTGCGCCCGTACACGGTTACCGGAGGCCGGACGAAGCCGCGATATCAGCTGCAGATCGAGGCCATGGTGGCGGCGTCGCATTATGAGGCCCGCGATCTGTCCGTGCTCAGCCCCGAGTGCCAGGCGATACTCGGGTTCTGCCGCGACTGGCGGTCAGTAGCAGAAATCTCAGCGGTGCTCAGGATGCCCCTGGGGGTAGTGCGCGTTCTTATCGCCGACATGGCGATGGAAGGGCTGGTCCGAGTCCACCAGACCGACCATGCGCAGGGCCGTCCGGATCTCAACCTGCTGGAAAGGGTGCTCAGTGGACTTCGCAAGCTCTAAGGCAGCCGCGCCGGTCGGCCAGGCTGCGCCGCCCGCCGGCGCGCCCGGCAGCGACTCTGCGATGACGTCGGTCAAGATCGTCGTCGCCGGCGGCTTCGGCGTGGGCAAGACCACGTTCGTCGGCTCGGTGTCGGAGATTACGCCGCTGACCACTGAAGCCGTCATGACCTCGGCCAGCGACGGGCTGGATGACCTGACGCACACTCCGGACAAGAAGACGACCACCGTCGCGATGGACTTCGGCCGGGTCACGCTGGATGCCGGGCTGATCCTGTACCTGTTCGGCACGCCGGGCCAGCACCGCTTCTGGTTTATGTGGGACGACCTGATCCAGGGCGCGATCGGCGCCGTCGTGCTGGTGGACACCCGGCGGCTGGCCGACTCGTTCCCCGCGGTGGACTACTTCGAGGCCGCGGGCCTGCCCTTCATCGTGGCGATCAACGGCTTCCACGGTGACTTTCCGCACGCCATCGCCGACGTCCAGGAGGCCCTGTCGGTGTCCCCGCGGGTCCCGGTCGTGCAGTGCGACGCACGCGGCCGCAACTCGACCAAGGCCACGCTGATCGCGCTGGTCGAGCACGCGATGGCCATGCAGCTGTCGACTCGATAAGCGAACGAAACCGGCCCGGGCGGATACCGACTGCGTTCGGGGCGGCTCGCTGCCTGCGATAGTGTGCAGGCGGCCAGGGGCGGTAGCTCAGCCGGTCAGAGCAGCGGACTCATAATCCGCCGGTCGTGGGTTCGAGCCCCACCCGCCCCACTTGTGATCATGGTGTTGACCTGCAGTTTCTTGGCTGAGCCTCAAGTCATGATCGTTCTTGGTTGCAGTTGTGGTTGCAGTTGGGTTAGCCGAGTCAGCCCCAGAGGGCGTCGGACATGCGGTCGGCGGCGTGCTGGCTGAGCGCGGTCGTGACGTGCGTGTAGCGCTCGGTCTGGCTCAACTGGGAATGGCCGAGGATCTGCTGGACGACGCGGATGCTGATGCCCTGCTCGAGCAGGAGGGTCGCGGCTGTGTGGCGGGCGTCATGTACTCGCGCGGTCCGGAGTCCGGCTTCATCGATCAGCGACCGCCAGTCCTCCCAGTCGTCGCGAGAGTCGATCGGCGCGCCAGCCGGGGTGCAGAAGACCAGATCCCAGTCCTGCCATGCCGCTCCGGCGGTGAGACGCTCGGCCGCTTGCTGGCGGCGATGGGCGCGGAGCTGGGCGATGAGCGGGCCTGGTAAGGCGAGTACGAGCTTGGCTTTCCCTTGGCCGGCTTTCACCCCTTTGCGACGGGTGAAGTGCCAGCCGCCTCCGGTCCGCTGCGGGCATTCCCGGCTGTGGCCGATGCAGCCGATCGGACATGGCCGCTTCACCTGCGGGCAGCGGTGCTCGCGCTTGGTGCAGCCGGCTGGGCAGTCGTCCTGGTGGCTGTGATTGGTGCAGCGCTGCGGACATCCAACCCGGTGGCGGTTTGCGGCGCAGGCGGCCGCGTCCTGGCATCCGTGCCGGTAGCGAGCACGCTTGAGCTGCCAGCCGACCTCTACAGTGCCCGCATCTAGGTCGACGAACTGCCAGCGCAGGCCGATCGCCTCGGACTGGCGGATGCCCACCGCGAGCGCGACCGACCAGCGTGCGCCGTTGCGGCGGCTGGCCGCGGCGCGGAGGATCTGGCGAGCTTCCCCTTGGCTCAGTGGTTCGATGTCGACGTCTTCGCCTATCGGCGCGTCGACCATGCTGGCGACGTTCCGGGCGACCTTGCCGCGCTTCCACGCGACCTTCAGGGCTCGGGAGACAATCCGGTGGATCTGCACGGTTGTGTTGGGCTTGAGGCCCTGGGCTGCGAGCCACATGTAGAAGGCGTCGAGGTGCTCGGGCTGGAGCCGGTCGAGCCGGTGCTTACCTAGCTGGGGCACGATCCAGCGCCGCACCTTCGGTTCGTAGGTACTGTCCAGCGTGCTCTGGGAGACCGTGCGCGGCGCGATCGTCGTCAGCCAGATCGCGAACCAGTCGGCGACGGTGAGCGGCCTCCCGGCCTTCCCGGCGCTGCCCTCGTCCCGCTTGCGTTCGAGTTGCTGGACCTTGCGAGTGACATCAGCTTCGCTGCTGCCCGTGCGGTGGCGACGGTCTGGGGACCCGTCGTCCTTGATCCCCACGGTGACCCAGCCGTGCCAGCGGCCATCCGCCCCGTAGTAGATCGATGAACGAAGGTTAGGTGTGCGGGTGCTCACGCTGATCTGCCTCCTCGGACCTGGCTGGGCGTGACGCGTGTCCCGGTCAGCCGGACTGGCTGCCGGTCGTGGCGAGGCGGAGCACGAGAAGGAGCTCGCTGTAACGCCTCGTGGCGTCGTGGACCAGGTTGTC
>JBKQSL010000117.1:0-3959 GCA_052143655.1 Streptosporangiaceae bacterium | reverse complement strand
GGCCTATTGTTGAGTTCTTCGGCGATTAGGTTCAGGTAACGCTGATCATCCGTGATAACTGTGCCTTTCGGCAGGTACTCCCGGATAAGCCCGTTCGTGTTCTCGTTCGTTCCGCGCTCCCACGGGGAATGCGCATGGGCGAAATACACGTCAATCTCCGTCGCGAGGGTGAAAGCGGCATGCCTCGCCATTTCCGCTCCCTGGTCCCAGGTGATGGTCTTGATCAGCGACGAGGGGATCTCGCCGGCGGCGCTGATGAGCGCATCGCGCACTTCGTCGCTTCCGCGGCCTTCGGGAAGGGCGATAATCTGCGTGAAACGGGACATCCGCTCCACCAGGGTGGCAGCCGCGCTGGCACAGTTCTTCCCGATAACGAGGTCGCCTTCCCAGTGCCCCGGCACCTGGCGGCCCCCGACCTCGGCGGGACGGTCATCGACCGGCCGCATCCCGATGATCTTCGAGCCTTTCGCTCTCGCCCGCCCGCGGGGCTTGCGCGTTTCCCGTTTTGTCCGCAGCATGACGCCCGATTTCGCCAGCCCGCCCTTCGGAAGGGCGTAAATCCACTGGTAAAGCGCCTCATGGGAAATCGTCGTGCCGTCGTCATCCGCGCCGCCGTCGTACCGGATCCGGCCGGCGACCTGCTCCGGTAAACATTCAGGCCCCGGCTTTGGTTCATGGTGCCGACCGCGCTGTGGTGAGGTGACTGTGCGTACTGCGGCCTGGTTTATGGCGGGTCGGGGATGGGCGGCATCCAGGGGTTGCCGGCGAGTGCGTCGTGCAGCGCGGTGAACACGTCGGCTCCGTGCTTGCCGGCGGTCGAGATGTAACCGCGGATCGCGTAACGCTGCCGGGTGGTTTCTTCTGACCGGAGGCGGCCGGAGATTTTCTGCTGTGTCTTGGCGGGTCTCAGATCCCTCTCGGCGTCGTTTGAGGTGGGCGGGATCCGCAGGTCACCGGTGAACCGCAGCACGTCGTCCTCGCGGTCGCGCAGGCATTCCAGCAGGTCCCGGCAGGGGCTCTGCTTGCGGCCCGGGCAGCGGGGGACCTGGCCCAGGCCCAGGATGACGCCGTGCCGGAACGCGCGGGTCAGCGGCGCGGCGATGTCGCCGGGGATCGCGGGCAGGCCCTTTTCGCGGGCGGTATTCGCGGCATGGATGAGTCCCTGCAGGGCCTCGCGGATCTGGACGGGCCAGTGCGCGTCCGGGTAGGTCTGCGCGGCATCCTCAAGATCACGGGTGAGGTGCTGGCAGCAGAGCTGGTGGATCAGGCCGGGGAACTTGTCGTAGTTCTAGTACCGGTCGTGCACCACGACCACGCCGGACAGGTCCGGGAACACGAACGCCTTGAAGGTCTTCATGGACCGGTCGCCGAGGAAGTAATAGCTCAGCAGCCGGGTGCAGGCGACCAGCAGGTAGCGCTTGCGGGTCCTGGGGCCCGGGCCGACCCGGATCGGGGTCTCATCGGCGCACACCACGTGCGCCAGGATGATCAGCGCCCGGATCAGCTTGTTCGCCCCGGCGACCGCGGCCGCCGCCCGCCTGATCATGCCGTGCACGAACCCGGGCGAGGGCCGGGCCCCGGTCAGGGCCTCGATCAGCTCGGCGCAGCGGTGCACCGGGATCGCGTGCGCCGCCATAAGGTACACGCACCACACCCGCAGATTGACGCCGTAGGTGACCGTCCCCGCCGCGCCGGTCATCAGATGAGGGCGGCATCCCGGAATTGCCGCTGTTGCGGGAGACGAGCCTCTCCAGGCGCTCCACCTTCTGCCGCAGTTCCTCAATCGCCCCCGCCTGGGCCGCGATCGTCTCCGCCTGCCCGGCGATCACTGCGTCCCGGGCGGCGCACGAGGCGCATTCCGGTGCAGGCGGTGGCAGATCGGTCACAAGCCACCATGATCAGAGTCGGCCGACTGTAAGCAAGCCGACACGCTGGGCCGGCTATAGAAAGATCGCCCGGCAGCCGCGCAGGCACGCAGGCACGCAGGCACGTTACGTCATCAAGCCGACGGGACGGCGCAGGGCTGAATGTTTACCTGCTCCGGGGACCAGCTCTTCTTCAGATCGGGCATCACGCGCTCCCTGAGACATGGATTCGCATCGATTTTCCGGTATTTCGGGCGCGCCCGCAGTCCTTTCGCGCGGTCGTCAGCGGCATGCGCGCGGTATGCGCCCTTTCCCCCGTTTCTCCGGATCTCACGCGACACTACCGACGCATCACGGCCGATCCGGATAGCTATGTCATCCTGGCAGAGCTTTTCAGCTATTCCACGGGATATTTCTTCCCTATCGCACAATGTGAGCCTCGGCACGGCGACCTTTCCATCTAGGGTCCGCCGAACTTCTCACATTTCATGATCGATTACACGAACCGCGAGGTCGTGTCGGTCGCGCTCGCCCCGACCAAGATCATTTGCATTGACCGGTTGTGATCAAGGGGCAGCCGCATCACTTCGCCGAGGGAACGGATTATCTTCGCGCTGGTGGCTAACCGCGCGCTGGCTCCCTCCTCGAAACTGGCCGCCGCCGAGTGGATCTCCAGCGATGTTCATATCACCGGTCTTCCGGAGACCAGTGATGACGCCTGCTACCGGGCGATGGACTGGCTGTTCAGCATCCGGTCTGAGCTGGAGAGGAAAATCTACGATCAGGTCGCCGACCTGCTGAACCTGGAAGTTGACCTGCTGTTTTTCGACACCACCTCCACCTATTTCGAGATGGAGGAGGCGGATGAGCCGGTCCTGCGGAACTGGCGCGGTGAGGCCGTCACCGACGCCCAGGAGGCCGATGAGGATAAGACCACCGGGTTCCGCACGAACGGAAAGTCCAAGGACAGCCGTGACGACCTGCCGCAGATCGTGATCGGAATGGCCGTCACCCGGGAGGGAATCCCGGTCCGGGTCTGGTGCTGGCCGGGCAACACCGGTGACCAGGGCCTGATCCGCCAGGTCAAGGACGACATGCGGGACTGGTGCCTGGGCCGGGTGGTGTGGGTCACCGACCGTGGATTCTCCTCCGGGGAAAACCGCCGGTACCTGCAACGCGGCGCCGGGAATTACATTATCGGGGAGAAACTCCGCTCCGGCTCACCGGAGATCAAAACCGCATTGTCCCGGCAAGGCCGCTACCAGGCGGTGGCCGGTAACATGCACGTCAAGGAAGTGCGGATCGAGGACACCGGCGACCGGTTCGTGATCTGCTGCAACCCCGAGGCCGCCGCCCGCGACGCCCATACCCGGGAAGAACTCACCGCCAGGCTCAGCGACATGACCGCAGGATCGGACAAGCTGAGTGCCACCAAGCGCGCGGAACTGCGCGGCAGGATTTCCACGATGCCCGGACTGAACCGGTTCCTGCGCGTCACGCCCGGAGGGCTGCTGCGGATCGACAAAACCAGAATCAAAGCCGAGGCGAACCTGGACGGCAAATTCCTGCTGCGCTCGTCTGACCCCAAGCTGAGCGCCGAGGATATCGCGCTCGGCTACAAGCAGCTCCTCGAAGTCGAACGCGGCTGGCGTGACATGAAGCAATTCATCGACCTGCGCCCCGTCTACCACCACCTCGAAGACCGGATCCGCGCTCACGTCATCTTGTGCTGGCTGGCCCTGCTATTGATCCGCATCGCGGAAAACGCCACGGGCAGCACCTGGCCAGTCATGCGCCGTGAACTGGGCCGCCTGCACGCAATCACGTTCAGCGGCCCCGCCGGCACCTTCCGTCAGCTCACCGAACTGACGAAGCCGCAGGCCAACCTGTATGCCCAGCTCGGCATCACCCAGCCCAAGAAGATCATCCAGATCGCCCCGGCCGGCTACTGACCCAGCCCCCTCTGGCCTAGCTAGTCCCAGCTTTCCCCTGCGGGGAGGTCGCTCAGGCGTGAAAATTGGTGCCGCGGTTGCCCGCCGAGCCCGGGATTCTTCTGGGACCCATGATCCCGATAGCTGGTCTGGTGCGGGGGTC
>JBKQSL010000116.1:0-3804 GCA_052143655.1 Streptosporangiaceae bacterium | reverse complement strand
GGGCCCTCCGCGCCGCAGTTCCAGGACCGGTTGTCGTCGGTGCCGTCGGAGTTGCCCTCGCCGTTGGCCTCGTTGTGCTTGTGGTTGTAGCTGGCCAGGTCGGCCAGCGTGAAGCCGTCATGGCAGGCCACGAAGTTAATCGAGGCGACCGGGCGGCGGCCGCTGGTCTCGTACAGGTCGGACGAGCCGGCCAGCCGGGCCGCGAACTCGCCCAGCATCGCCGGCTGGCCGCGCCACAGGTCGCGCACCGTGTCGCGGTACTTGCCGTTCCACTCCGACCACAGCGGCGGGAAGTTGCCGACCTGGTAGCCGCCCTCGCCGACGTCCCACGGCTCGGCGATCAGCTTCACCTGCGAGACCACCGGGTCCTGCTGCACCAGGTCGAAGAACGCGCCGACCGGGAGGCCGACTCCCTCACTTTGTACCATGCCACGATTGCGCACTGCGAGGTGCTGATACTGCTTGGTCGAATCCGACAAGATTAATACCCTGCAGACATGCTGAGCCGAGATCGTAAGCGCTCGTCAATGCACTCATTTCGGCTAGATACGGGCGACGCGCGCAGAGCGACCTGATCTGCGCGCCTCATCGGTGGTCGCCCAAGGAGTCGCTAGCCGCCCCGAACGGCGGAATTAAGCGCCTCCTTCCCGGCCGAGCTGGTTACACAGCGTGCGGCGGACCGGTCCAGCTGAGGATCTTGAGCGCCGACTCTGGAGGACCGAGAACCGGGTCCGGAGCAGTCGCGCAGGTGCGGACCTGTTTTGGCGAATCGGGCGCAATGGGCAAGCCAGCCCCCCGGGGGGCTGGTCTAAGTCCGGTACATACCGGGCGCGGGTCACGATGTGTGGCCGGTGGCGGCTTGGTACTGGCAAACGATGCTGGATGGGATGCGGCCGCGATCGCCGATGGTGATGCCCTGGTCTTTGGCCCAAGCCCGGATACCGCCGTGGTCCTGGCGGCCCGCTGCGGTGCGGGCCGGGAGGCGCTAGGCCCGGCCTGCCGTGCGGGCGTACTCGATGAACGGTGCCAGCTGCTGCCGCATCGCCGCGGCGTTCGCGGCATTCAGGTCGATCTGGTATTCGGTACCGGCGATCCCGAACCGCACCGTCTCATCAGCCGACCCGCCATCGAGATCGTCTTGCGCCGCGACGGTGATCTTCTGCGCCATCCCGGCCTCCCTGGGCTACCAGAACCGTACAAGATCAACCACTGCATGGCCGCGGCACCGCCCTGCCCGGCCGCTACCATCGGCGCTGACATCCGCTCACCCCGTGAAACCTGCACCATTCGCGGCAGACCCGGACGGGCCGGTGGCTCACCGGGGCGGGTGCGAAGGCTTTGCCTGATGGCACCCGCGGATCTGCCGCCGTTGCATCAGGGTTCCGGTCATTGGCGCTGACGGTCGTCGGGCTGGTGCGCTTTGCGGGTGGTGACAGTCCTGCGCTTGCGCAGCGACTCGAGCCACTCCTGCCCGCTGAGCAGTCGCGTGGTCTTGGCTGACTTGACCTCGCCCGCGGCGGCAACTGCCATCGCGACACTGGCGGCGGTCACGTCATCAGCTGCCTCGTACACGATGAGCACGTCATATTCGCCGAACGGGAAGCCAGCCACCAAGATCGTGGCTCCCAGCTCCGCCAGGGTCGGCGTGATCGCTTCCATGGGGTCGTGCGGGGCCGTGAGCTGAGCCGCCATCGACTTGGCGGTGTAGGAGGCCTGGTACATGTAGAGCGTCATCGAGATTCCCTCGGGGTGGGCACAGGCGAAGGGACCACCGGCCAGTCCAGGCGACGCCCGGCAGCTTCTGCCGGCCTAGGCGGGGCAAAGGGCTGCAAACCACTGCGGTCTGAAGATCGTAGACCCGGCCGGACGGGCGCACCAGCGTGCGCATAGACAGCGGCATGACAGTGCGCCGGTCACGGCATCCGCAGCTCAGGGCAGGGCGGGATCCGGGTGCCTGGCAAGGAACCGATCCGCGGCTCCGTCATCAATGAGGGAGTTGCCTGCCAGCCATTGCACGGCACGGCGCCTGGCCCGGGCGTCCCGGAAGGCGTACCAGGCCGGCAGCAGGTCCGGATGCTCCTGGTGGAGCTCGTCTTTGAACCGGCGGAAGGCTCCCTTGCCCTGGATAGCCCGTGCCAGCCTGCGCCCGGCGCGTTCATCGGTTATCCCGCCGGCGAAGTCGGCCATGTCCTGGTACCAGACCCAGGACGGCAGCGGATCGATGACGAGCAGGTCCAGCTCGTCGAGGTCGACCGGCGTCTGTCCGTCGATGCCAGTGTCGGTCGTCCAGAACGCGATCTCGCCAGTGTCCGGGTTGATCAGCCAGTGGTGTTCGCAGTCCGTCTGGTCGGCCAGCGCGCTGGCGATCTCCTCCAGATCGAGGCTGCTCAGGTCAAGCACCAGCGGGTCGGCGCGCGTTCTTCTGACCTTCCCTCGTTACTCAGGGTGATATAATTGAGCGAAGCAGTCCGGGGCCGAGCCTGGCTTGGCCAGCGCGACCAGTCTGCTGGAGGCCGCCGTCGCTCGTAGGCCGGGATACTGCAGCCCGCTGCTCTATGCCGGCAACCGAGCGCGCTGTATGCGGCTGCGAGAGTGCACCTAGTGTCCTGGATCTTTAATCAAACATAAAAGTGATGCAGGTCACATCTCCCGATAGAGTGTCGTCACTCATTGAGGGTTATTCAGGCGGCTGCATAGAAGTGCAGGGCTACTACGGCTGAGATGGTTTCGGGAAATGTTGCCAGTGGGCGGCGGTAGTCGGTGTGCATGATCCGCCAGGTCTTGAAGTTAGCGATGACCTGCTCGATAACGTAGCGGATTTTGTTGACCTGCGTATTGAAATCTTTCTGCCAGTCCAGGAGTTTACCGCCTGCGGGCTTCTTGAAGTGCGTGATCATGTTATTCCCTACGTAACCTTTGTCGCCGACCCAGTTACGCGGGTCGAGTGTCACGATGGCCCCGGATTCGCCAAGGCAATGATTATCATGGCGGCTTCCGGGAATCGGGTCCGAGATCCAGGCGAGGTGCCCGTCAATCGTGCAGGCGACCTGTACGTTCATTCCGGTGGTCTTGTGCTTCCCGAGTACAGATCGGGGCGCGCCCTCCATGAACAGCACGGGAGCAGGGTGCCGTCCACGATGTAGCACGTCCGGGGGCCGAGTTCATCAGCGGTCGGGACATATTCAAGGAGCACGTTTACGAGCAGCGGGGTAATTGCCGAGATAGCGCGGCTGATCGTGGGCTGCGAGACATCGTAATCCTCAGCGATTTCCGCCTGGACCCGGTTCCTGCGCAAGTACGTCAGAGTTACGGTGAGCGCATTGCGCAATCCCAGTACCGGCGGCCATCTGCGCATTCCTGGAGCAAGCTCGCGGGCTTCGATTCTGGCGCACAGTTCCGTGATCTCAGCCTTGGTGAACCCTGTGGTATTATACATTTCTGGCGGCTTGCCTCTCTTCGATTGAGTGTGGTAACCCAATCCTTCCGAGAGGTGAGCCGTCTTTCACGTAGGCGCGCCGCTATTCAATGTATTTGTTATCAATCGGACGCCGCTGAATAACCCTCATTGTGTCGAGCTATATCAGTATGGTTACCAACATGGCAAAGACGGGGCGGCCTAAAGCCGAATTGACGCTTTCCGATGACGAGCGCGCCACCCTCGAAAGGTGGACACGCCAGGCGACATCATCACAAGCCCTTGCGCAGCGGGCTAATATCATCCTGACCTGCGCGGAAGGCCATGACAATAAAGAAACCGCGGCCTTGCTCCGGTGTCACCACACAACAGTGGGGAAATGGCGTAAG
>JBKQSL010000115.1:0-34646 GCA_052143655.1 Streptosporangiaceae bacterium | reverse complement strand
TGGCCAGCCCTTTGACGAAGCCGGTGATTTCGCCGATGAAGCCGTCGGCCTCGACCTTGAATCCGAACAGCTTGGGCAGCTGCCCGACCAGGATGGTCAGCGCCAGGCCGTTCATGTAGCCGATCATTGTCGGCTTGGACAGCAGGTTTGCGATGAAGCCGAGCTTCGCCACGGCCGCCAGGATCATGATTGCCGCGACCATCATCGCGAGCACCGACGCCAGCGCGACCGCCCGCTCGGCGTCACCGTTGGCGGCGATCAGCGGCAGGATCGTCGCGGCGATCATCGGCCCCAGCGAGGAATCCGGTCCCAGCACCAGGATCCGCGACGGGCCGAACACCGCATACCCGGCCAGGCACAAGATGGACGTGTACAGGCCGGTGATCGGCGGCAGGCCCGCCAGCTCCGCATACGCCATGCCCTGCGGGACCAGCAGCGTCGTGAGCACAATCCCCGCGACCAGGTCCTTGGCGAGCCACTCACGGCGGTAGGACGAAACCGCCTGCAGGCCGGGCACCAAGCGGAACATGGACATCACCCCCGAGCCGTGATCGGACACCGCATCCGCGATTTCCCTTGCCGGGCCTGCCCGCCACAGCACCCACGCGGCGTGATGGGGATGTGCCCGAGCGAACGATCCGGGCCGATCGAGGCCGCCGGGCGGCGTAGCACGCACCGGCCGGTGTCAGCGTGACTCACCGCTGACCTTGCGCGGACTAACGCCAGCCAGCAATCTGCGGGCCCTGCGACGGCGGTAATAGCGCGCCGCGAGTACAGCGCATCCGGCCGCGATCGCCAGCCCGGCCACCAGGGCACCCAGGCTGGCCGCGTCCTCCTCACCGGTCGAGACCTTGCCCGCGCCGTAGACGGCGGGCCCGACCGACAGCACGTACACGGTGCCGACGACGAAGTTCCAGACCACGAACTGGGAGTACTTCATCCTGAGAACGCCCGAGACAATCGTCGAGGTGAAAAATACAGCGAGACGCCCCCATTTCGCGTAGATTTTCTCTGCCCTGGCGACGGCGCTCTGCAGCCGCTCCTGCCGGCGGCGGCCCGGGCGGTCCACGAGGCTGCGGCCCCACCGGTGGCCAATGCCGTAACCGGCCAGTCCGCCAGCCTCGGCGCCCAGCGCCGCCAGGATCAGCACCACATAGATCACGATCAGCACCACATAGATATTGAGCTTGCCCTGACTGGCCAGCACCGATGCCCAGCCCCAACCGCCGCCCCGATCGCCGGTATCCCGGCGAATGACAGCGCCATCAGCGCGAAGACGGCCACATAGGCCCACGCACCGTACTGCTCCGCCGAGGAGGCCGCTGCGACCGCGTTCATGATGGATGCTACTGGCTACTGGCCGGCCGACAGGCGGGTGAGCGCCGCTGAAGAGTCCGGGCCCTTGAACCTCCAGGGCAAAAGCGCTACGTGGTCGTGGACGACCTTCCCCCCTGACAAGCGCACTCCCACCTGCGCACCTGCGCCACAATCATGGCGGGAACTGGTGTCCTTGCCGTCCCGCGCGTCATGGCTGAACGCGGCCACAGGTCTTCACGCCTGCCTCCCTTTGCGGCGCCTCAGCCGAACCTCTTCCCGAATATGGGCCGCGCGCGGACCGCTCACCCAGAGCCTTTCGTCCCGGAGCTGAGGCGCGGGAGGCTGCAAGGCTCGCGTGTTCGGTGAGGTAACTCGCAGTCAGCCCGCGCCGGTGGAGCATCCTTGCGCGGAGGCTGCGAGCGTCCGGCGGCCTGCAGCCGATTGCCCCGCGTGTGAGGACCTCTGGCCCTGAGAAAGCACCCTGCTGCGGGCGATGGTCACGAGGCCGCGGGCTCGCCACCGATGGTTGCGGAGCGCTGATGTGCCCTGGCTTCCCGCAGCCCGGTTGCTGAAATGCGGATCATGCTGCGGGCTCGATCTGGCTGTGGCGGAATTCATGTTCGATCGGGGTGAGCATGCCGAGCGTGGGGGACATCGTAGCCACGTCAGCACACCTGCAGGAGGTAAGCGACATGGCCAAGAAGGACGAGAAGCAGCCCGGCGCGCAGGCCCACACGCACCCGTCGGCCGCAGCGCGGCAGGGGATCATGGCTGACCCGCTCCCGAAAATGAAGCGCAAGGAGTACGAGCGCCAGATGCGGGTCCTGCACGGCGACCTCGTCGCCATGCAGGAGTGGGTCAAGGATTCGGGAGCCAAGATCTGCCTCGTGTTCGAGGGCCGGGACACCGCAGGGAAGGGAGGCACTATCAAGCGGATCACCGAGCGGGTGAGCCCGCGGGTGTTCCGGGTCGTCGCGCTGCTCGCCCCTACCGGGCGCGAGAAGTCGCAGATGTACATCCAGCGGTACCTTCCGCACTTCCCGGCCGCGGGCGAGGTCGTGATCTTCGACCGCAGCTGCTACAACCGGGCGGGCGTCGAGCCAGTGATGGGCTTTTGCGCGCCGCAGGAGACCGAGCGGTTCCTCGAGCTGGTGCCCGGGGTCGAGAAGGCCATGGCCGATGACGGGATCTTGCTGCTGAAGTACTGGCTCGAGGTCGGCCCCGGCGAGCAGACCCGGCGGCTGGAGAGCCGCATCAACGACTCGCGGAAGATCTGGAAGCTGTCGGACATGGACCTCAAGTCCTACAGCCGCTGGTACGACTACTCCAGTGCCAGGGACGCGATGTTCGCCGCCAGCGACACCGCCTGGGGACCCTGGTACATCGCCCGCACCGACGACAAGAAGCGCGGCCGGCTCGACATCATCAGCCACCTGCTGAGCCAGGTTCCCTACAAGCCGTTCCCCCACCGGGACATCACGCTGCCCAAACGGGAGCGGCCCGGCGGCTACGTCGAGCCCGGCCTGCCACTGCGGTACATCCCGACGCCGTTCTAGAACAGAGCGGGGTCAGCGGATGGGCCCGGAAAGCCGGAAGGGCGCAATGGACCAGGCGGGCTAGTCCGGGCCGCCACCTCTTGCCGGACGCGGCTGCCGCTGCCCGGCAGTCAGGAGCTGGGCCATGACCCTGGCCGTGGTGTTCGCGCTAGCCGCCGCGTTCTCCAACGCGGTCAACTTGATGACGCAGCATTCGGCGAGTACCAGTGCCCCGAAGCGGGAGAAGGGCTGGCGGCTGGTCAGCTACCTGATCCGGCAGCCGCTGTGGCTGCTCGGCGCCGGCGCCGCGGTCGGCTCGTTCGCCTTCCAGGCTCTTGCCCTGCACTTCGGCCAGCTGTCGGTGGTCCAGCCCGTCCTGGTTACCGAGCTTGTCTTCGTCCTGGTGCTGCGCCGGATATGGATCCGCCAGGATGTGGCCCGCGCCGCATGGGCGGCCGTGCTCGTCGTGTGCGCGGCGCTGGCGGTGTTCCTCACGATGGCCGAGCCGACCGGCGGGCACGCCGCCCCGCGGGCGGCGGAGTGGGTGTCGGCGATGTCGGTGTTCGGCGGGATCATCGCTGCGCTGGCCCTGCTGGGAAGGCGCGGCCCGCCGGTCCGCCGGACCGCGATCCTGGCGATGGCGGCAGCGCTGACCTGGGCCCTGCTGGCGACCTTGATCAAGACGGCGACCGACACGCTCGCGACGGTCGGCCTGGGCGGCATGCTCGCTCGCTGGCCGGTATACGCGCTCGCTGCCACTGCCGTCATCGGCGCGCTGCTGGAGCAGGCCGCCTTGCATGTCGGGCCGCTGAGCGTATCGCAGCCGGTCCTGGTGATCATCGACCCGTTCGCCAGCATCATCTTGAGCGTCTGGCTGTTCGACGAGCGCTTCACCGACAGTCCGGCGAAGATCGCCATCGCCGCCCTGGCGTTCGCCATCATGGCCGCCGGGGTCACCGTGCTGACTAGGACGGCTCCCAAAGACCTCACCGCGTCCAGCCCGGCCATCTCGTGAGCGGGCGCCCGCGACCCTGTCGTTATGCGGCCAAAGCAGGATTCAAAGCTTGCGACAGCTCGCGTATGCCATGTGCTGCTTGTCCGCGTCAAGCATCGGTCGTGCCGAGCGCCGCCGTAATCTCCTGGATGGCCTCTGCCTCGGAGGGGCTCACGCTCTGCCCGTGCTCCCGGTGCGCGCCAGCGACCTTGCCGGCGAGGTTGAGAACGAAGCGCCGGTAATCATCGCGTTCCCCGGCGGTCGACTTGCTCTCGAGCAGGGCCATCGCGTGGCGAAGAAGAGCCAGCCCGTTATCCCTGAGCACCTCGGCTGAGCGGTACCTGGTGTGGTCGATCTCCGGTTTCGCCGCCACGATCTCGTCGAGGAGCTCGCTTTCCCCATGCTGGGCGCGCGCTTCGGCGTACGCCTTGGACATCGCGATCGTCTCGCGGATCATTCCCCCGCGCGCCGCTGCGACCACGATCATCCCGGCGGTCGGCGGCCCCTCGAGGACCACCTTCCATTCCTCAGGCGAAAGGTCGGCCTTGGCCGTCATGACCACTCTCCTGCGCTCATGAATCAGAGATACAGACCCGCCCAGTATCCACTGGGACGGCACGTCAGTGACCGCCTCCCAGGGGCAATTCACCCACGGCGGATGATAGGCACCTGCGTCCCCGTGAAGAATGCTGGCTCCTGGGCGAGTGACCTCAGCAACGGGAGGCCATGAGCCTTGCCATCGACCGGCAGTGAAGGGGCGCGACATCATGACAACCGGGGGCCGACGGCGGCCGGACGAGGCTGACACGCGTGAGACTATTCCGGCGGGCGACTCGATGATGCGGCACAGCGAGACACCGGGCCCCGGCAGCGCCCAGTGTGCACCGGGCAGCCCTATGCTGCCCGGTGAAGGGATGCCGCCTCCATGAGCACCGCCCCTGACGATGCCGTGAACGAGGAGAACAGCGCCAGCCCGCGGCTAGCGCTCCTGCTGGCCGCAGCGATGTTTGTCCTGGTTGTCGACACCTCGCTGATGAACGTGTCGATCTCCGCGGTGATCAAGGATCTGCATACGACGGCGAGCGGCGTCCAGTCGGCAATCGCCCTCGAGGCACTCGTCTCTGCGGCCTTCATCCTGGTCAACTCCAAGACGGGCGACCTCATGGGGCGCAAGCGCGCCTACGTGATCGGCCTGCTCGCCTATGCCGTCGGCGCCTTGGCCATGACCGCTGCGCAGAGCCTGACTGCCATCATCATCTTCTGGGCGATCATCGGCGGGCTCGGCGCGTCCCTGCTGCTACCGGCCATGCAGTCCCTCATCCACGGCAACTTCAAGGGCCTAGCCCAGAAGCGAGCTTACGCGCTCGTCGGCGCATCTGCTGCGATCGCCGCCGCCGTCGGACCGCTCCTCGGCGGGTTCCTCACGACCTACCTGTCATGGCGTGTCGGCTTCGGGCTCGAGGTGGTCGTCATCCTCGTCGTGTTGTCCCAGATCCGCCTCGTCAAGGACGTGCCCTACACGGGGCCGCGCCAGATCGACTTTGTGGGCGCGGTGCTCTCAGTGGTTGGCATGGGCAGCGTCGTCCTCGGCATCCTCGTCTGGCAGGAGGGCGGCGACTATGTCGGCCTGCTCATAGGCATCGGCGTAGTGACCCTGGTCGCGCTCGCCTTCTGGCTCGTCCGCCGCAAGCGGCGCGGCAAGCCCACCCTGTTGGATCCTGACCTGTTCAAGCACCTGAACTTCCGCATCGGCATCTCGCAGCAGACCCTCCAGCAGATCACCCTGGGCGGCGCCATGATCGTCCTGCCGCTCTTTCTGCAGATGACCCTCGAGTACAACGCCATGCAGGCCGGCCTCTCCCTCGCCCCCCTTTCCCTGTCCATGTTCGGCATGGCCATGCTTGCCGGACGCAAGGCCGGCAAGCGGCGCCCGGCTCACATCGTCATGGCGGGATTCGCCCTCAGCACCGTCGGCATGGCCGCAATCATTCCCCTGGTGCCGAGAGTGGACTCGGGATGGTATCTGGTGATCCCGCTGGTGATCACCGGCTCGGGTCTGGGCCTGCTGGTGTCCCAACTCAACAACTTCACCCTCGCGCCCATCGCCGAGGAACGCGTCAGTGAAGCGGCCGGGGCGAACTCCGCCGCAGGCTCCTTCGGGCTGTCCTTCGGACTCGCCATGGCCGGCGGCATCATGCTGTGGGCCTTGGCCTTGAGCTTCACCCACTTGACCGAGACCAGCACCGTGATCCCCCCGGCCCAACAACAACAGATCTCCGCCGAACTCGAGCACGATGCCGAGGTCATGAGCAATACACAGCTTCAGCAGCAGATCGCTGGCGAGCCCCCGGCCGTCCAGGCTGAGATCCTCGCCATCAACACCCACGCCCGGAACCGCTCCCTTCAGGTAGCGCTACTCGTTCCCGCCACCGCCTCCCTCCTCGGTCTGGGCAACTCGTTCCGCATGCTTCGCCTCGCAGACATCACTCCCGCAGCAGACATCGAAGGCGTCGGCTTCGGATAAGCGGTATCCCCGTTGTGCCGTACGGGGGCACCCCTACCGCGATTGGTCGCCCAACCGGCCTCCACGAGCCAGCACCTTGTCCAGCCGGAGCCGCAGCCTGGTCGGGTCGGGCGCCATACCGGGCCCTCCGGACGCAGAAGGCTTCGGGGCGAAGAGGCCGCATGCGCTAATCCCGGAGCGGGGGGTGCTACTTCAGGATGTTCACTGCCCGGGCGACCACCATGATCCCGACGACGACGGAGATCGCTTCCTCGGCCATCATCATGAGCTTTGCCCACGGCTTGATCCCCGAGACGTCTGTAGTGCTGAACGCCATCACGGTATTGAGGGAATAGTCCACGAAGGCTGGATACCAGCCCGCAGGGACATGCTCTGGGCTCGGCATCTCGGGGAACAGGAACGCTGGTTCGACGGTGAACCCAGTGCGCGGACGGCCGCGCCGCCGCGATCGAGATCCCAGTGTCACAGCCCGAATGTGATCACGTTCGTCAGCCAGATGACCCCGCCGGCATCGCAGGAAGATCGGGTCGTGCTGGCGCAGGCTGAGCCCCGGGCAGCAGCGAGTTGGGTGGCAGGGTCTTCGGCGAGCCGGGCGCGGGCAAGCCGCACCTGCGTCAGCTTGGGGCCAGATTCCCGCGCCTCAAGCGGCCTGCCGACTTCAGCGCCGACGTCATCCCCGGCATCGCCGCCCAGCTCGCCGCCCTCGCCGTCGGGTGCAGATTGACGCCGGCGAGCCGGTCGTCGCCCTCGGTGACTCCGGCACCGGCAAGACCCACCTGCTCATAGGCCTGGGCCTGGCCGCCTGCGAGCAAGGCCGCCGGGTCCGCTACGCCACCACCGCCGCCCTGGTCAACGAGCTCGCCAAAGCCGTGCGAGACCATGTAGCGATGCAGCTTGCGGACACCCTGGCAGTAAGTCTGGGCAGTCCCCGGCGCCTTGCGCTCGGAGCGCAGGTACAGTACGAAATCCCCGATGCTCTCGGCCATCTGGTCCATCGGCTCTCCTGACGAGGACGCGCGGTTACGGCGCCCTGTCAGGGGATCACATGATCATCAGCAGTACAGTGCCGTGGCTCCTGAGCGGCGACTCCAGTATAGGCTTCGGTCGCGGTTCTTCCGTGCACGCTGGCCTCCCTGGACTTGTTACCCCAGGTCAGGCACGTTCGGAAAGGCATTCTTCCGGTCATGACTGACGACACCAACCGCCGGCCCGGCGGTCACCAGCCCGGCACGCTGATCACCGTGGCGCCGACCGGCGCCGAGTCGGAGAAATCGGCGGTCCCCGCGCTGCCGGTGACCCTGGACGAGCTGGTCGCCACGGCCTGCGACTGCCGTGCGGCGGGCGCCGCGGTGATCCACGTGCACATCCGCGACGACCAGGGCCGCCCCACGCTGGACATCGGCAGGCTCACCGACACGGTGAGCGCGCTGCGCGAGACCACGGACCTGATCGTGCAGCTGTCGACCGGCGGGGCGGTGACCGACGGCTTCGAACGCCGCCTGGCCGTGCTGGACGCGGCCCCGGACGCGTGCTCGCTGACCTGCGGCACTGTGAATTTCGGTGCTGAGGTGTTCGCCAACCCCTGGCCGTTCATGCGCGAGCTCTACGCCCGGACCCAGGAGCTGTCGGTGATACCGGAGTTCGAGCTGTTCGACCTCGGTCACATTGCCACCCTGCACCGGCTGCTGGCCGACATGGGGCTGCCGGCCGGCGGTCACGTCCACTGTGATCTGGTCATGGGCGTGCCGGGCGGCATGCCAGGGAACCTGGCCACGCTGGCAGCGGCCGTGGCGGCGCTGCCGGAGGGGGCCAGCTGGTCTGCGACTGGCGTGGGCCGCACCTCGCTGCCGGTGATGCTCGCCGCCCTGTCGGCCGGCGGCCACCTGCGGGTCGGCATGGAGGATACGACCACGTTCGCCCGCGGTCGCCCGGCAGCCAGCAACGCCGAGCTGGTCGAGCGCGCCGCGGCGCTGGCCGGCCTCGCGCAGCGGCCGGCCATGACGCCGGCCGGCGCTCGGACCATGCTGGGGGTGTCCGATCCGAGCTGACATCGTTTCGCCCGGCGCCGACAGCCCGGTGCTCGCCACCGTCGTCCGATCCGGCTTCAACGAGTCCTGGCACCGCGGCATCCTCGCCGCGCTGGCCGCCGACGGCACGGTCATCGCGGCTGCCGGAGCCGCGGCGCAGCCTATGTTCCCTCGTTCGTCGAACAAGCCGATGCAGGCGGTGGCCATGCTTCGGTGCGGGCTGGAGCTGGACGGCAAGCTGCTCGCCCTGGCCGCCGCCAGTCACTCGGGCGAGGACTTTCACGTCAGCGGAGTACGGGAGATCCTGGCGGCCGCGGGCCTGAGCGAGAGTGACCTGCAGTGCCCGCCCGACCGCCCGCTCGACGAGCAGGCGCAGCAGCAGATGCTGCGCGAGGGCCAGCCGCCGGACCGGGTGCACATGAACTGCTCGGGCAAGCACGCGGCCATGCTGGCGACGTGCGTGGCCGCGGGCTGGCCGACGCGCAGCTACCGGGATCCGGCGCATCCGCTGCAACAGCAGATCCGCGGCACCGTCGCTGAGCTGGCAGGCGAGCCGGTGACGGCAGTCGGCGTGGACGGCTGCGGCGCGCCGCTGATGGCGATCTCCGTGACCGGCCTGGCGCGCGCTTTCCGGGCGATCCTGCTCGCCGGGCCGGGGACGCCGGAGCGCCGGGTGGCCGATGCCATGCGGGCCCATCCGGAGTGGACGTCGGGCACCCGGCGACCGGAACGGGTGCTCATGGCCGCTGTCCCCGGCCTGCTGCTGAAGTCAGGGGCCGAGGGCGTCGAGGGATTCGCGCTGGCCGACGGCCGGGCCGGCGCATTCAAGATCGAGGATGGCGCGGCCCGCGCGCGGCCGGCCATCACGGTCGCGCTGCTGCGCGCGCTCGGCGCCGCGGACGGGCCGGGCGCTGACAAGGCGGCGCTGGATTCAGCGGGGCACGTGCCCGTCACCGGCGGCGGCGAGGAGGTCGGGGACATCCGGGTCACGCTGCCGCTGTGACAGCCCGCCGGCGGTGTTTGCAGGTAATTTGCATCTGCAAGCACCACCGGTGAAACTGGGGCCATGAGCCCTGTCAACGTCACCCAGATCGGCTCCTACATCCGCGATCAGCGCGAGCAGGCGAAGATCTCCATCCGCCAGCTTGCGCAGGCCGCCGGCGTGTCGAACCCCTATCTCAGCCAGATCGAGCGCGGGCTGCGCAAGCCGAGCGCCGACATCCTGCAGCAGATCGCCAAGGGCCTGCGCATCTCCGCCGAGGCCCTGTACGTCCAGGCGGGCCTGCTCGACGACCAGCCCGGTGGCTTGGCGGTGCGGACCGCCGTGCTCGCCGACGACGAGCTCACCGAGCGGCAGAAGCAGATGCTGATCGAGATCTACGACTCCTTCCGCAAGGAGACGGCCATGGCGGCGGCCGAGGCCGACGAGGCGCAGGCCGACGAGGCCGGCGCTGATCCGGGCGACGAGGAGGGCATCGCCGTCGACGGTGCCGCGTTCTCCTGGCCGGAGGACCTGGAGCCGGAAGCGCTGGCCGCCGAGTCCGGCTCGGGTGCCGCAGATGCGACGGCCGGTGCCGCGCTGGCCGGCGAGCCAGCGGCCGGCGAGCCAGCGGCCGGCAAGGATGCCGCCGCGTCCGGCGAGGAGGCGGCCCTGCCCGGTGGCAGCGAGTCCGCGGTGGCTGAATCAGCGCCCGCCGAGTCCGTGCCCCTCAGCCAGTCTGCAGCCTGGCCAGCCGCCCCCGGCGTGCCGAACCATCCGTTCCCAACTCATCCCGCAGACCGGTAGCGTGACATCGTGACCTTCATGAACTTCGGCGCGTACGGGCCGCTCCAGTTCTTCTTCTGGGCGCTGCTCGTCGCGGCCTTCGTGGTGGAGGCATGGGCCTTCATCGACGCGATCCGCCGGCCCGGCCCGGCCTTCGTCGCGGCCAGCAAGCAGACCAAGCCACTGTGGCTGGTCATTCTGGGCGTTGCCCTCATCATCGGCCTCGGCGGCGCGGCTGGCGAGCTGTCGCTGTTCAGCATCCTGCCGATCATCGCGTTCGTGGCCGCCGCGATCTACCTGACTGACGTCAGGCCCAAGGTGAGCGGCTTCAACAACAAGGGCGGCACGCACCAGGGTCCCTACGGACCCTGGTGACCCCGCGGCGGCCGGGCCCCCGGCCAGGACAGCCGTCAGTCGGCGATCCGGATCCGCAGCCGGCGGAAGCCCTTGCCCTTGTTCTCGACCTTCGCCACCTCGATCCGGCCTACCTGGGCGGTGCTCGCCACATGCGTGCCGCCGTCGGCCTGCTGGTCCAGGCCAGCGATGTCGACGATCCGGACCTGCGCGACCTCCGGCGGAACCAGGTTGGTCGCGGTGCGGATGATGTCCGGCAGCGCAAAGGCCTCCTCGCGCGGCAGCACCCGGATGTCGATGCGCCGCCCGGCCGCGATCTCCGCGTTGCAGGCGGCTTCCACGGCGTCCTTGAAGCCCTCCGGCAGCTGCGGCAGGTCGAAATCCATCCGCGCGGTGAACGGTTCCATGTTGCCGCCAGTCACCAGCGCGCCGTAGTCGCGGAACACCACCCCGCACAGCACGTGCAGGCCTGAGTGGGTCCGCATCAGGGCGGTACGCCGGTCATCCTGCACCGCGCCGCGGACCAGCGTGCCGGCCGGCGGCAGCGGGTCCTCCTCGGCCGGAATCAGGTACAGGTCATCGCCCTTGCGCGCGCCGGCGATGCGCGTCTGCACGCCCCCCCACAGCAGCACGCCGTGGTCGGGCGGCTGGCCGCCGCCGCCGGGGTAGAAGGCTGACGCGGACAGGACGATGCCGTCTGGCCCGGAATCCAGCACCTGCGCGTCCCACTCGCGCAGCGTCTGGTCGGCCAGTTCCAGGCGATGCGTGCGCCATGTCGTCTCGCTCACGGCCGCAGCTTAGCCGGGCCGCCCCGGTGCGGGCGGGAGAGGTCAGAGCGGGAAGGCCAGCAGCGCGACCGGGACCGCGACAGCGAGCAGGGCGGCGGCGCCGACCAGCGCGAGCCCGGCGAAGGGCAGCCCCGGGGCCGGGCGCAGCAGCCGGGCAACCCGGGCCGCAAGGTCTCCCGCGACCGTATCCGGCGCAGCCGCCAGCTGGCTCGCCGGCACATCGGCCGCAGCCGGAGGCCGGCCGGCCAGCGCCGGAGCAGGACGGCCGGCAGCCGCGCCGGGCACCGCCTGGCCGCTGGCGGCCAGGGTGCCGGCCGGCGCCTGGACCGCTCCGGCCGCGCCGAACCGCAGCAGCGCCGTGGCCAGTTCCCGGGCCGGCCGGTGCTGCCTGGCCCGGTCATCGGCGTGCATCTCTACCAGCAGCGCGACCGCCCGGTGCGCCTCGCGGGCCACGCCGGACCAGCGGAAGGCCCGCAGCAGCGCGGTAAACGGCAGCAGCACCAGGTCATGACGCTCGCGCAGGTGCGCCCGCTCGTGCTCGATGACGGCCGCCAGCTCATCGGTGTCGAGCAGCTCAAGGGTGGCGGAGCTGAGGACGATGGCCGACCGCAGGCCCGGCAGGCAGTAGGCCGCGGCGGCCGGGTAGTCCACGACTAGCGCGCCCGGTGCCTTGGGGTCGCCGTGAGCGAGCAGGGTCAGCAGCGCGTGCTGCCGCTGGCGGCCGCGGGCGACGGCCGCCGCGGAGGCGATCAGCACCCAGCACAGCAGCAGCAGCAGGATCGTGCCGGCCGTCAGCGCGGCCAGCCGCAGCGCGGCGATCAGCCCGCCGCCGGCGCCCGTGGCGGTGCCGTGCGCCAGCCGCGCGAACTGATCCAGCGCGGTGCCGATGATCCCGGCCCCGTTGCTGCCGGTGCCCAGGGCGGCCAATGCGCCGACTGCAGCCAGTCCCCAGCCGAGCCCGAGGGCCTGCCAGAGCACGATCGCCGCGGCGGGTGACCGGCACGGCCACCGGGCCCGGGCGAGCGCGTGCGACGCCGCCACGCAGCAGGCGGCGGCCGTGGCCAGCACGAGGACGGGCGCTAGCACGCGATCAGCTTCCTGTCGTCTCGCCCAGCGCCTCCAGCGCACGGCGCAGCATCCGGGCCTCGGCGCCTGAGACGCTGCGGGCGAACCGGGTCAGGGCGGCCTGCCGGTCTCCGGTCTGGTCCAGCGCGCTGAGCATGAGCTCGGTCACATAGGCCTCCCGGGTCCCTGCGGCGCAGTAGCGCCAGGCACGGCCATCCCGCTCGCGGCGCGCAAACCCCTTTTTCGACAGCCGGTCCAGCACGGTCATCACGGTGGTGTGCGCCAGGTCGCGGTGGCTCAGCCGCTCGCTGACCTGGCGGACCGTGAGCGGGTCGGACGCCCCCCAGAGCACATCCATAATCGCGCGCTCAAGCTCGCCGAGTCGGTTCACCCTCCAAATTTACCTGGCGAGTCCGGGGCGGTCAGCCCCGGATTGCGCGGCCGCCCCGCCCCGGCCGGCCCGCGGGCCGATGGGGCGCCCGGGGCCGGCCGCGGCCTGGCGGCGCGGCCGGGATGCGAGACTGGCAGTACGCGCCGCCGGCGTGCCCAGTCCGCTGTCAGGCCAGGAGGACAATGGTGTCTTCGCAGCCCCCGAGCCGTCCGCTCGCGCCCCGCTTCCGCGCGGTGCTCGACCAGTTCGCCGCCTACCAGCCGGGCCAGCCCGCTGTCGGGCCGGGCAGCAGGTCGTTCAAGCTGTCGTCCAACGAGTGCCCGTTCCGCCCGCTGCCGTCGGTGCAGCGGGCGGTGGCGGAGGCAGCCGCCATCGTGAACCGCTATCCCGACAACGGTGCCGCTGAGCTGACCGAGGCGATCGCGGCCCGGTTCGAAGTCGCGCCCGGGCAGGTGGCGGTCGGGTGCGGCTCGGTCGGCGTGGCCCAGCAGTTGCTGGCGGCCGTGGGCGAGCCGGGGGCCGAGGTCGTGTACGCGTGGCGGTCGTTCGAGGCCTACCCGGTGCTGACCGAGCTGTCGGGTGCCCGCTCGGTCCGGGTGCCGCTGCAGGCCGAGACGCATGACCTGGCCGCGATGGCCGCGGCGATCAGCCCTGCCGCCCGGCTGGTCTTCGTCTGCAACCCCAACAACCCGACGGGGACGGTGGTGCACCGGGCCGAGCTGGCCGCCTTCCTCGATGCCGTGCCGCCGGACTGCCTGGTGGTCCTGGACGAGGCCTATGCGGAGTACGTGCGCGACCCGGACGTGCCGGACGGGATCACCGAGTACGCCGGCCGGCCCAACGTCGCGGTGCTGCGGACCTTCTCCAAGGCATACGGGCTGGCAGGGCTGCGGGTGGGGTTCCTGATCGGTCCCGGGCCGGTGGCGGCCGCGGTGCGCACCACCATGCTCCCGTTCACCGTGAACACGCTGGCTCAGGTGGCGGCCGTGGCCTCGCTCGCCGCACAGGACGAGCTCGCCGACCGGGTGGACGCGGTGGTCAAGGAGCGTGACCGGGTGCGCGCGGAGTTGCTCGCCCGGGGCTGGCCGGTGCCGCCGGCCGAGGGCAATTTCGTCTGGCTGCGGCTCGGTGCCGGCACTGCTGACTTCGCCGCTGCCTGCGGCACGGCCGGTGTCAGCGTCCGGCCGTTCGGCGGTGAGGGCGTCCGGGTCACGATCGGCGAGCCCGCCGCCAATGACACGTTCCTGGCGGTGGCCCGCAGCTGGGAGGCCCGGTCCTGAACCGCGCCGCGGGCCCGGCCCCGCGGGAGCCCAGCGCTGCGCCGCTGGTCAGCGGTCTGCGGGCTGCTGCTGCAGCTTCTCCACCAGGAGCCGGTAGACCTGCCTGGGACGGCCGGGCTGCGGAGTGCGGCTGGGCGGCAGCGGCCACGCTATGCCTTCCTCGACCAGCGTGTGCAGCAACCGCCGGGCGGTGCGGGGCGTGACGCCGAGCAGCCGGCCGGTGGTCTCCGCGTCGACCACGAGCGCGGCGTCCTGATCGGGCAGCACTGCGGCGAGCCGGGTGAGGATCTCCAGCCCGCGCGGCGACGCCGGCAAGCCGGACGGCCGGCTCCGCTGCACGGGCACCAGGCCGGGCCCGCCGCTCCCCCGGGCGGCCGGGGCCTCGCGCCGGCCGTGGTGCAGGGCCGCGCGGGCCCGGGCCTCCGCCTGCTCGGCATCGCCTCCCGTGCCCACGCCGACGTCCAGCTCGATGCCCAGCTCGGCCAGCGCCGGGCCGGTGAACGGCGGTGAGCCGGGCAGCGCGGCCAGGGCGCCCATGGTCGCCGTCACCACGAACCCGTGCTCGCCTGCCGGGCTTACCACGGCGCCGATCTGGCGGGCCTGCTGGACCAGGAACCGGTGCACGGTCAGCCGGATCTCCTCCCGGCCGGACCGGGCCATCGCCCGGCGCGGGGTATCGCGCAGCACCGGGACCTCGGCGGCGATGACCGCCAGCTGGGCCTGTCCCAGCCGCCGGTTGATGCCCAGCAGTTCCGCCGTGCGCAGCCCCGCCCGGATGGCGCTGCCGGTCGGGCGGACCGGGTACACCGGAACGCCCGCGGCCGCCAGCCGGACCGCGGCCGACGGCAGGCAGGTGAACGCCGCCGAGGCCTGCCCGCCGCGCCACAGCTGATGATGGAACGACGCGAGCTCAGCGGCCCCGAGCGCATCGCTGACATGCACGCCGTCGGCCGGCACGGCCAGCTCGGCGAGCGCGTCGGCCACCTCGTCCCGGCTGACCCCGTCGACGCTGGACCGGGACAGGTCGCCGACTCCGGCGCGGACCGCCCGCAGCAGCGCCGCGTACAGGGCGCTGCCGCCGAGCGGGATCGTGGCCGTCGGCGCGCTGAGGACTCCGGCGGCACGCACCAGGGCCAGCGGTACCGGGCTGGCGAACAGCCAGGCATCCACGACCGGCGCCAGCCGGGCGACCTTGTCCGCTGCCTCCTGCTCGTCCCGGTAGGCGGCCGCGACCATGCGGCGGCCCGGGCCGGCCTCGCTGCGGTCCGGCACGCCATCGTGGTCGCGCACCAGGCCGCGCGGCCGGCCGACGGTGGACAGCATGATCCGCTCCACCAGGTCGTGCGGCCCGACGAGGCCGATCGTCAGATCGTGCCCGCCGCCGTCAGGCCCGGCGCGCGGCCCGCTCATGCTCGCCACCGGCCGTGGCCCGGCCGCGTCGTCGTCAGCCCGCCCCGCTGTGCCTGCCATTCCCGCCCCGCCTCCGCCTGCCCGGTGCGCTTGATGCCATTACCCGGGTAACTGCCCAGAAGAGACAATTATCCGCTCACCGCTCACGGCGGTGCGGCAGGCGCGAGCGAATGGACGGAAAAAAGCAGACAGCCATAACAACATGCCCGGACCGGCATCGACGGCCGGCCCCGTGAGCCGGGCGCCTGCACGGGCACGCTGGGCTGGTCGCGCGCAGGCCAGGCCGACTGGGCCGCGCGGCGGCGGCTCAGCCTGTGCGGCGGCTCAGTCCGTGGTCTCCTCGGTGATGTCAGCACCGAGCGTGGACAGCCGGGCCGCGACCGAGACATGACCGCGGTTGACGTTATAGGCGGGGGCGACGACGGTCTCGCCATCGGCGGCCAGGCCCGCCAGCACCAGTGCCACGCCGGTACGCAGGTCATGGGCGATGACCTCGGCGCCCTTGAGCGGGGTGGGCCCGTGCACGAGCACCGCGTTGTTGACCACCTCGACCTTGGCGCCCATCTTGTTCAGCTCGCCGACGAGGCTGTACCGGCCGTCGAAGATCGTCTCGCGGATGTAGCTGGTGCCGTCCGCCAGGCAGCTGACGGCCATGATCGGGGACTGCAGGTCGGTGGCGAAGCCGGGGAACGGGCACGTGATGACGTTGATCGGGCGCAGCTGCCGGTCCCGGCGGACCTGCAGCACCGCGCCCTGGGTGGCGAACTCGACGCCCATCTGCTCCAGCTTCCAGCGGACGACGCCGAAATGGTCCAGCGAGGCTCCGACGAGGCTGAGCTCGCCGCCGGTAATGGCGGCGGCCATGGAGAATACCGCGGCGTCGATACGGTCCGGCATCACCGTGTACTCGACCGCGGTCAGCTCGCTGACCCCCTGGACGGTGACGAAGCCGGTACCGCCGCCGGTGATACGGGCGCCCATCTTGGTGAGGAACGCGATGACGTCCTGGACCTCGGGCTCCAGCGCGGTGTTGTCGATCACCGTCGTGCCCGGCGCCAGGCTGGCCGCCATGATCAGGTTCTCGGTCCCCGTGTGCGAGGGGGTGTCGAGGTAGAGGTGCGAGCCGCGCAAGGCATCGGCGCGGACCCGGATCTGGGTGTCGCCTTCCTCGACGATCGCGCCGAGCCGGGCGAACCCGCGGTAATGGAAGTCGAGGTTGCGGCTGCCGAGATTGCAGCCGCCGATACCCTCGATGGTGGCCTCGCCGAGCCGGTGCAGCAGCGCCGGCACGAACAGCACCGAGGCGCGGAACCGGCGGGTGATCTCAGCGGGCAGCACCGAGCTGGTCAGCTCCGAGGCGTCCACGACGAGGGTGCGCTCGGCCTCGTGGAACTTGACGACCGCCCCGACCGCCTGGGCCAGCTCGACCGCGCGCCGCACGTCCTCGATCACCGGGACGTTCCGCAGCACGGTGCGGCCCTTCTCGGCGAGCAGCGAAGCCGCGATCATCTTGAGGGCGGCGTTCTTGGCGCCCTGGACGAACACCGTCCCCTGCAGGGGATTGCCTCCACGGACGCGATAGCGGGTCTCGGGGCCGCTCGTCATGTGGCTGGGGCTCCTGTCCATCTTCTGCGGGGCGTAGCCGTCGCGGCTGGGCGCCGGGACGGCTGGCATGGCCGACGGCCAGCCATCGGGCAGCGTCCCCGCCGGGGAGTGCCCTGCTTCGTGCGACGTCCAGTATTCCACCGTTCCCGTGCCCTCCGGACCATGACCGATGCCTTACGTAAGGTAACCGATCTAGAACACTAAGCAACTACCCTCGGAGTGTTACCCAACTACTGCCAGGTCAGGCCGGTGATGCGCTGATAGGCCTCGACGTAGCGATCCCTGGTCCGCTCCACCACCTCGGGCGGCAGCGGAGGCGGCGGGCCAGTGCGGTCCCAGCCGGCATCAGGCGAGGTCAGCCAGTCCCGCACGAACTGCTTGTCGAATGACGGCTGACTGTGACCGGGCAGCCATTCGTCCGCGGGCCAGAACCGGGAGGAATCCGGGGTCAGCACCTCGTCGGCGAGTCGCAGCGTCCCCTCGGAATCGAAGCCCACCTCGATCTTCGTGTCGGCAACGATGATGCCGCGGGCCGCAGCCAGCTGCGCGCCCCGCTCATACACCGCCAGCGTGATCCGCTCCAGCTCGGCCGCGGTGCCCGTGCCGACGAGGGCGGCCGCGGCGGCCGCCGTGATGTTCTCGTCGTGCTGGCCGCGCGGCGCCTTGCTCGCCGGGGTGAAGATGGGCTCCGGCAGCCGGGAGCCGTCGGTGAGTCCGGCCGGCAGGGCGATCCCGCAGACCGACCCGTCCCGGCGGTACCCGGCCAGGCCCGACCCGGTCAGGTAACCGCGCGCCACGCACTCGATCGGCACCATGTCCAGCCGCCGGCAGGCCATGGCCCGGCCGGCGAACTGCGCCGGAACCTCGGCGTCCAGCAGGTGACTGGGTACCAGGTCGGCCAGCCGCTCGAACCACCACAGCGACAGCCGGGTGAGTATCGCGCCCTTGTCGGGGATCGGCGTGGGCAGCACGTAGTCGAACGCCGAGATCCGGTCGCTGGCCACGAGCAGCAGCACGCCGTCGTCGGTCTCGTACAGCTCCCGGACCTTGCCGGAGTACAGGTGCCTCATGCCGGGCGGCCCGGCAGCTTCAGCTGCTCCAGCCGGTCGAAGACCGGGCCGAGCCGGGCGACGTACCGCTCCGGCCGGCAGGCCTCGGCCAGCCGGGCCTCGTCCAGCGGCTGGCCGCGCTCGGCGGCGCGCGCCCGCAGCGTCTGCCGGAACGGCGTGCCGCCCTGCCAGGTGTCCATCGCAGCGGCCTGGACCAGCGCGTAGGCGTCCTCCCGGGACATCCCGGCGGCCACCAGCTCCAGCAGCACAGCCGAGGTGTAGATCAGGCCGCCGGTTGAATCGAGGTTCGCGCGCATCCGGCCGGCGTTCACGACCAGGCCGCTGACCAGCCGCGTGGTCTCGGCGAGCAGGAAGTCGGTGGCGATGGCGGCGTCCGGCAGCGCCACCCGCTCAGTGCTGGAATGAGAGATGTCCCGCTCGTGCCACAGCGGGATGCCCTCCATCACCGGGACCACCTGGGCCCGCACCACCCTGGCCAGGCCGCAGATCCGCTCCGCCCGGACCGGGTTCTTCTTATGCGGCATCGCCGAGCTGCCCTTCTGGCCGGTGCCGAACGGCTCGGCCAGCTCGGCCACCTCGGTCCGCTGCCCGTGCCGGACCTCCAGCGCGATGGCCTCGCACACGGTGGCGATCAGGGCGAGCACGCTGACCCACTCGGCGATGCCGTCGCGCAGCACCACCTGGGTGGCGACCGGGGCAGGCGACAGCCCGAGCTCGGTCATCACCTGCTCCTCGATGGCCGGGTCGATGTTGGAGTAGGTGCCCACCGGCCCGGACAGCTTGCCGACACAGACCGCCGCCCGGGCCCGGGCCAGGCGCTGCGCGCAGCGGGCGGCACCGAACGCGAAGTCGGCGACGCGATGGCCCCAGACGTCCGGCTCGGCGTGCACGCCGTGCGTGCGGCCCGGCCGCAGCGTGCTGCGATGCTCCAGGGCATGCTCCCGCAGCGCCTCGAACAGCGCGGCCAGCCCGTCGGCGAGCAGGCCGGACGCCTGCGCCAGCTGCAGCGCGAGCGCGGTGTCGAGCAGGTCGGACGAGGTCATGCCGTAGTGCACGTACGCGGCCGCCGAGCGCGGGGTGGTGTTGTCCGCCCAGGCTGACAGGAACGCGATGACGTCGTGGCCGGTCACCGCCTCCAGCGCCGCGACCGCGGCGGGCGTCGGCGGCGGCGCGGCCTGCACCGGCGGCACGCAGTCGGGCGGCACAGTGCCTGCCCGCGCGTGCGCGGCGAGCACCAGCCGCTCCACCTGGCACCACAGCTCGTACTTGTGCGCCTCGCTCCAGACGCTGCCCATCTCGGGCCGGGTATAGCGCTCGATCACGGTCCCATCCTGCCGTAACGCGCGGCGGCCCGGGCCGGGCGGCCCGGCGCGGTCGAGGCACAGGAACGGCCCGTCGTGCCCTGGCGGCACCGGGCGCGCTCGCAGCTACAGTTGCGTGCCGGTGCCCGGAGCCGGCCGCTCGGCGATGTCGCGGCGGTACCAGCCGCCGCGCATCCGCACCCTGGCCGCCGCCCGGTAGGCCGCCGTCCTGGCGGCCTGCAGGTCGGCGCCGGTTCCCACGATGTTGAGCACCCGGCCGCCGGCCGAGACCAGGCTCCCGTCCGGCCCGGTCGCGGTGCCCGCGTGCAGCACGTACGCCCCTGGCTCGCTGGCCGCCTCGGCCAGGCCGCTGATCTCATCGCCGGCCGCCGGGGTGCCGGGGTAGTCCTCGGCGGCGATCACCACGGTCACCGCGGCGCCGCCGACCCAGGCCAGCGGGCCTGCGCCGGCCAGCCCGCCGCTGGCCGCGGCGGCCTGCAGCAGGCCGCCCAGCGGCGTCTCCAGCCGGTCCAGCACGACCTGGGTCTCCGGGTCGCCGAACCGGGCATTGAACTCCACCACGCGCAGGCCCCTGGAGGTCAGGCACAGCCCTGCGTACAGCAGCCCGAGGTAGGGCGTGCCGCGCCGGCGCATCTGCGCCAGCGCGGGCATGACCACGGTGGCCAGCGTCTGTTCGGCCAGGTCCGCGGGCGCCCAGGGCAGCGGGGCGTAGGCGCCCATGCCGCCGGTGTTCGGCCCGCTGTCGCCGTCGTGCGCGCGCTTGTAGTCCTGGGCCGGCATCAGCGGGATCGCGCAGTCGCCGTCGGCCAGCGCGAAGACCGATACCTCGGGCCCGTCCAGGTACTCCTCGATGACCACCCGGCCGCAGTCGCGCGCGTGCGCCAGCGCCTCGCGCCGGTCGGCGGTCACCACGACGCCCTTGCCAGCGGCCAGGCCGTCCGCCTTGACCACGTACGGCGGCCCGAACTCGGCCAGCGCCGCGCTGACCGCGTCCTGCGTGTCGCAGGTGCGCGCGGCGGCGGTCGGGATCCCCGCCGCCGTCATGACGTCCTTGGCGAACGACTTGGAGCCCTCGATCATCGCCGCCGCCGCGCCCGGCCCGAAGCAGCTGATCCCCGCCGCCCTGATGGCGTCGGCGACGCCGGCGACCAGCGGCGCCTCCGGGCCGATGACCACGAGGTCGGCGCCGGTCCTTTCGGCCAGCGCGGTCACGCTGGCCGGATCGGCCGGGGCGACCGGGTGCGTCTGCGCGATCCGGGCGATCCCCGGATTGCCCGGCGCGACGTGCAGGTCGGTGACGTCGGTGTCCCCGGTCAGCGCCCGGGTCAGCGCATGCTCGCGGCCGCCGGAGCCGAGGACCAGGACGCGCACCGGGCGGCCTACCTGGACCCGCTGGCCGTCATCGGGCGCAGCAGCAGCGTCTGGTCGCGGCGCGGGCCGACGCCCACCGCGGTCACCGGGGCGCCGATCATCTCCGCCAGGGCGTCCAGGTAGGCGCGGGCGCCGCGCGGCAGGTCGGCCGGGCGCTGGGCCGCCGAGATGTCCTCCTGCCAGCCGTCCAGGTACTCATACACCGGCGTCGCGTGGTGGAACTCGGTCTGTGTCATCGGCATCTCGTCGCAGCGCTGCCCGGCGATGTCATAGCCCACGCACACCGGAATCTTGTCCAGGCCGGACAGGACGTCGAGCTTGGTGATGAAGTAGTCGGTGATCCCGTTGACCCGGGTGGAGTAGCGGGCGACCACCGCGTCGAACCAGCCGGTCCGCCGCGGCCGCCCGGTGGTGACGCCGAACTCGCCGCCCGCCTGGCGCAGCCACTCGCCCTGGGCGTCGGCCAGCTCGGTGGGGAACGGGCCCTCGCCGACCCTGGTCGTGTAGGCCTTGAGTATCCCGATCACCGTGGTGATCCGGGTCGGGCCCACGCCCGACCCGGCGCAGGCGCCCCCGGTGGTGGGCGATGACGAGGTCACGAACGGGTAGCTGCCGTGATCGACGTCCAGCATCGTGGCCTGCGCGCCTTCCAGCAGCACTACCTTGCCCTGGTCCAGCGCCTCGTTGAGCACCAGCCCGGTGTCGGCGACGTGCCGGCCGAGCCGCTCGCCGTACTTCATGTACTCGGCGCAGACCGCCTCGGCGTCGATGCCGCGGCGGTTGTACACCTTGGTCAGCACCTGGTTCTTCTCGCGCAGCGCCAGCTCCACCTTCTGGCGCAGGATGCCCGGATCGAACAAGTCCTGCATCCGGATGCCCATCCGGGCTGACTTGTCGCTGTAGGCGGGCCCGATGCCGCGGCCAGTGGTCCCGATCCGGGCGCTGCCCAGGTAGCGCTCGGTCACCTTGTCCAGCGCGATGTGGTGCGGCATGATCAGGTGCGCGTTGGCGGAGATCAGCAGCCGGTCGCAGGACACGCCGCGGGCTGCCAGCCCGTCGATCTCGCCGATCAGGACGGCCGGGTCGATCACCACGCCGTTGCCGATGACGGGCACGGCGCTGACCGACAGCACGCCGGCTGGCAGCAGATGCAGCGCATAGCTCTCGTCCCCGATGACCACGGTGTGCCCGGCGTTGTTGCCGCCCTGGTAGCGCACGACGTAGTCGACCTGGTCGCCGAGCAGGTCGGTGGCCTTGCCCTTGCCTTCGTCGCCCCACTGGGCGCCCACGATCACGATGGCGGGCATCTGCCGTTCCCTTCAGGTCCCAGAAGAAAGCCCCTGCCCGCGTCTGTGCATGTCTTCGGCAACTGCGGCAGAGGCCTGCGGTCAGATGCTACCGGACTGCCAGCGCCCTGGCCGGTGCCGCGCGGGCCCGGCTCTCCGCCCGCGCGGGGGGTGCCCGCTGCTCGCCGGCCGGCCGGCCCGGGCACGGCCGCGGTCAGCCGTGGTCGAGTGCCCTCACCGCAGCCGGGCTGGAGTCGGCCAGGAACTCCCGGCAGCGGATCGCCTCGTCTTCCTCGCCGATCCCGGCCGCGGCCTCGCCGAGGACGTGCAGGGCGCGCAGGAATCCGCGGTTCGGCTCGTGCTCCCACGGAATCGGCCCGTGCCCGTGCCAGCCGGCCCGCCGCAGCTGGTCCAGCCCCCGGTGGTAGCCGGTCCGGGCGTAGGCGTAGCCGGTCACGTAATCCCCGGCGGCCAGCGCGCGCTCGGCGAGCGCCGCCCAGGCCGCGCAGTAGCCGGGATAGGCGGCGGCCACGGTAGCCGGGTCGGCCGCCTCCGCGAGCGCAGCGCTCGCCCGCGGGTCTTCGGGCAGGTAGGTGTCGGGGGGACCCCCGAGCAGGTTCTGATGGCTCATGGGTGCCATCATGCCCGCCGCCGTCCCGGCCGCGGCGCCGCCGGTAGCTTGGAAGGCATGGCAGACACTCTTCCGGCCGCGGCGAGCGGCGTGTTCGCGCTCGGCGGCGGCCTCGCGGTCACCCGGCTCGGCTTCGGCGCGATGCGGATCACCGGCCCAGGCATCTGGGGCGAGCCGCGTGACCGGGACACCGCGATCCGCGTGCTGCGCCGCGCGGTCGAGCTCGGCATCGATTTCGTCGACACCGCTGACTCCTACGGGCCGTTCGTCAGCGAGGAGCTGATCGCGCAGGCCCTGTACCCCTACGAGGGCATCACGGTCGCGACCAAGGGCGGCCTGGTACGGACCGGCCCGGGCCAGTGGCACTCGGTCGGCCGGCCTGCCTACCTGCGCCAGTGCGTGGAGATGAGCCTGCGGCGGCTGCGGGTGGACCGGATCGACCTGTATCAGCTGCACCGCATCGACCCCGAGGTGCCGGCAGCTGACCAGCTCGGCACGCTGGCCGACATGCGCGCCGAGGGGAAGATCGCGCACATCGGGCTGTCCCAGGTCAGCGTGGCCGAGATCACCGAGGCCCGGCTGAGCACGCCGGTCGTCTCGGTGCAGAACCTGTACAACCTGGTGAACCGCGAGTCCGAGGACGTGCTGGACTACTGCGAGCGGGAGGGCCTGGGCTTCATCCCCTGGTTCCCCATCGCGACCGGCAGCCTCGCCGAGCCGGACGGGCCGCTGTCCGCACTGGCCAAGCAGGCCGCAGCGACCCCCGCCCAGCTGGCCCTGGCGTGGCTGCTGCGCCGGTCCCCGGTCATGCTGCCCATTCCCGGCACCGGCTCGGTGGCGCACCTGGAGGAGAACGTCGGCGGGGCCGGGGTGGAGCTGACCGACGAGCAGTACGCGGCCCTGTCCGCGCTCGGCTAGGCCCGGCCCGCGGACCGCGGGCCGGAGGTGCTCTAGCCGACGGCAGGGCCAGCCGACAGCAGGGCCAGCGGCAGGCGGCAACGGCCGCCGGGCGGCCAGGGCCGGGCCGATCTCGCCTTGCCCGGCCCAGGCCGCCTGCGGGTCAGCCCATCCGGTGGCCGGCCGACAGCAGGTCGGAGCAGGCCTGCGTGACGCGGTCGGCCATGCCCTGCTCGCCGGCCTTGCCCCAGGCCCGCGGGTCGTACTGCTTCTTGTTGCCGACCTCGCCGTCCACCTTCAGCACGCCGTCATAGTGGGTGAACATGTGCGCGGCCACCGGCCGGGTGAAGGAGTACTGGGTGTCGGTGTCGACGTTCATCTTGACGACGCCGTAGGAGATGGCCTCCCGGATCTCCTCCAAGGCTGACCCGGATCCGCCGTGGAAGACCAGGTCGAACGGCTTCTCCTGGCCATACTTCGCGCTGATCGTGTCCTGGATCTCCTTCAGCACCGGCGGCCGGAGCTTGACGTGGCCCGGCTTGTAGACGCCGTGCACGTTGCCGAACGTGGCGGCCAGGATGTACCGGCCTCGCTCGCCCAGGCCGAGTGCCTCCGCCGTCGCGAGCGCGTCGGCCGGGGTGCTGTAGAGCTTCTCGTTGATCTCGCCGACGACGCCGTCCTCTTCGCCGCCGACCACGCCGATTTCCAGCTCCATGATGATCCGGGCGGCGGCACACTTCTCCAGCAGTTCCGTGGCAATCTGCAGGTTCTCAGGCAGCGGCACGGCTGAGCCGTCCCACATGTGCGACTGGAACAGCGGCTCCTCGCCCTGGGCAACCCGCTCGGCCGAGACCTCGATCAGCGGCCGCATGTAGCCGTCCAGCTTGTCCTTTGGGCAGTGGTCGGTGTGCAGCGCGATGTTCACCGGGTACTTGGCCGCGACCGTGTTAGCGAAATGGGCGAGCGCGACCGCGCCGGTGACCATGTCCTTGACCGAGCTGCCAGACAGGTATTCCGCGCCGCCGGTGGAGATCTGGACGATCCCGTCGCTCTCGGCCTCGGCGAAACCGCGCAGCGCGGCATTCAGCGTCTGGGTCGAGGTCACGTTGATCGCCGGGTAGGCGAAGCCCTGTTCCTTCGCCCGGTCCAGCATCTGCGCATATACCTCTGGAGTCGCGATCGGCATTACGACGCTCCTTCTTGTGATAGCCGTGGTGCAGCCTGGAAGTCTGTGCCCCTGTACCAGTATCCAGGTGTTCGGGTGCCCGCCGGAACCTGCGAGATCGACCCGCGTGCGGCCTGCGGCCGGCTCGTGCGCACCGCGAATTGCCCCAGGCCGCGCCGGCGCGCTGGGCGTGCCCGATCCGGGGACGCCGCGGGCCCCGTCCGAGCAGCCAGGCCCCGTCTGCCGGTCCTGCGACGGGTTAGGCCAGGCCGAGGTCAGCGAGCTCGAATACGGCGCGGTAGGGGAGCCCGCGCTCGGTTACCCTGGCGCGCGCTCCCCGCTCCACCAGCACGGCGACCCCGACGACCTCAGCGCCCGCGGCCGTCAGCGCGTCCACTGCGGTGAGCACGGAGTTGCCGGTCGTCGAGGTGTCCTCGACGGCCAGCACCCGGCGGCCCGCCACGTCCGGCCCCTCGATCTGGCGCTGCAGGCCATGTGCCTTCTCCGCCTTGCGAACGACGAAGGCGTCCAGCTTGCGGCCCTGGGCCGCGGCCGCGTGCAGCATCGCAGCTGCCACCGGGTCCGCGCCGAGGGTGAGGCCGCCCACGGCCGCGTAATCCAGGTGCTGCGTCGCCGCGAGCAGGACCCGTCCGGCCAGCGGCGCGGCGTAGCCGTCGAGCATGACCCGTCGCAGGTCGATGTACCAGGAAGCGGGCTGACCCGAGCTCAGCACGACGTCGCCGTGCACGATGGCCTTGTCCTTGATCACGCTGAGCAGCTCGTTGCGGTCAGCCAGCTCGTTGCGGTCAGCCACGCGCCGAGCCTACGCCGGGCCGGGGCCCGGCGGCCGGTCGGCACGCCCGGCCCGGCGCGGCGCGGGCAGGGACGGCCGCCGCAGCGGGACAACGGGCGCAGCGGGACAGCCGGGGCAGCGGGACAGCCGGGCGCAGCGGGACAGCCGGGGCAGCGGGACAGCCGGGCGCAGCGGGACAGCCGGGCGCAGCGGGACAGCCGGGGCAGCGGGACAACGGGCGCAGCGGGACAGCCGGGGCCGCGGTCGGCTCAGCCCCGGGTTGGCCCCGGCAAGCGTCTCAGCTGCGGTGACAGGCCGGTGCGTGCGGCGGTGCCGCAGCAGCATCCGTGCCAGCAGCCCGGGGCCAAGGGCGCATGCCGGATACACCCCGTCATCTGCGCTATGCGTCACGACGTCGGGCCTGCGCTGGTAACGTCTCGCGTCGAGGGAAGGACGGTGTCGCGTGGATCGCTGTGCGCTTTTCGTAGATGCGGGCTATGTGCTCGCCGATAGCGCAATGGCCGATCGCGGTACCAGCCAGCAGGAGTCTGCCGCTTGGGATTATGCGGGCCTGATCAAGTTCCTGACCGGCCTGGCCCGGGACCGCAGCGGGCTGCCCGTGCTCCGGTGCTACTGGTACCAGTCGGCCGCGCACGATGATGCGGTGGCGAACCTGCCGGGGGTCAAGCTGCGCACCGCCCTGGGGCAGCGGGGCCGGAGCGGCAACGCCCACGCTGAGATGGGCCGTGATATCCGCACGCTTGCCCGCAACCGGGCCGTTGCCGACATGGTGATCGTCAGCGCGCGGGAGGAACTGGCCCCGGTGGTGACCGAGGTCCAGGATCTCGGTGTCCGGGTCTTCCTGGTGCACTTGGCCGCGGACGGCAACTGGACTGTGCCCCGGGCGTTGCGGCAGGAATGCGACGGCATCATCGACACCCCGGCCGCTAGCCTGCGACCGTACGCTGAGCGGTCGGCCACTGCGCAGTCCGCGCCCGGCGCGGAGCCCTATCCGGGCCTGTCATACCCGCCCGCCGAACCGTCCCGCGGGCCGGATCGGCCCGTGACGGCCCCGGACTCGCAGTCGGCTCCGGCCTACCAGGCCGTGGCGTTCCAGCAGCCGGGCCAGTCGCTCGGCTCGGCCGCCGGCCAGCAGGCGGGCCTGCTGCCCGCGAGGGAGCATGCCAAGGCGGTTCCGGCGGCCCCGGTGGCGAGCCCGGTCGACGGCCCGGCCCGCGATGTCGCATCCACTCGTCAGCGGCACGGCCGCCAGGAACTGGCCGGTGCCGGGCCGGTCTCGCAGGCCGGGCCGCCGGGACAGACCGAGCGCCGGCCGGAGCGGCTTGACCAGTCCGCCGCGGCCGCGGACCGCGAGGCGGACACCGACGCGATGAGCCGTCAGCGGCCTTACCCGGGGCCGGAAGATCGGCAGCGGCCCGCCGCCGGACCCGGCCAGGGCCAGGGCCAGGGCACATTCGCCCCTGGCAGTGCCATGCAGAGCGAGTTCACCCCGAACGGCCTGCCACAGCGCGAGCTCCCCCAGAGCGGGATGCCTCCAGGCGGGCTGCCCCAGAACGGCCTGCCGCAGAACGGGCTCGCGCAGGGCAGCCCGCCGCAGAGCGGGATGTCCCGAGGCGGCTTGCCGCAGAACGGGCTCCCGCAGGCCAGCCCCCCGGGCGGGCTCCCGCAGAGCGGGATGCCCTCAAGCGCACTGCCGCAGAACGCACTGCCGCAGAACGGCCTGCCGGTCGGCGGGCGCGGCCAGACCTCAATGCCGCCGAACGGCTTCCCGGGCGGTCTCCCGCCGGGCGGGCTGCCGCAGAACGGCCTGCCGCAGAACGGCCTGCCGCAGGCGCGGCACGGGCAGTCGGTGCCGCCCCAGGACAGCCCCGCGGCGAACAGCCCGCTGGCGGGCGGTCCCCTTCCCGGCCCCCTTCCGGGCGGCCCGCCGCGCCGCCCGGAACGCAGCGCCCCGTATCCGCTGGCCCAGCAAGTCCCGTATGGCCGCGCGGACCCGGCGATCCGCGAACCGTTCGGACCGCGGGGACCCGGACCGCAGGGACAGCGTCACAGCGCCCCGTACGCCGCCGACTATGGCCAGCCCGGGTCGCCGCCGTACGCCGACCAGCAGGGCTCCGGGCCGCTGCCGGGCCAGCAGGCCGCGGCGGTGCCGCTGGGCGATGCGGTTCAGGCGGCGCATGCCGAAGGGTTCGGCTTCGGCGAGACTGTGGCCCGGGACGCGCCTGCCCTATGGCTGGAAGCAGTGCTCGCCCGCAAGCCGCGGATGCCCTCGGATCTGGAAGCCAGGCTGCTGCAGGGCTCCGCGCTGCCGATCGACTCGCTGCTCAACGACGATGTCCGGCATGCCCTGCGGCGCGGGTTCTGGGACGCACTGGAGCGGTCTCGCCGATAACGGGTCACAAAGACATCACTCCCGCGCCAACGGCGTTGTACCAGGCCGACCGGTGGGTACCTTAGGCAACGTGGCGCTGCTGAGTCGGGATGAATTCGATGAGATCGAGACAGACGCGGCCTCCCGCGGAGAGCACCGGCCGGCTGCGGAGCAGATGACCGAGCTGGCCAGGACCGGCACCGGGACGTCCAGCCTGTCGCGGGCCGAGGCCTACCTGCGAGCCAGCGAGCAGTGGCTGCAGGCGGACGAGCCGGAGGCTGCCGTCGACGCCTGCCGCCGGGCCAGCGCCGACGGCGGTCCCACCTCCGTTGACCCGCGGGCTCCGCTGGCCCGCGCGCTGCTGCTGCTCGGGCAGCAGGATGAGGCCCAGGCGCTGATAGCCGAGCTCAAGGCCGAGGGACCGGCCGACCCGCGGACCTGCGACCTGGTTGCCGAATTGCTGGTCGACTACGCCCACCTGCACGCCGCGCTGGAATGGGCGACCGCCGGAGTCGAGCTGTGCCTGCGCGGGACGCAGCCGCCGGATCAGGCGCCCCCGCCCCGACGGCTCGCAGCGGTGCCGTCGGGCCGCGGCGGCGGTGACGACGAGAACGAGTTGCGGCTGCTGCTGAGCCTGCGCTACCGCATCCGCAATGACCTCGGACTGCCCGAGGACCGCTACGACGCGATGCTCGACGAGGCCTAATCCCGGTCGGCGCCTGTCCGCCCGGCCGGGCTGACCAGCAGCGCGTCCGCCGTCTCATCCAGGTCGACCAGCACAGTGTCACCCTCGGCGATCTCCCCGGCCAGCAGCTTGCGCGCCAGCTGGTCGCCGATCGCTGACTGGATGAGCCTGCGCAGCGGCCGTGCCCCGTACACCGGGTCGAACCCGGTGACGGCCAGCCACTCCCGGGCCGCGGGGGTGACCTCCAGGGTCAGCCGGCGATCGGCCAGCCGCCGCGTCAGCCGCGCCACCTGCAGGTCCACGATCCGGGTCAGCTCCTCGGTGCTGAGCCCGTCGAAGAGAATGACGTCGTCGAGCCGATTGAGGAACTCGGGCTTGAACGTGCTGCGCACGACCGACATCACCGCGTCCGGCTTTGCCGCCTCGTCGAGGCCGGGGTCGGCGATGAACTGCGAGCCGAGGTTGGAGGTCAGGATCAAGATCGTGTTGCGGAAGTCCACGGTCCGGCCCTGACCGTCGGTCAGCCGCCCGTCGTCGAGCACCTGCAGCAGGATGTCGAAGACCTCCGGGTGCGCCTTCTCCACCTCGTCCAGCAGGATCACGCAGTAGGGCCGCCGCCGTACCGCCTCGGTCAGCTGGCCGCCCTCCTCGTAGCCGACGTAGCCGGGCGGCGCGCCCACCAGGCGCGCGACCGAGTGCCGCTCGGAGTACTCGCTCATGTCGATGCGGATCATCGCGCGCTCGTCGTCGAACAGGAACTCGGCCAGCGCCTTGGCCAGCTCCGTCTTGCCGACCCCGGTGGGACCGAGGAACAGGAACGAGCCGGACGGCCGGTCCGGGTCCGCGATTCCCGCCCGCGACCGGCGCACTGCGTCGGACACCGCCTGCACCGCCCGGGCCTGGCCCACAAGCCGCTTGCCGAGCTCATCCTCCATCCGCAGCAGCTTGCCGGTCTCGCCTTCCAGCAGCCGGCCGGCCGGGATGCCGGTCCAGGCCGAGACCACGTCCGCCACGTCGTCCGGGCCCACTTCCTCCTTCACCATGGCGGCGCCCTCGGCGGCCTCGCCTTCGCTGGCCGCGGCCTGCGCGATCTCCCGCTCCAGGGCCGGAATCTCCCCGTACATCAGCCGGGAGGCCGTGGCGAAGTCCGCGTCGCGCTGGGCCCGCTCGGCCTGCCCGCGCAGGTCGTCCAGCTGCTTCTTCAGCTCGCCGACCTTGTTCAGCGAGGCCTTCTCCCGGTCCCACCGGGCGACCAGGGCGGTGAGCTGCTCCTGCCGGTCGGCCAGGTCGGCGCGCAGCCGCTCCAGCCGCTCCCGGCTGGCCGCGTCGTTCTCGCGGGCGAGCGCCATCTCTTCCATCTTCATCCGGTCGACCGACCGCTGCAGCTCGTCGATCGCCACCGGCCGCGAGTCGATCTCCATCCGCAGCCGGGATGCGGCCTCGTCGATCAGGTCGATGGCCTTGTCGGGCAGGAACCGCGCGGTGATGTACCGGTCGGCCAGGGTGGCGGCCGCGACCAGCGCGGCGTCGGAGATCTGCACCTGGTGGTGCGCCTCGTAGCGGCCCTTCTGCCCGCGCAGGATCGCGATCGTGTCCTCGGCCGACGGCTCGCCGATGAAGACCTGCTGGAACCGGCGCTCCAGCGCCGGATCCTTCTCGATCCGCTCCCGGTACTCATCCAGCGTGGTGGCGCCCACCATCCGCAGCTCGCCGCGGGCCAGCATGGGCTTGAGCATGTTGCCGGCATCCATCGCGCCCTCGGCGGCACCCGCCCCGACGACCGTGTGCAGCTCGTCGATGAACGTGATGATCTGGCCTTCGCTCTGCCGGATCTCGCCGAGCACGGCCTTGAGCCGCTCCTCGAACTCGCCCCGGTACTTGGCGCCGGCCACCATCGCGCCGAGGTCCAGCGCGACCACCCGCTTGCCACGCAGCGACTCGGGCACGTCGCCGGCCACGATCCGCTGGGCCAGGCCCTCCACCACGGCGGTCTTGCCGACACCTGGCTCGCCGATCAGCACCGGGTTGTTCTTCGTGCGCCGGGACAGCACCTGGATGACCCGGCGGATCTCGGCGTCCCGGCCGATGACCGGGTCCAGCCTGCCCTCCCGGGCGCTGCGGGTCAGGTCGATGCCGTACTTCTCCAGCGCCTGGTAGGTGCTCTCCGGATCCGCGGAGGTGACCCGGGTGTGGCCGCGGACCTGCTCGAACGCGCTCAGCAGCTGGTCGGGACCCGCGCCGGCGTCGCGCAGGACCGTGGCCGCCTGGCCGCCGTCGGCCGCCAGACCCACCAGCAGGTGCTCGGTGGAGACGTACTCATCTGACATCTCCTTGGCGCGCTTGTCCGCCGCGGCCAGCGCCGCGAGCAGCGGGCGCGAGGTCTCCGGGGCGCCGACCGTGCTCCCGTGCACTCGCGGCAGCCGGGCCAGCTGCTCCTGGGCGGTCTTGAGCACGGTCGCCGGATCCGCGCCCACCGCACGCAGCAGCGGCGCGGCGGTCCCCCCGTCCTGCTCGATCAGCGCGGCGAGCACATGCAGCCCGTCCACCGCCGGGTTGCCCGCGGCCGCGGCGCGCTTGACCGCATCCGACAGAGCCTCCTGGCTCTTGCGGGTCAGCTTGTCGTTCACTATCTGTATATCCCCTTGTTCATATGGTTATCATGCTCGCCGGCGTCCGCCACGGCTGCCGCCAGCACGGCGCGGATCGCCGCGGCAGCGGCCTCGCCGGTCGCCTGGCCGCCGACCGGGCCACCAGGCGGCTGTCCCGCTGCGCCGGGGCCAGCCGGTCGGCTGACGCCCGTCCCGGTGCCGCGCACGGGAACCAGGGCCGCCCCCTCCGCGCGGCTGCGCAGCAGCGCGGCCAGCCTGGCCGCGACCGCGCGCGTCGACTCCAGCTCGGCCCGCAGCTGGCTGATCTCGGCCTGCAGCTCGGCCAGCAGGAGGCGGCTGCGCTGCTCGGCGCTCTCCAGCGCGAGGATCCGCTTGATGCCCGAGAGGTTGATGCCCTCCTCCTGAGACAGCCGCTGCACCTCGCGCAGGATCAGGATGTCGCGCAGCGAGTACCGGCGGCCGCGGCCCGCGGCCCGGCCCGGTGAGACCAGGCCGAGGCGGTCGTAGGCGCGCAGCGTCTGCGGATGCATGCCGGACAGCTGCGCGGCGACAGAGATCACGTATACCGGCGTGTCGTCCGATAGCTCAAAGTCGCTGTCGCTGATCATCTGCTCTCCCTGCCGTCCCTCAGCCGACCTTGGCCTTCCGCAGCAGCTCGTCGCGCGGATCGGGCCCGGCGGTGGCCTCCCGGAACGCCTCGAGCGCATCGCGGGCCTTGCCGTGCACGTCCTGCGGAACCTGCACGCTCACGGTGACCAGCAGGTCGCCGTACGTCCCGTCCGGCCGGCGCACGCCCTTGCCCCGGACCCGGAACGTGCGCCCGTTCGGCGTGCCGGCCGGGATGCGGACGCTGACCGGCATCCCGCGGTGCGACGGCACCTTGATCTCCGCGCCGAGGGCAGCCTCGGGGAAGGTGACCGGGACCGGGACGGTCAGGTTGTGCCCGGACCGGCCGAACACTGGATGCGGGGCAACGTGCACGCGTACGTAGAGGTCGCCGGGCGGCCCGCCGCGCTCGCCCGGCGCGCCCTTGCCCTTGAGCTTGATCCGCTGGCCGTCGCCGACCCCGGCGGGGATGCGCGCCTGGATGGTGCGGGTGGACATGGCCCGGCCGCTGCCCGAGCACACCGGACACGGGTCATCGACGACCATGCCGCGACCGCGGCATTCCGGGCACGGCTCGGAGAACGCGAAGTTGCCGAGATTCCGGCTGGCCTGGCCGGTGCCCTCGCACGACGGGCATACCCGCGGCACGGTCCCGGCCTTGGCCCCGGTGCCCATGCAGGACTGGCACGCGGCCTCGCCGGCCAGCCGCAGCGCGACGGTGGTGCCGTCGATGGCGTCGCTGAAGGTGAGCGAGGTCTCGGTCTCGATGTCGGCACCGCGGCGGGGCCGCTGCTGCTGCCCGCCACGGCGGCCGAACACCCCGCCCAGCAGGTCGCCCAGGCCGCCACTGCCGGGCTGGGAGCCGCCGAACAGGTCGCCAAGGTCGAAGCCGTACCCGCCGCCGGGCGGCGAGCCGGGCATCCGGCCGCCGCCGAACAGGGAGCGGCCCTCGTCGTACTCCTTGCGCCGCTTGGCGTCCGAGAGCACGTGGTAGGCCTCGGATATCTCCTTGAAACGCTCCTCGGAGGAGGCGTCGCCCTTGTTGGAGTCAGGGTGATACTTGCGCGCCAGCTTGCGGTACGACTTCTTGATGTCGTCCGCGCTCGCGTCCTTCGCGACGCCGAGGACCTTGTAGTAGTCCTTCTCGAGGAAGTCCCTGGTGCTCAACGAGCCTCTTCTCGTGCTGGTGGATTAGGGCTGGGAGTCCGGCGGGGTGTCCGGCCCGGCCCCGCCGTCCCCGGCACCGGCCTGGCCGGCGGCATCCGGCTGGCCGCCGGATCCGCTGCCTGACTCGCCTGACTCGCCTGGCTCGGCGACGGCCACCCGGGCCGGGCGCAGGATCCGCTCGCCGACCTTGTAGCCCGGCTGCAGGATGCTGACGCACGTCGGCTCGGTGACGTCGTCGGAGTAGGAGTGCATCAGCGCCTCGTGCAGCGTGGGGTCGAACGGGTCGCCCGCGTCGGCGTACGGGGTCAGCCCGAGCTTGCTGACCGCGGCCTCCAGCGACTCGGCGACCTGCTTGAACCCCCCGACGAGCTCGCCGTGCTCGCGGGCACGGCCGATGTCGTCGAGTACCGGCAGCAGCTGGCTGAGCACGTTCGCCAGGGCCTGCTCCCGGACGGCCGTCCGGTCGCGCTCGACCCGCTTGCGGTAGTTCGCGTACTCGGCCTGCAGCCGCTGCAGGTCAGCAGTGCGCTCGGCGAGCTTGATCTGCATCTCCTCTCCTGTCCCGGCCGGCTGGCCGGCCGGGACAGGAGCACTGGCGCCCCCGGCGGCCGTGGCCTCCCCGGCCCCGGCGGCCGGGCCGCTGTCCGCGGCCGGTCCCGCCGCGGCGCTGCCGCCCGGTCCGCTGCCGCCCGGTCCGCTGCCGCCGGGGCCGCTGCCGCCGGGGCCGCCCGGTCCGCTGCCGCCGGGGCCGCCCGGCCGGGGCGCGGACTGCCGCCCCGGCCGGGCCTGCGCCTGGCCGGCCTGCTCACGGTCGCGGACCTTGCCGGTCACCGGGTCGATCCGCCTGCGGTCCCGGATGACCGGGCCCTCGCTCTGCTCGTCTGCGGAGGTCATCAGGCCGCGCCGCCCTCCTGGCCCTTGTCCTCGTCGACGATCTCCGCCTCGACGACGTCGTCGTCATGACCGGCGTCCGCCTGGGCCGACTCGCCGTCGGCCTGGGCGCTGGCCGCCTGCTGCGACTGCGCGTAGATCGCCGTGCCCATCTTCTGGCTGACCTGCGCCGCGTGCTCGCTGGCGGTGCGGATCGCGTCGGTGTCGGTGCCCTCCAGCGTCTTCTTCAGCTCGGCGATGGCGGTCTCCACCTCCGACTTGACGTCGGCCGGCACCTTGTCGGCGTTCTCGGACAGGAACTTCTCGGTGGTGTAGGCCAGCGTCTCGGCCCGGTTGCGGACCTCGGCCTCCTCACGGCGCTGGCGGTCCTCCTCGGCGTACTTCTCCGCGTCGGCCATCATCCGCTCGATGTCGTCCTTGCCCAGCGCCGAGCCGCCCGAGATCGTCACGGACTGCTGCTTGCCGGTCCCGAGGTCCTTGGCAGACACGTTCACGATGCCGTTGGCGTCGATATCGAAAGTGACCTCGATCTGCGGGATCCCGCGCGGCGCCGGGGCCAGGCCGGCCAGCTCGAACATCCCGAGCTTCTTGTTGTACGCGGCGATCTCGCGCTCGCCCTGGAACACCTGGATCTGCACCGACGGCTGGTTGTCGTCAGCGGTGGTGAAGATCTCCGAGCGCTTGGTCGGGATCGTGGTGTTGCGCT
>JBKQSL010000114.1:0-2884 GCA_052143655.1 Streptosporangiaceae bacterium | reverse complement strand
CCCCCCCCCCCCCCCGCCGCCGTGCGCACGGCGGCGCAGATTGATAGCAGCCGACGGCCGTTCGGCCTGTTCGCGACCGGGGCAGGCGGTTTACTTTCTATTCATGATCAGACGCGAGATCATCCTGCCGCCTGAGCACATTTACCCGCCCGACGAGTGGCGGATCAGGGAACTGCGGTACTCCGACAAGTTCTTGAACCAGACCGAGACCGTGTTCTCGCTCGGCAACGGGTACGTCGGGATCCGGGGCAGCGTCGAGGAAGGGCGCCCGGCCATGGAGCCGGGCACGTTCATCAACGCCTTCCACGAGACCTGGCCGATCGTGCACCCGGAGGCCGCTCCCGGGCTGGCACGGACCGGCCAGACGATCGTGAACGTGCCGGACGTGACGATACTCAAGCTCTACGTCGGCGACGAGCCGTTCTACCTGCCGACCGCGCGGCTGCGCGAGTACGAGCGGACCCTGGACATGCAGGCGGGCACGCTGACCCGGGACGTGGTCTGGGCCACCGACTCCGGCAAGCACGTGCGGATCCGGTCCCGGCGCATCGTCTCGCTGGAGCACCGGCACGTAGTGGCGATGACCTACGAGGTCACGATGCTGGACGAGGCCGCCCCGGTGGTAATCTCCTCGCTGGTGGTCAACCGGCAGGACGCGCACTCGGGGGCCGAGCGGCCCGAGCTGCAGCCCGCCGACCCGCGGATGGCGACCGTGCTGCCGCAGCGGGTGCTCAACGCCACGGTCGCCGAGCTGGAGGACCGGCGGATCCTGCTCGGCTACCACACCACCAACAGCGGGATGACGCTCGGCGTCGGGGTCGACCACGTGATCCGCTCGGCCTGCCAGCACCACACCTCCGGCAGCGTGAGCGGCGACGCCAGCGAGCTGGTCATTACCGCCGACGCCACCCCGGGCACGCCGATCCGCATCACCAAGTACGCGACCTACCAGACCTCGCGCAGCGTCCCGGTGCCCGAGCTGGTCGACCGGTGCCGCCGCACCCTGGACCGGGTCGTCGGGGACGGCGTCTACGCGCTGCTGGCCAGCCATCGGGAGAACCTGGACCGGTTCTGGGACCGGGCCGACGTGAAGCTGACAACCCGGCGCAACCCGGTCCGGCACCAGCAGGCCGTGCGGTGGAACCTGTACCAGGTGGCGCAGGCGTCCTGGCGGGCCGAGGGCGGCGGCATCCCGGCCAAGGGGCTCACCGGCCAGGCTTACGAGGGACACTACTTCTGGGACACCGAGATCTACGTGCTGCCGTTCCTGTCCTACACTCAGCCGCGGATCGCGCGGAACCTGCTGCGCTTCCGGCACAGCATGCTCGGCCGGGCCCGGGAGCGGGCCACCGAGATGAGCCAGCGGGGCGCGCTGTTCCCCTGGCGCACGATCAACGGCGAGGAAGCGTCGTCCAACTTCCAGCAGGGCACCGCGCAGTACCACATCAACGCCGACATCGCCTACGCCGTCCGGCGCTACGCCAACGTCCGCGGCGAGTCGCACTTCCTGGCCGAGATCGGCGCGGAGATCCTGGTCGAGACCGCCCGGCTGTGGGCGGACATGGGCTTCTACGGCGCCGACAAGAAGTTCCACATCCACGGCGTCACCGGGCCCGACGAGTACACCACCGTGGTGAACGACAACACCTACACCAACCTGATGGCACGGCTGAACCTCAACTTCGCCGCCGCCACGATCCGGCGGCTGCGGGCCGAGCGGCCCGCCGCCTACACCGCGATCGCGCACGAGGTCGGGCTGCGGCCGGGCGAGATCGACTCCTGGGCGCATGCCGCCGCGGCGATGCACGTGCCGTTCGACGAGCGCAGCGGGATCCACCCGCAGGACGACACCTTCCTCAGCCGGGAAATATGGGACCTCGACAGCACGCCCAAGGACAAGTTCCCGCTGCTGCTGCACTACCACCCGCTGGTCATCTACCGGCACCAGGTGCTCAAGCAGGCCGACATCGTGCTGGCGATGTTCCTGCTCGGCAACGAGTTCTCGGTCGAGCAGAAGCGTCGCAACTTCGAGTACTACGACCCGCTGACCACCGGCGACTCGTCGCTGTCGGCCTGCGTGCAGTCCATCGTGGCGGCCGAGATCGGCGACCAGCGCCGGGCGCTGGAGTACTTCCAGCAAGCGCTGCTGATGGACCTGGGCAACGTGGCGGGCAACGCCTCCAACGGGGTGCACATCGCCTCCGCCGCCGGGGTGTGGTCGTCGCTGGTGTTCGGGTTCGGCGGGGTGCGGGACTTCGAAGGCCAGCTGTCGTTCGACCCGCGGCTGCCCGGCACCTGGACCGAGCTGTCGTTCTCGCTGCTGTTCTGCGACCGGCAGATCCGCGTCCGGCTGGCCCACGACCAGGAGCACTACCTGCTGGAGACCGGTGAGCCACTGAAGGTGACGATCCGCGGCGAGGCGCACACGCTCAGCCCGGGCGTCCCGGTCACCATCCAGCGCCCTTTACCGGACTGACCCGGGGCGCCAGACAAGCGCGGCCATCCGGCCGGCACTGCGGCCGGATCCCGTCTTCAGCGGACCGCGCGCGGCTCCTCGCGGAGCGCGCCGGCGCGGCCGTATCGTCTCGTCGGTGCGGTGCTCGCGGGTCTCGCCGTCGGGCCCGGTGCCGGCGATGGGAATAATCTTGAACATTTCGGGCAGCGGCGACAGGGCTAGCCATTGTATGAATCCGGTGATATCGGCAGATAAAACGTGTAAATTGCCAGAAGAAACTTTAAAGCAGGCCTTGACTACCAGGCGGCTGACTGGCTGTAACCTGGACGCGCCCCAAAAGGAGGAACGCGCCGTGTCCCTGACCCAGTCCGGCCGCGAGAATGTTTCCGGCTATCAGGTTGTGCAAGCCAGCCGTGAGTTCCAGACGCT
>JBKQSL010000113.1:0-5027 GCA_052143655.1 Streptosporangiaceae bacterium | reverse complement strand
GACCCCCGCACCAGACCAGCTATCGGGATCATGGGTCCCAGAAGAATCCCGGGCTCGGCGGGCAACCGCGGCACCAATTTTCACGCCTGAGCGACCTCCCCGCAGGGGAAAGCTGGGACTAGCTAGGTCATGAGCTGCTGGAACGGGCCGTCACCGCGGGCGGAGGTCACACCGCGGATACCATCGTTGGTGGTCATGAGCGGGTACTGCGCCAGACGGTCATTGCCATGCTCGAAGCCGCCGTCCTCGCCGAGCACGAAAGCCCGGGCGAGGCGACCGTGCACGTCAAGCGCGGACGAGTCCGGTTGTCGGCCGGCGAGCTGTCCTGGGAGCGGGCTTGATCAAAGTTCGTGGTACGGGGCCACTGGCCTTCGGTTGCTGTTGGGCGCCGGGACTCTACTCGGTGGCGACGCGTACGACGTTGAGGATCTGGCCCACTGCCCTTAACTTCCGGGACTTACGTCTGTTTTCGGGAGATTTGACGGGACGATGGTGAGGGTGTAGTCGGCTGGTTCGCTGATCCATTTCTGTCGTTCGGCGGCGGTGCGGCCGGAGGTCCGCTGGCGGTCTGCGCGTCCGGGCGGGTGCGCGAGGATCGCGGTGCCGAGTCCGGCTGCCGGGTCGTTTCCGCTGGCAGGGCGCTTGTGACAGTGCGGGCAGCAGGTGTCTGAGGTGACAGCGGCGCGGGCGAGGGACAGCACGGCGGTGAAGCAGATCTGGCCGGGGGCCAGGCCGGCGGCAGCGGCGGCGCGGGCGGCGAGCCCGGCGATGATGTTGTGGGCGAGCAGCAGCGCCCAGGCTTCCTGGCGGACGAGGGCGGCGGAGCGGCCGCGCAGGACGCGGCCGGCGCCGCGGACGGTCCTCTTCAGGTGAAGGAACGCGACTTCTATCAGCCATCTTTTCTGGTACAGGGCGGCGAGCCCGGCGGCGGGATAGAGGTCCGGGTCCAGGAGGGTGGTGAGCAGCCGGATCTGGGTGGCTTTCGCGTGGCCGCCGCGGGTGCGGGTCAGCACGGTGAAGCAGACCAGCCGCGCGGCGGTGTCCTGCAGGGACGGGAGGGCGGGTCGCCGGCGGCCTTGCGGCGGCGGGCGCGCATGCCGTCGCTCTCGCGCAGCAGCACGAGTTCCGAGCCGTCTTTCAGCACCTTGAGGGTCTTGAACGGGACGGACTTCGCGCTGTTCTTGACGCGCCACAGCAGGTGGGCGCCGGCGCCCGAGAACCGGATCCAGCGGTCCATGGAGAAGAAGCCCGGTCGGCGAGGTTCAGCTGGCCGGGGCCGAACGCGTCCTGCAGCCCGTCGGCCAGGGCGTTCTCCCCGTCCAGGTAGCGGCCGATGACGGCGGCCTTCCACCGGCGGGTGCCAGAGTGCAGCAGTCCCACGAGGCGCAGCAGCGGCTTCGCGCCGGGAGAGGGGATCCCGAATTCCTCCGCGAGCAGCGGGTCATTGAACAGTTCCAGAGTGGTGCCGTCGATCTGGGTGATCTCCAGGCCGAACGCGGTGCCGTCCTGGCCCGCGGGAATGTCGCCGCGGGCCGCGTCGTGCGCGAACATGGCGCGGGCCGGGGCCTCCCCGTGCCGGACCCGGGCCTTCGAGTAGGCCGGGCCGGTCGGCACCGATATGCCGGGCCTGGCCGGCAGGCCCGGCATATCGAAGACCAGGGCGAGAACCGCGTCGTAACCGAGGGCCGGGAACAGTGCCCCGGTGACCAGGCACAGGGCCGTGGCCCCGGCGTTCAGCGCCCGCTCCTGCCTGTGCGCATGCTCCGCCGCGGCCGCCGCGGCGATCGTCCCGCCGGCCAGCAGCGATTCGACCAGGCTCTCCCGGCGCAGGCCGGCCAGCCATTCCTCGTCCTCCCACGCGCCCGGCCCGGCCGCGACCCGGGCGGCCAGGCCCGCCTCCGGCGGGCCCGCATCATCGCCGGGAGTGGACGGGACAGCGACGATCATGGCAAAATTCGCAGGCACGAGGCTCCTGTGACTGGCTCCTGGATTCGACACCCAACGTCATAGCAGGGGCCTCGCCGCGTTCAGGGCCGTGCCGGAGCGCCAGCGGCAATCGTGACCCACCCGTAACGCAACGCTAAAAACCGGACACTCAGCCGTAGAAGTCCCGGAAGTTAAGGGCAGTGGGATCTGGCCTGTCTATTGAAGCGATACCGGCTCGATCCGCGCGACCTGACCGACCTGTCTGGTGGCGCGCTGATTGTCGATGTCGGTGAGATAGGGGGCGACGAAGCCGCGGTAGTCCGTTTTACGCTCGGCTGGCAGATCCTTCCAGCCGGTGATGCGGTCACGGCAGCGGGGTGAGCCGCACTGGCAGTGGGCGGCGAAGTACTCGACCGAGTAATTCCGCATGGCGTAGTCGAAAGTGATCTCCTGGCCTGCGGCGATGGGCTGGCGGGCGACGATGTCGTGAGCGCCGCTGGCGTTGAGGCGGATTCCGCAGTTCGGCTCGCACGAGTGGTTCACCTTGGTGATGAGCCCGCCGTGCAGCACGAACCGTGTCTCGCTGACCTGGGAGGCATGGGAATGGTTGTGGTCGAGTTCGCGATCGATGACACCGACCATCACTGTCTCGCCGACCCGGAAGGACCGGGTGGCGAATACGCCCGCGCCCTTGGCGTCAGTTCGTTGGAGTTCGTAGCCGCCGTTCACGCCGCCTGCTCTCTGAAGGATCAGCCCTGCCGGCACGCTGATCAAGGATGAACCGGCCGTTCCCCAGGCGGGGGACCGTCCGCAAGGCATGGCGCGGATGATCGTTTAGTGACGTATCAGCATCGTACGTGAACAAGATCGGGTGGATCGGGGCGAGCTGTCGCCGCGACCCGCACCGGAGCGTTCCATGGCCCCTCGGTTGCAGCGAGGAAGTTCGGCAACGAGTCGTTGGTCCTTCATGGCACCGGGCGCTTCACCGTCGCCGACTATCTCCTCCAGCACCTCACCACGCAGCGGCGAAGCGTGCGCCTGCCCGGCCTGACATGGCAGGCCCTCACCTACCACATCCACGACCACGACGACCTCCACGCAAGGGCCCGCCTTCACCAGCGGCTCCGCTGCGACGGCAGCCTACGGGGCGGCGTTCACCTTCACGGTGACCGCGGCCGGCGACCCGGCACCCAGGATCACCAGAACCGGTCGGCTGCCCTCGGGCATGCGGTTCGCTGACAACGGCGACGGCCCGGCCTCCGCCCGGGACCCTACGCGAGCTGCAGGACATGATCTTGCCAGTGCCGAAGCTCCGCCACCTGGCCGCCGCGTGGGGACTGTGCACCGGTGCGGTGTGGCGCGTTCCTGCACCGGCTGCACGGGCCGGGAGCTGGCGCCGGGCCGGTAGCGTGCAGGTATGACAATCGAGACGGGCCCGCTGGGGCGGACCGGAGCGCACGTGACCGTCCTGGGGTACGGGGGCCATGGAGCTGCGCGGCCAGCCCTGGGGACCGCGGATTGAGGACCAGGAGGCGGGCCGGCTTCTTGGCGCGGTCCTCGACGGGGGCATCAGCCTGATCGACACCTCGATCGACTACGGCCGGAGCGAGGAACTCATCGGGAAGTATCTCGGCCATCGCCGCGACGAGTACTTCCTGGCGTCCAAGTGCGGCTGCCTGCTGGGTGATCCGTCGGCCGGCGCCACGCCGCCGTTCCCGCACGACTACAGCGCCGGGAACGTCCGGGCGGGTGTCGAGCAGTGCCTGCGCAGGCTCGGCACCGACTGTGCGTGCCGAGAATCGCATCCACGGCTCTGACCAGCAGAGTTGCTCGCTCGGCGCTCCGCCCGTGATGCTCACCGGTCATGTGCCTGCGGTTCGTTTTCCTCCTGATCACGCGGCTAGCCGCGTGGCTGCGGCTGTCCCGGCGCGAGGAGACGTGGAAGACCGCCGAGATCTTGATCCTGCGCCACCAGCTCGCCGTCCTGCAGCGGCGGCAGCCGCGCCGCCCGAGGCTCAACTGGGCAGACCGGGCCGTGCTCGCGGCCCTGCTCAGCGTGATACCCAAAGCGCGCCGCCACGGGCTGCGGCTGCTGGTCACCCCGGACACCATCGTGCGCTGGCACCGAGATATCGTCCGGCACCGCTGGGCGGCGCGGTCCATGCGCGGCAAGACCGGCCGGCCGGCCACCAGCCGGAACATCAGGGCCCTGGTCCTTCGGCTGGCCCGGGAGAACCCCGAATGGGGCTACCGCAGGATCCACGGGGAACTGGCCGGCCTGGGAGTGCGAGTCTCGGCGTCGACCGTGTGGGAGATCCTCAAGACCCACGGCACCGGCCCCGCGCCGCGGCGGACCGGGCCGACCTGGTCGCAGTTCCTGCGCTCCCAGGCCGAGGCGATCCTGGCCTGCGACTTCTTCACGGTTGACCTGCTCGACGGCACTCAGGCTCACGTCCTGGCCGTGATCGAGCACACGACCCGGCGCATCCGCATCCTCAGCGTCACCCTGTATCCCACCGGGGCGTGGACCGCCCAGCAGGCACGCAACCTGATCATGGACCTCAGCGAGCAAACGCAGCGAGTCAAGTTCATGGATCCGCGACCGCGGATCGAACTTCACCGCCGCGTTCGACGCGATCCTGGCGGACGCCGGGATCCGGATCGTGCTGTGCAACGTGCGGACGCCCCGCATGAACGCGATCGCCGAACGCTGGATCGGGGGATGCCGCCGCGAGCTCCTGGACCGCACCCTCGTGTGGAACCAGCACCATCTGCGGCGGATCCTCCGCGAGTACGAGATCCACCATAACCAGCATCGGCCGCACCGCTCGCTGCACGGCGCCGCGCCGCTGAAGCCGCTGCCCGACCCGGTCGATCTTGAGCAGTACCGCGTCCGAAGACATTCTCGCGTCGGTGGCCTGGTCAACGAATATCGCCTGGTCGCATGACGTGGACGAGGTTCTCGGCACGCACAGGTACCGCTGGACGTGATCACGGCCCGGTGCGCCCGGTACCGGTGCCGGGGCAAGCCCTGGCACCGGAGCAGCCTGCAGAACCTGCCCGATTACGACATCGTGCGGATCTACGGGGCTGAATACCGG
>JBKQSL010000112.1:0-26588 GCA_052143655.1 Streptosporangiaceae bacterium | reverse complement strand
CGCCGCATCCGCACGCGCGAGAAACGACAGCGCCCCCTCCAGGGCAGCGAGCGCCTGATCCGCGCTCGCCGGACGGGCGGGCACCTGGCCGGCTAAGCACATGAATCAGGTCACCTCCCCGGACGGCTGTAGCTGATCCTGCGAATGCCGCAATGCGTCAGGTCCGCGCGCTTCAAGCTCGATTATGTGTTCGATCCTACGGGCCGGGTCTGACAAAGCGGCCCTCGCAGAGCGGGCTGTTCCAAGATCTCAGGGGGGCCGGACGACTGAGGGCCGCCGATCATCGCGCGATGCCCCAGACCATTGGCCCAGACCATAGGCCGCAGGTCATCGGGCAGGCCACAATCAGGGCGTATCAGGCCCAGGTAAATAGGGACATCCCCCGCACCAGGGTTACGGCCGCCATACTGGGGATGGTCTTTAGCATTCAGTGGAAAAGGATGGCATCATGCGGCTGCGGGCGGGCGTAGCGATTGACCTCGGCACGGTCAACACACTCATCAGCGTCACCGGTCGCGGGATCGTCCTGGAGGAGCCCTCGGCCATCGCCCTGAACACGGTCACCGGCACGGTTACCGCCGTCGGGTCAGCCGCTGACGCGCTGGCCGGCAAGGAGCCCAAGGACGTCGAGGTAATCCATCCGCTGCGCGACGGGGTCATCGCCGACCTGGCCGCGGCGACCGCGATGCTGCAGGGGTTCCTGCACCAGGCGAAGGTCCGGCGGACCGTCCTGCGGCCGTCCGCGGTGCTGTGCGTGCCCGGCGGCGCGACCTGGGTCGAGCGGCGCTCGCTGGCCGCCGCCGCGGCGGCGCTGCGGCCCCGGTGCAGCATCCAGATCGTGGAAGAACCGGTCGCCGCGGCGGCCGGCGCCGGCTTCGACCTCGCGGCCGGGGCCGGTGCGTTCATCGTGGACGTCGGCGGCGGCACCACCGAGGTGGCTGTGCTGGCCGGCGGCAACGTGGTGCGCGCCGAGTCGCTGCGCACCGCCGGCAACGCGATGGACGACGCGATCGTGGCCGCGGCCCGCACCGAGATGAGCCTGCTGCTCGGCCGGGACGCCGCGCGGAGCCTGAAGGCCACGATCGGCCTGTCGGGCGAGGACGCCGAGCCGGTCGAGGCGGTCGGGGTGGATGCCGCCAGCCGGGCGCCGCGGGTGGCGAAGATCACCGGGCCGCTGGTCACCGTGGCGCTGCGGCGCTGCGTCACGGCGATCACCGACACGGTGCAGGAGATGCTGTCCGACATCCCGCCCAATCTGGCGGCCGACGTGGTACGCGGCAAGATCCGGCTGGCCGGCGGCGGCGCCCTGCTGCCGGGCCTGGCCAGCCGGATCGAGCAGGTCACCGGCATTCCGGTGGTGGTGGCCGACGACCCGCTGCGCTGCGTGGTCCGGGGTGCCGCCGAGATCCTGGAGCGCGACGGCCTGGTCTCGGCCTAGCCGCCTCCGCCCGGGCCGTCCCGCCGCCCGTTACGCCGAGAGGCCGAGGCTGCGCATTGCCTTGCGGTAGGCCACTGCGACCGAATCGAACTTCAGGTGCAGCTCCGCGGCCAGGTCGAAAGGCACCCGTTCTGGCCGCTGCGATTCCACCACCACCTGGTCCTGGCCGAAGATCGTGTCCTCGAAGTCGCGGATCACCTGCTCGGGCTGGTCTGTGTTGTAGTTGCGGCCGATGACCACATACCCGGCGCACTGGTCGGCGGCGATCGGCTGCGAGGCGAAGAAGTACACCATCCCCTGCTCGCCGCCCCAGCCCAGGCGCAGCACGATCGTGTACGGCAGGTGCAGCTCGTAGCGGCTGCGCCGCTCCGGCGGCCCCTCCTGCTCGTTGGCGAAGACCGGGTAGTCGCCGGTGTTCGGCGCCTCCGGCCGGACGATCGAGTAGTGCAGCACGTTGCCGTCGGTGCGCACCTCATGCCGCGGCACGACGGGCCGGTCCGGATCGCCGAGCAGCCCCGGGTGCACCCACGGGAAGTGCCCGAGATCGGTGAAGTTCTCCACCTGGCGGGCGGCGTCGCAGCTCCACCGGTACGGGCCGGCCGAGGCGAGCACCCAGCTGCCGTCCTCCAGTTCGGGCACCTCGGGCAGCGGCCACCGCGGCTCGCCCAGGCATGCCCAGATCAGCCCGTAGCGCTCCTGCGCGCGGAACGCGGGCACCCTGGCCTTAGCCGGGACCCGGGACGGGTCCGCGAGCTGCGGAATCGCCACGCACCGGCCGTCGTCCCGGTATCGCCAGCCATGGTAGGCGCAGACCAGGTCGTCGCCGCTGATCCAGCCGAGCGACAGGGCCGTGCCGCGGTGCACGCACAGGTCCGACATCGCCCGCGGGGCGCCGTCCCGGCCGCGCCACAGCACCAGCGGCTCGCCGAGCAGGTCGGCGGCGACTGGCCGGTCAGCTAGTTCGGCGGCGAACGCGACCGGGTGCCAGCAGTCCCGCTGCGCGGCCAGGTCGGCGAAGACGCCGGGAGAGACCCGGGCCGGGCCCGCCGCCGTGGTTCCAGTCACCTACTGCCTCCTGCCTCCGCGCCCGCCCGCCTGCGCGCCGCTGATCAGCGCGGACACAGCCGATTATGCGGCAGAAAGGGAGCCGTCCGTCAGTACCCGATCATCGCCCAGCCGGGCCGTCGGCGGGTCAGCGACAGCCGGTGAGCGCCAGCCGGCTGGCGGCGGCTACGCCGCCCCGCCGATCCGGAACACGCCGACGCCGAACGGCGCCAGCGTCACCACGCCTGCCTCGCACGCGCTGCTCGGCAGTACCGGGGTCAGCCAGCGCCCGGCGGCGAGTTCCGGCTTCAGCGCCAACGTCTCCGCGGCCTGGCTGACCAGCCAGGCGAACTGGGCGCCGTCGGACCGGACCAGCACGTCGGCAGCGACCCTCGGGTCGCCGGACTGCACCGGCCCGCTGACCCCGGCGTACCGGGCCAGCGCGGCGTACAGCACGCCGGTCGGCTCCGGGTTGACGCGCGGCGTGACCGCCGCCATGTGCTCGACCGGGTAGGTGCACAGCAGCACCGACCCCGAGCCGACCTGGCGCAGCAGCAGGGCCGGGCGGCCGTGCCCGTCCACGGCGAGCACCTCCGCGCCGTCCGGGATCACCGGCAGGTAGGCGCGGCTGTGCTCGGTGCCGCCGACCCGGAACTCCAGCCGGGTGCCCGCGGCCAGGCCGCCGAACTCGCGCTGCAGCGTGAGCACGGCCACATCGGTCTCGATCACGTCGGCTAGCCCGGCACGCAGCTGATGCCGCACGCCGAACAGCGAGTTCATCCGGCCGTAGGACGGCCCCCGGTGCCAGGTCGTGGTGCCCGCGCAGTAGGACACGTACACGGTCGCGCCGCCAGCCGCCAGCTGCTCCAGCTCGGTCCAGGTCGGGGCGAGCAGCTGCTTGACCGAGGGCAGCAGGTACAGCCGGGCATCGGCGCTGATCCCGTCGCTCTCCCGGGTCAGTGCGACCGGCACGTCGGCCAGCCGGGCCGCGACGTAGGCCTGGCGCAGCGTCTGGTGCACGTAACCGGACTCCTCCGGCGCGGTGAACGGGTATCCGGTGTCCAGGTAGGAGGACACCACCAGGGCCGCGTCGGCCGGCGCCCGCTCGCAGCGGGTGATGTCGACCGCGCGCAGCACCTCGCCGAACGCGCGCATCTCGGCCAGCTGCGGCTTGGGCCGGCCGGCCGAGTCGGTGAGGCCGAAGTTCATCTCGAACGCGTGGTGCCGGTAGGGGTCCTGGCCGCTCAGCGCGCCGAAGTCGGTGTTGCACCAGCCGACCCAGCCGGTGGCCCCGGCCAGCAGGCTGTTGTGCAGGACCTGGCGGTAGTAGCGGGCCGCGTGCTCGCCGGAGGCGAAGTCCGAGCTGACCCCGAACTCCTCCAGCACGACCGGGCGGCCGTACGTCCCAGCCAGCTCGCACTCCCAGGCGGCGGCATAGTGCTGGCGGACCTCGTCGTCGCCGACCGGGTACACGTGCGGGCCGAGGAAGTCGCACAGCCGGGCGCAGTCGGCGGGGAAGAAGCCGCCGTCGTGGTCGTGGCCGGCCGTGCCCCAGGCCCCGTCGCCGAGCGAGAACGGCTGGTCGCCGCCGGCCGCCCGGACCGCGTCCCGCATGATCTGCGCCCAGGCCGCGACCGCCTCCCGCGGCGCGTCCTGGCCGCCGTAGATCGGCATCTCGTTGCTGACCAGCCAGCCGCGCACGGCTGGGTGCCGCCTGAAGCGCCGCACCATCTCGCCGGCGAACCACGCCTGGCGGGCCACCATCCACACATCGCGGTACAGGTCCCGGCCGGCCCGCCAGGCGGGGTCCCAGTTCTCGCCCGACATGTGGCCCACGATGAACGTGGGCACGGTGCCCAGGCCGGCCTTGGCGTGCAGGTCGAGGAAATCGGCGAACCGCGCGGCCATCGTCTCGTCGATCCGGTCCGGCTCCGGCATGAAGTCGGGCCAGTAGAAGAACGACCGGGTCATGTTCAGCCCGTGCTCGGCCAGGACGGCCAGCTCGGCCCGGATGACGGCGGGATCGTAGCTGCGCCACATCAGCGGGCCGCCGGTCCGGGACCAGAAGTTGGCCCCGAGCCAGCTCGCCGGCTGCCCGTCTGCGGAGATCACGGCGAAATTCCGCTGCATGCGGCAGGCTCCTTCCTGGCCGTGCGCCGCCGCCGGGCAGCGGGCCCTAGGCGGGCAGCGTGAACTCCCGTACTATACCGGTTAAGTCTGCTGCGGTTAAGTACCGCCCGGTTAAGCGCCGGCCGGGTTGGCCCGGCCGCGCCCGGCCGGGCCGGATAATGAGGGCCTGACTAATGACGGCCCGGTTAAAGGCAGGCCGGCTCAGCGCGGAAATTGCGCGCGCCGGGCTGCCTGGCGGCGGCGTGCTGTAGCCGGCCGGAGCGCAACGGGAGGCCAGCATCAAGCGTCCCACCATCGCTGACATCGCCCGCCGGGCCGGCGTGACCAAGGCGGCCGTGTCGTTCGCGCTCAACGGTCAGCCCGGCGTGTCGGCGGGTACCAGGCGACGGATCCTGGCCATCGCCCGTGAGCTCGGATACGAGCCGAGCAGCGCCGCGCGCGCCCTGTCTGACGGGCGCGCCGGGGCGTTCGGCCTGGTCATCGACCGGCCCGCGCACCTGCTCGGGATCGAGCCCTTCTTCATGCAGCTCATCTCCGGGATCCAGGCGGAACTGTCCCGCGACCATATCGCGCTGCTGTTCACGATGGCCGAAGATCAGGCGGCCGAGATCGAGCTGTACCGGACATGGTCGGCGCAGCGCCGGGTGGACGGCGTCTTCCTGGTCGACATCCAGGTCCGGGACCGGCGGATACGCGCGCTGCGCGAGCTCGCGATGCCCACGATCGTGTTCGGCAGCCCGCGCGGGTCCGGCTCGCTGCCTGCGGTCTGGCAGGACGACCTGGCCGACACCCGCACGGTGACGCAGTACCTGGCCGGGCTGGGGCACCGGCGGCTGGCGCGGGTCAGCGGCATCTCCCGCTACTGGCACACCAGGCTGCGCACGGCCGCGTTCGCCCGGGTCGCCCGGGAGATGGGCCTGACGGCGCAGTTCGTCGAGTGCGACTACACCGCCGAGCAGGGCGCGCGGGCGACCCGTCGGCTGCTGCGCGGCGCCCGGCCGCCGACCGCCATCTGCTACGACAACGACCTGATGGCCGTCTCCGGCCTGACGGCTGCCCGGCAGCTGGGCGTGGCCGTGCCGGCTGAGCTGTCCGTGGTGGCGTGGGACGACTCGGCGCTGTGCGAGCTGGTGCATCCGCCGGTCACCGCGCTGACCAGGGATACCGCCGGGGCCGGCGCCGCCGCCGGGCGCAGCCTGGTCCGGCTCGCCGACGGCGCGCGAGTGGGCAACCTGCCGGAGCAGCCGCCGGTGCTCACCGTGCGCGGCACGACCGGCCCCGCCACGGCCGCCCGCGACCGTCCCGAAACCTTATCGTAACCTTACCGATACATCCTGGCCCCTTTACCAGGCACTTCCGACGCGCCACACTTAACCGGTATAGTTGAGATTCAGGGCGGCAGGTCGTCGCGTTCCGGGTTACTTCCCTGACCGCCCGGCACTGCCCGATCCCGAGGACCAGGAATTCGCCCGACAGGCGGTGGTCAATGGCTGGACAAGACCCGGACTGGATGACAGTAACCGGTGGGCCTATGGCCGGCCGGCGGTATGGCAAATGGCCCGGCGGCACGGTGCCGGCTTCCCCCCGACAAGCAGCAGCTGCGGCGCCGCGCCCTGGCCTGCTGCCCCCGGCGAGCCCCAGCGGCGCGGCTGCGCCGCGAAATATCGGAGGCCTTGCGATAGAGGAGGTAAGGCGCGGTGATTGGTAAGACAAGACTGGCGGGCACGAACAGGGTGAGGACCGGTGCCATCCGCGCAGCTAGCGCTGTGGCAGCGACCGCCCTGCTGGCAGGCATGGCCAGCGCCTGCAGCAGCAGCACCGGCAGCTCATCGGCCAAGGGATCGGCTTCGTCGTCGTCATCGACGGCCACGCTGACCGGGTTCCCGCGGACCGAGACGCTGTACACCAGCGGCACCGCCTACGCGCCGCCATCCAACTGGAATCCCTTCAACCTGGGCAACTTCGCCACGGGCACGCAGGGGTTGGTCTACGAGCCGCTGTTCCTGTATGACCCGATCCACAACAAGTACGACCCGTGGCTCGCGACCAGCGGCACCTGGAAGGGCGACGTGTACACCATCCAGCTGCGGGGCGGCGTGAAGTGGTCCGACGGAACGGCGCTGACCGGCGCTGACGTCGCCTACTCGGTCAACCTGGCGCGCACGAACAAGTCCGACCCGTACAGCTCCAACGTGGCGACCGTGAAGAGCGCGACCGCGAGCGGCAACACCGTGACGGTCACGTTCTCCAGCACGCCCGCGTACTCGGCCTGGCAGGACTACCTGTGGAAGGCCCCGGTGGTGCCCGAGCACATCTGGTCCAAGCTGTCCCCGTCGGCGCAGATTACCGGCGCGAACAAGAACCCCGTGGGCACCGGGCCGATGACGCTGGACACCTACAACGCCACCGAGGTCGCCTACCAGGACAACCCGAGCTGGTGGGCCATCAAGCAGCTGAACCTGTCGTTCAAGTTCAAGTACCTGGTCGACGTGGTCAACAGCTCGAACAACGTCGAGCTGTCCGCGCTGACCGCGGGCCAGGTCGACTGGAGCAACAACTTCCTGCCCGGCATCAACCAGCTGGTCAGCGGCCTCAACGGGAACGCCGGCTACGGCTTCAAGACCTACTACGCCGGCAAGCCGTACATGCTGTCGGCCAACACGGTCTGGCTGGAGCCGAACACCACCAAGGCGCCGATGAGCAACGTCAACTTCCGCAAGGCGCTGGCGTACGCGATCAACCCGCAGCAGGTCGTGAGCTCGGTCTACGGCGGCATTACCCGGCCGGCCAACCCGACGGGCCTGCTGCCCAACCTGTCCTCGTACATCAACCAGGGCGCGGTCAGCAAGTACGGGTTCAAGTACGACCCGGCGCTGGCCAAGCAGTACCTGTCCAAGTCAGGGTACAAGGGCCAGAACATCACCCTGGAGGTGCCCGACGGGTGGACCGACTGGATGGCCGGCATCCAGGTCATCTCGCAGGAGCTCAACGCGGTGGGCATCAAGTGCACGCCCACCTTCCCGCAGTACGCCGCCCGCACGTCCGACCTGACGAGCGGCAACTACGACCTGGCGCTGGACAACAACGCCCAGCTCGACTCGACGCCGTGGAGCTACTTCCAGCGGGTCTACGCGCTGCCGATCGAGAAGCAGCAGACGGCCCAGCTGAACTGGGAGCGCTTCAGCTCACCGGCTGACTGGAAGCTGGTCCAGGAAGCAGGCAGCACCCCGGTCACCGACACCGCCAAGCTGAACTCGATCTACTCGCAGCTGCAGACGAGCTTCCTGCAGCAGCTGCCGGAGATCCCGGTCTGGTACAACGGCGCCTGGTTCCAGGGCAACTCCAAGTACTGGGCGGACTACGCCGCCAACGGCACCAGCAACGAGAACACGCCCGTGATGTGGGGAGGTTACCTCGGGGCCATGACGACGGTGTACGCGCTGGCCAACCTCAAGCCGGCTCCGCAGCCGAAGTCATAATCACCGGGCACGCTCTCGGTCAGGTACGTCCCGCACGCCTGCGGCCCGCTGCCCCCCGCTTCGCACTCCAGCGGGAACCCGGCGGGCCGCAGGTCCGTGCGGCAATCAGCGCGAGGAGCCCCGCTGTGCGGCGTTATTTCACCCGGAAGATCATCACGTACGCGCTGACGTTCTTCGTCGGCGCCACCATCACCTGGGCCATCCCGCACCTGATGCCCGGTGACCCGGTCCAGCTGTACCTGTCCAAGTTCCAGGTCGAGCCGAGCGGCTACAGCGCCCTGTACAAGACCATGTCGCAGGCCTTCGGCACCAACCTGCCGCTCTGGGACCAGTACCTGCACTTCTGGGACGGCCTGGTGCACGGCAACCTGGGAGTCAGCATCTACGACTTCCCGGCCCGGGTGACCACGCTCATCTGGGGCGCCGTCCCCTACACGCTGGCGCTGCTGGTGCCGGCGATCACCCTGTCCTACATCGCCGGGAACCGGTTCGGCGCGATGGCCGCACGGCGCAAGGCGCTGGACAACACCGTGCTGCCGCTGGGCTACCTGTTCCAGGCCACCCCGTATCCCTGGCTGGCCCTGGCCATGCCGTTCCTGTTCGGCGCGGTCTGGCACCTGTTCCCGATCTCCGGCGGCTACGACGAGAGCCTGCTGCCCTCGTGGTCCTGGACGTTCTTCGTCAGCCTGCTCTACCACTGGTTCCTGCCGTTCCTGACCGTGTTCCTGGTCAGCTTCGGCGGCTGGGCGATCGGCATGCGGAACCTGGTGATCTACGAGCTGGAGAACGACTCGTCCCGGTACATGCGGGCGCTCGGCGGCACCGAGCGGGTGATCCGCCGGTACGCCTACCGCAGCGCGTCGCTGCCGCAGCTGTCCGGCCTGGCGCTGGCCCTCGGGGTCGTCATCGGCGGCAACATCGTGGCCGAGATCGCATTCCACTATCCCGGCCTCGGGCTGCTGATCTACAACGCGATCGTCGACGAGGACTTCTTCCTGCTGCAGGGGATCTTCATCTTCATCGTCGTCGGCGTGCTCATCGCCAACTTCGTCATCGACATCATCTACCTGGTCGTGGATCCGCGGACCCGGCTCAGCATGCAGGGAGGTGCCGGGTGAGCGAGCCGATGCTCGAAGCGCCGGCGGCCGTCGCCGCCGGCGCGCCAGCCACGCTCGCGGCCGTCCCGCCCGGCCTGGCCGCGCCCGTCGCGGCCCGGCGCCGCGGCGAGTTCCTGCACTACGCGGTGCATAACAGGAAGCTCGTGTTCGGCCTCAGCCTGGAGCTGCTGTTCGTGCTGGCGGCCATCGCCGGGCCGATCATCGCGCCGTACTCGACGACGGCCTACTTCCTGCCGCACCTGCCGCCGGGCGGCCAGCACTGGCTCGGCACCGACTACTTCGGCCACGACGTGTTCGCGCAGCTGGTGTACGGGCTGCGGACCAGCTACCTGGTGGGCGCGCTCGGCGCGCTGTGCGCCTCGGTGGTCGGCATGGCGCTGGGCTTCACCGCCGGGTACCGGGGCGGCCTGCTCGACGAGATACTGCAGATGGTCACCAACATCATGGTGATGATTCCCTCGCTGGTGCTGCTCATCGTCATCGGCGCCTACCTGAAGACCCGCGGCATCCTGTTCGAGGGCGTGTTCATCGGCCTCACCACCTGGCCGTGGGTGGCCCGGGCGGTGCGCGCGCAGACCTTCACGCTGCGCACCCGCGAGTTCGTCGACCTGGCCCGGCTGTCCGGCAAGCGCTCCGTCAGCATCGTGATCAGGGACATCGCGCCGAACATGGCGTCATACCTGTTCCTGGTCGTCGTGCTGCTGTTCGGCAGCTCCATGCTGCTGGCGGCCAGCTTCGACTTCCTCGGCCTCGGGCCGACCAGCAGCATCTCGCTGGGCACGATGATGAACCAGTCCATGCTGTGGAGCGCTCTTGAACTGCACATCTGGTGGTGGTTCGTGCCGCCGGGCCTGGTGCTGACCGGGATGGTCGTGGCGCTGCTGATCGCCAACGTGGGCCTGGACGAGGTGTTCAACCCGAAGCTGAGGGAGCAATGAGCGTTAGCGTCGAGAACCTCCGGGTCGCCTACCGGACGCGGGCGGGCGACGTGTGCCCGGTTGACAGCGTCAGCTTCACCGTCGGCGACGGCGAGATCATGGGCCTGGCCGGGGAGTCCGGCTGCGGCAAGTCCACGCTCGGCAACAGCCTGATCTATCTCGACCTCCGGATGAAGCACCTGGGCGGCCGGGTGGTGGTCGACGGAGCCGAGCTGCCGATCGCCGACAACAAGGCGATGCGCCCGCTGCGGATGGCGAAGGTCTCGCTGGTGCCGCAGTACGCGATGAGCGCGCTGCACCCGACCCGCAAGATCCGGCGGCTTATCGCTGACATGCTGCGCTGTCACGGGGTCAAGTTCAGCCAGGCCGAGACCGAGCTGCTGCGGCGGCTGCAGCTGGTCGGGCTGGGCGAGGAGGTGCTCGACCGGTACCCGTTCGAGCTGTCCGGCGGCATGCGCCAGCGGGTCACGCTGGTGCTGTCCACGCTGCTCGACCCGTCGCTGCTGATCGCCGACGAGGTGACGTCGGCGCTGGACGTATCCACTCAGCGCGCTGTCGGCGAGATGATGCTGGAGTTCCGCGACCGCGGCTTCGTCAAGAGCCTGATCGCGATCACGCATGACCTGTCGATCCTGGCGCAGATCGCCGACAGCATCATGATCATGTACGCCGGGCGGCTGGCCGAGAAAGCCGACGCCGCCACGATCATCGACGCGCCGCTGCACCCTTATACCCAGGCCCTGCTCGCCTCGCTGCCCGAGGTCGGGATGCGCCACGACCAGACCGCGCTCACTGGCATCCCGGGCCGGCCCCCGCCGCTGTCGAACCCGCCGTCGGGCTGCCGGTTCCGGGACCGCTGCCCGTTCGCCTTCGAGCAGTGCGCGCAGGAGCCGCCGTTCCAGGAGGTCGCCGCCGGGCACCAGGTGGCCTGCTGGAAGGTCGCGAAGGAGAAGGCGGCATGACCACGCTGCGCATCGACCGGGTTTCCAAGGTGTTCCGGGCCACCAGCGTGCACGGCGGCCTGACTGCCGCGCTGCGCGAGGTCAGCTTCGACATCGACCAGGGCGAGGTCGTCACGCTGATCGGGGAGAGCGGCAGCGGCAAGACCACGCTCGGCCGGGTCGTACTGCGGCTGGCGATGGCCAGCAGCGGGCGGGTCCTGTTCGAGGGCCAGGATGTGGCCGCGTACTCCCGGCCCCAGCTGCGCGAGTACTACCGGCACGTGCAGGGCGTCTTCCAGGACCCGTTTAGCTCCTACAACCCGGTCTACAAGGCCGACCGGGTCTTCGAGCTGCTGCGGGAGGCGTACTTCCCGCGCATCTCGCAGTCGGACTGGGACGCCAAGATCGAGTCGGCGCTGCACTCGGTGGCGCTGAATCCCGGTGACGTCCTGAACCGGTACCCGCACCAGCTGTCCGGCGGCCAGCAGCAGCGGCTGCTGATCGCCCGGGCGCTGCTGCTGGAGGTCAAGCTGCTGGTCGCCGACGAGGTCATCAGCATGCTGGACGCCTCGACCCGGGTCGACGTGCTCAACCTGCTGGTCAGCCTGAAGCGGGCGGGCCTGGCGATCCTGTTCATCACCCACGACCTGTCGCTGGGCAACTACATCAGCGACCGCACCGTCATCCTGCGCCGCGGCGCCGTGGTCGAGATGGGCCCCACGGTCAGCGTGTTCGGAAACCCCCAGCACCCGTATACCAAGATGCTGCTGGCGGCCGTGCCGCAGCTGCACCGCAGGTGGAAGCGATCCGATGCAGACGGGAGCAGCAGGGCTGGCGCGTCCGGGCAGCTGTCCCCGGGACGCCCCCCGCAGGCCGGCCTGGCGGGGCTGCGGCACGCGCCGCGGCGGGCCGGGCGGCCGGCGCCGCAGCTGGCGGCGCCGGCCCAGTCGGCTCCGCCGCTGACCGAGTGCGAGCCCGGCCACCTGGTCGCCGAGTCCGAGTCGCAGCCGGCCCGGATCTGAGCCGAGCCCGGGTTTTAACTAACGAGCCCGGGTCTTAACTAAGCAGAGCCTGCCGGTGGTGCGGTTCCCGGAGGCCGTCGTTCCCGCCAGGGCGACCTCCGGGAACCGGCTTGCGAGGGCGGGCCTGATCGCTGGCCGCGCCGGGTGCCTGGCAGTGCCCGGCTAGCTGGGCAGCACAGCGGCTAGCGGTACAGCCGGGCCGCGGATGGCGGCAGCGGCGCCAGCGCGCGGGCCCGCGCGGTGTCGCGGTACCAGCGGAAGCTGTCCTTGGGGATCCGGGCGCTGGTGGGGTAGTCGACCCAGACCAGGCCGAACCGCTTGGTGAAGCCGTGGGCCCACTCGAAGTTGTCGAGCAGGGTCCAGGCGAAGTAGCCGCGGACATCGGCGCCGGCCGCGCGGGCCTGCAGCACGGCCGCCAGGTGGTCGTGCAGGTAGCGGATGCGCTCGGGATCGCGGACCACGCCGTCCGGGGCGACGTAGTCGGCGCAGGCTGCGCCGTTCTCGGTGATCAGCATGGGGATCTGCGCGTACTCCCGGTCTACCCGGGTCAGCAGCGCGGTCAGCGCGCCCGCGTCGATCTCCCAGCCCATCTCGGTGCGCGGCGAGTCGGGCCGCAGCGCGCCGAGCACGCCAAGGTCAGCGCTGATCGGGTCCGGATGGGCCAGCGGCACGCAGTACCCGGCCGCGCGGGCCTCGCCGCCCCGGCACCGGTCGGCCACGGTGCGCGGCGAGTAGAAGTTGACCCCGAGGAAGTCCATCGGCGCGCTGATGACCGCCAGGTCACCATCCCCGATCACGGTGAACCCGGGGTCGCGGCCGCGGTAGTGCTCGAGCACGTCGGCCGGGTAGCTGCCGGTGAACAGCGGGTCGAGGAACAGCCGGTTGGCCTGCCCGTCGGTCCGGAGCGCCGCTGCGGCGTCGTCCGGGTGCGCGGTGGCGGCCCGGACCGGCGTCAGGTTCAGCGTGATGCCGACCTTGGCCGACGGCAGCGCGCTGCGGATCGCCTGCGTCCCCAGGCCGTGCCCGAGCAGCAGGTGATGGGTGGCTGCCGCGGCCTGCCCGATGTCGCGGATCCCGGGGGCGTGCTGGCCGTTGCCGTAGCCGAGCCAGGCCGAGCACCACGGCTCGTTCAGCGTGATCCACATGCCGACCTCGTCGCCCAGGCTCTCGGCGACCAGGCTGGCGAACTCGGCGAACCGGGCCGCTGTGTCCCGCTGCGGCCAGCCGCCCGCGTCCTGCAGTGGCTGCGGCAGCTCCCAGTGGTAGAGCGTGAGGACCGGCAGGATCCCGCGGTCGCGCAGGCCGTGCACCAGGCGGCGGTAGAAGTCCACCCCCTCGGGGCTGGCCGGGCCCTTCCCGGTGGGCTGGATCCGCGGCCAGGAAACCGAGAACCGGTAGGCGCTCGCGCCGAGATCGGCCAGCAGGTCCAGGTCCTCGGTCAGCCGGTCGTAATGGCGGCAGGCGACGTCGCCGGTATCCCCGTTGCTGGTGTTGCCCGCCGCGTGGCTGAAGGTGTCCCAGATCGACACACCGCGCCCGTCCGCGTCCGCGGCCCCCTCGATCTGATAGGCGGAAGTGGCCGCCCCGAGCAGGAAGCCAGCGGGGATCTCGACCGGACCGACGTCGGCAGCTTGCACCCCTGGTCACCTTCCCTTGCGGAGATGCGAAGGACTGAGCATCAATGGACTGGAAATCAATGACTTAACCGGTATAGTAAACCGCTGCCCGGGGTCGTGCAACGCGCCGCTCCCGGCGAGCCGCCCGTGGGTCGGGGACGTGGTTGATCGGGGACCACCGGACGCCTGGCCAGCTCCGCCGGCGCTTGCCCCTGACTACCTACGGCCGAATCGCTGACCAGCTACCCGACCCGGTGACCGCCGGCCCCGGCTCGGCTATGCCGGGGCCGGACCGGTGCTGCCGCGCCTGGTCAGCACCGGAGCGGGCTCCTGGGCGTCGGTGACCGGCAGCCCGGCCGCGGCGTCTCGCAGGGTCCGCGCGGCGTGCGCGCCGTACGCCGCGATGTCCCGGGTCAGCGCGGTCAGCGGCGGGTGCACCAGCTCGCACAGCGCGGAGTCCTCCCGGGCCACGACCGACAGCGCGGCCGGGATCTCGACGCCCATATGCTGCGCGGTGCTCAGGCCGGAGACCGCCATCAGGTCGTTGTCGTAGAAGATGGCCGACGGCGGCTGCGCCGAGCCCAGCAGCCGCCGGGTCGCGGCGGCGCCGTCCTCGCCGGTGTAGTCGGCTTCCACGCACTCGCCCTGCACCCCGGCCTGCCCGCACGCGGTCCGGAACGCCTCAGCGCGGATCCGGGTATGCCAGAACCGCTGGAAGCCGGTCACGTACGCAATCCGCCGGTGGCCGAGCCCGGCTAGGTGCTCGACCACGGCCCGGGTCGCGACCGTGTCGTCCTCCCACACGGCCGTCAGCGCGCCGGCGCCCTCCGGCACTCCGATGACCACGGCCGGCATCTGCAGGTTCCCCAGCATCGGCACGCGCTGGTCGCCGACCTGCAAGTCGACCAGGAACACCCCGTCTACCCGGCGCTGCGCCCACCAGGACCGGTAGGTCTCCATCTCCGCGGCCTGGTCCTCGGCCATCGTGAACAGCAGCGCGGTGTGATCGCGGGACAGCTCGGCCTGGATGCCCGACAGCAGCTGCATGAAGAATGGCTCGATGCTCAGCGTCCGGGCGGGCCGGTCGATGATCAGGCCGAAGGCGCCGGCCCGGCCGTCGGACAGGGCACGGGCGGCGCTGCTGGGCTGGAAGCCGACCTCCTCGGCGATAGCCAGGATTCGCTCGCGGGTGGCCGCGGAGACGCCGGGCTGGCCGTTAAGGGCGAACGAGACCGCCGCCTTGGTCACGCCGGCCTGCCGGGCAATGTCGGCAATGGTCGGCCGCTTGACCGGTCGGATCTTGCGCGAGTCAGCCGCCGGCTCCAGCGTGCCCACCGTCCTGCCCCAGGCTCGCTTCCTGGCCCGGTCCCGGGCCCGGCGGCCGTGCGCCGCCATCTGTGCAGGCTAGCGCACCCGGCGGGGATTTCCGGCGCGCAGTGCCGGCTGTCATGATCGCGCCGCAGGGCTGCCAGGCCAGCCTCTGCCGTTGGCCGTCGATGCCATCCGCCAGGCCGCCAGCACAGGGCAGGACCGGAACATCGGCGCGTGCATCGGCCCGCTGCCGGCGTATCACAATGGCCAGGTGGAATTGTCCTGGCTGGTCGGCCTGGCCGCGGCCGCGGGCCTGGCGGCCGGCGCCGGGGCGCGGGCAGCGGCCAGTCGTTACCTGCCGGCCGGCCGCCGCCTGCCGCCGGGTGCGGCCGAGGCGGGCACGGCCGCTTTGTTTGCCCTGCTGGCCGCGGCCGTCCGGCCGCCGCTCGCGCTGGCCGCCATGTGCTGGCTCGCCGCCTGCGCCGTCGCGCTGGCGGTGATCGACGAGGCCACCCGGCGGCTGCCTGACCCGCTCACGGCCGCGGCTTACGCCGGGGTCATGGTGCTGCTGCTCGGCGCCGCGGCCGATCAGGGCAGCTGGGGACGGCTCGGCCGGGCAGCGGCGGGCGGCGCTGTGCTGGCCGGCTGCTTCCTGCTGCTCGCGCTGGCCCGGCCGGGCGCGGTCGGCTTCGGGGACGTCAAGCTGGCGGCCAGCACCGGCTCGGCGCTGGCCTGGTTCGGCTGGGGCGCGCTGCTGGACGGCGCCGCGGCGGGCCTGATCCTGGCCGCCGCCTGGGGCCTGGCCCTGCTCGCGCTGCGCCGCGCCACGCTGCGCCAGCAGATCCCGTACGGGCCGTTCCTGCTCGCCGGAGCGCTGGCGGTCATCGTCGCGGCCGCCGCGACGGCACGCTGAGCACGCTGTGCCCGTGCCGCATACCTGACCAGATTGGCCGACTTTGCCGTAGCTACGGGTTGTGGAGCGGTCGCAGAATGCGCAATGCTCGTAGCTCGGCGTCCAATTGTCGATAACGGCCACCGGGGAGCGATCAGGTCTAATGTTCCGGATCGTCGCAGGCAGACAGCCATTAGCCGGCTGCGGTCGCTGCCTGCGCAGCGCTGTGGGCCGGCCGGCGCACCGCCGTGCGGCCGCCTGGGCTGCCGTCGCGGTACTGGCCGTCACCGCCGCGGGCTGCGTGTCCCAGGCGCAGGTGCCGCTGCCCGGCAAGCCCTCGGCGGGCGCGACCGCAGCCGCGCTCGCCCGGCCGCGGCTGACCGCCGCGCAGCAGGCCGTCGCGGCCTACCAGGCGTCCTGGCAGGCCTACGCACAGGCGATGAGCGCGCGCAGCGCGCCCCGGGCCCGCGCAATCCTGGCCCCGTACTACAGCCCGCAGCTGGCGGCCAGCACGGTTGCCTCCGACCAGCGCGACTGGGCCGCGCACGACATCGCCTACGGCGACGCGGTCACGCACGTGCTCAGCGTCCGGGTGCGCGGCCGCACCGCCCTGGTGCATGACTGCCTCGACCTGAGCCAGCTCGGCGCGCAGGACGACCGGACCGGCCAGGTCGTGCCGGGCAGTTTCGGTCAGCAGGACCTGAACTCCTACATCACGCTCGGGCTGTCGGGCGGCCGATGGCTCGTGCGCACCATGCAGCCGGTGGAGGTGCCATGCGCGCCCTGAGGATGCCGCCGCGGCGGCTCGTGCTAGTCCTGGTGCTGGCGGCCGCGGCGGTGGCGATGACCGCGCTGGAAGGACCCGCGGGCAGCAGGGCGCTGGCCGCCCGCGCGGCGGTGGCAGCAGTCGGCGGCGGGGCCGGCGGCGGCTGCCACTACGCCTACCAGCCACCCAGCAGCTGGATCCTGCAGTGCAGCGGCGGCGGCTCAACCCCAGGGTCGCCGGGCAGCGGCGGTGGCGGCAGCGGTTCCGGCGGCTCCAGGGTCGCCTGCACGCTCACGCCGCTGAGCCCGGGCCAGCAGAGCTTCGCGGGCCTGCCCAAGGCGCCCAAGGGCGAGAAGTGGGAGACCATCACCTGCCCCGGCCGTAACCCGTTCGGCGGCGTCACGCTGGTGTCGGCGGCCGGCACCCCGGCGGTGACCCCGCAGGAGCTGATGCAGGAGGCACTGGGCCTGCTGAAGATCCCGACGCTGCGGCCGGGTACCGCGCCGCCGATGGGCCACGACGGGCTGGTCGGCCTGCCGGAATGGTTCTGGGTGCCGGCCGGGCAGTGGCATCCGGTGAGCAAGACCGTGTCGGTGGCAGCGGTGTGGGCCACGGTCACGGCCACGCCGGTACGGCTGACATTCCTGCCCGGCGGCGGGCTGCCGGCCGACTCCTGCGCCGGGCCGGGCACCGCGTACGCCCGCGGCCAGACGGCGTCCTCGGCCTGCCAGTTCACCTACGCGCAGTCCTCGGCGCAGCAGCCCGGCGCGGCCTACCGCGCCTCGGTCACGGTGACCTGGCGGGTGACCTGGACCGGCTCGGGCGGCACCGGCGGCACGATCAACGCGGCTGAGCAGATCGGCTACCCGATCGCGCTGCGGGTGGCCGAGGCACAGGCACTAGTGAGGGGCCGATGAGCGCAGGCGAGCAGGGCAGCGGCTTCGGCACCGTATACCATCCCGGCCCGGACCTGGCCCCGAACGGCGGCCCGCAGCCGCTGGCCCCCGGCCAGCTGCGCAGCCTGCCGCGGCGGCGGCGGCCGGGCATGATCGCGCTGGCGGTGGCGCTGATCGGCGCCGGCGTGCTGGCCAGCGCAGCGCTGTACCAGCGGGCGAACCACCAGGTGCCGGTCGTGGTGGTGACCGGCACGGTGCCGGCCGGCTCGGTCATCAGCGCGTCGGACGTGGGAACCACGACCGTGGCGGCCGGCCCGGGCGTGCAGACGATCCCGGCGGCCCAGCTGCACCAGGTGGTGGGCCTGGTAGCGGCGACGGCCCTGCGCCCGGGCAGCCTGCTCGCGCCCGCCGAGGTGACGACCGCGCAGCCGCCGGCCAGCGGGCAGGCGCTGGTTCCGGTGCCGATCCGGCCCTCCGGGCTGCCGGCCAGCGGCCTGGCCGCCGGCGACCACGTGATGGTTGTGCCGACGTCGGGCTCGGCCGGGCAGTCCGGGTCCGGCTCGGCCCCGGCCGCGCTGGCCCATCCGGTGCCCGGCGTGGTGGAAGCGGTCACCAGCGCGCCCGACCAGGACGGGTACGACGTGGTGGACCTGCTGGTCAGCTCGGCCTCGGGCACCAGCCTGGCTGAGCAGGCGGCGACCGGTGACATCGCGCTGTACGTGACCAGCCGGAGCCCGCGATGAGCCTGTACGCCCTGGTCTCCGGCGGCGGCGCCCCCGGCGTCACCACCACGGCGGTGGCGCTGGCACTCGGCTGGCCGACCCAGGTGATCATCGCCGAGTGCGACCCGAGCGGCGGTGACATCCTGGCCGGCCTGTTCGGCGGCCACCTGCCCGCCAGCAGCGGGCTGCTGGCGCTCGCCATCGAGGCGGGCCGCAGTACCGACGCCGCTGCCCGGGCGCTGTGGGATCAGCTGATCGACCTGGACTCCGAGCGCAGCCGCCTGCTGCTGGCCGGAGTCTCCGACCCGCGCCAGGCCGCCGCGCTGGCCCCGTCCTGGCCGACGCTGGCGGCCGCGCTCGCCGCCGTGCCCGCCGACGTCATCGCCGACTGCGGTCGCCTGGAGCCCGGTACCGACCTGGCGCCGGTGCTGTCCGCGGCGGGCGTGGTCGCGCTGGTGCTGCGCCCGACCCTGCGGCAGGTCAGCCGGGCCCGGCCGCGGATCGAGATGCTGGCCGACATGCTCGGCGGCACAGACCGGCTCGCCCTGCTGATCGTCGGCGAGGGCGCGCACCCGGCCCGGGAGGTCGGCCAGGCGCTCGGGCTGCCGGTGGCCGCCGCGCTGCCCGATGACAAGAAGACCGCCAGCGTGCTCTCGGACGGGACCGGCAGCCGCCGCGGGCTGCCAGCCCGGCCGCTGGTCCGGGCCGCGGCGGGAGCCGGCCGGGCGCTGCGTGACCGGCTGTCCGCTGGCCAGCCGCCGTCCGGCGCGGAACTGAACGCCGCCGCGGTCGGCGGGCCGGGCGGTGCCGGGTGACCGACCTGCGCTGGAGCCCAGCCCGGGACGACGGGCAGCCCGTGCCCGGCCCGGCCAGCCCCACCAGCCAGCACAGCCCCAGCCAGCACAGCCCCAGCCAGTACGGGGCTGACCAGTACGGGCCCGGCGAGTACGGGCGCAGCGATTTCGGCCCGAGCGACTACGGCGGCTACGGCCACCCGGCCGGATACCCGGACACTCCGGAGCCGGAGGAGCCCGGCCTGCCGGATGCCGCCGTCTTCACCCGGCTGCGCAGCGGCGTCAGCGAGGTGCTGGCGGCGATCGCCGACCGGCTGCCCGACGGCGCCGATCCGCAGGACGTGCTGCCGCTGATCCGCGAGGCTGTGCGCGGCTGGGCGCAGCGGCTGGTGCGGGCCGGGGCGCCGGTGCCCTCGCCCGCCGACCGGGAGGCGCTGGCGCAGGCGGTCTACGACCAGCGCTACGGCCTCGGGCCGCTGGCCGGCTACCTGCGCGACCCGCAGGTGGAGAACGTCGACGTCAACGGCTGCGACCAGGTCTGGGTGACCTATGCGACCGGGGAGCGGGTCACCGGCCCGCCGGTCGCGGCCAGCGACGAGGATCTGATCGCGCTGATCCGCAACTGGGCGGCCCGCGGCGGTCAGACGGCCCGGGAGTTCTCAGCCGCGGCGCCGCTGGTCAACGTGGCGCTGGCGGGCGGGGCCCGGATCACCGCGACGATGGCGGTCACGCCGCGGCCGTGCGTCTCGCTGCGCAGGCACGGGCACCTGGAGGTCAGTCTCGGCCGGCTGGTGCAGCTGGGCACCGTGGACGAGGTCACGGCGGCCTTCCTGGCCGCGGCCGTGCGGGCCCGGTGCAACATCATCGTCACCGGGGGAGTGAACGCCGGCAAGACCACGCTGCTGCGCGCGCTGGCCGGCGAGATCCCGCCCGGCGAGCGAGTCGCCACGCTGGAGTCGGAATACGAGCTGTTCCTGCACACGATGGCCGCGCATCCGGACGTGATCGCGTTCGAGGCGCGGGAGCCGAACTCGGAGGGCGCGGGCAGCATCCCCCTGCATGATCTCGTCGCCCACGCGCTGCGGCACAACCCGCAGCGCATCATCGTCGGGGAGGTGCGGCGGAGCGAGATCATGCCGATGCTGGAGGCGATGAACTCCGGCCAGGAGGGCTCGATGTGCACGCTGCACGCGAACTCCCCGGCTGAGGCGTTCGACCGGATCCTGATCCTCGCGCTGCGCGGTGGCCTCGCGCTCGCCGAGCGGGCCATCCACATCCTGGTCGGCATGGCGGTGGACCTGATCGTGCACGTGCGCAAGCGCTACGACGGGCAGCGCACCGTCCGGTACGTGTCGGAGATCCTGGAGGTCATGCCGCCGGGTGACACCGAGCGGCCGTCGGCCAACCGGCTGTTCCTGCCGACCGGGCCGGGCGGCGCGGCGGTCGCGGCGCACACCCCCTCACCGCGCACGCTGCACCGGCTGGTCGCGGTCGGCTTCGACCCGGCCCTGCTGGACCGCCAGCGCGCCATGGCCCGGGCCGGGGGACCGCGGTGATGGTCCTGGCCGCGCTGGCCGGCGCGGCGGTCGCGGCAGGACTGGTGCTGCTGATCCGTGAGCTGCCAGGGCGGGTCCCGGCCGCCGGGGTGCCGCCGCGGCGCGCACGGCGGGCGGCGGTGTCCCTGCGCAGCCGCCGCCAGCTGCTGTTCGCGCTGGTCGCCGGACTGGTGGTGCTGGCCATCACCCGCTGGCCGGTCGGCGGGATCGGAGCGGCGCTGGCGGTGGTCTTCCTGCCCCGGATGAACTTCGGGACCGCGGAGCGGCGCCGCACCGCGATGCTGGAGGGACTGGAACAGTGGGTCCGTCGGCTCGCTGACATGCTCACCGCCAGCCGCGGGCTTGAGGATGCCCTGGAGATGAGCGCCCGGTCGGCGCCCGCCGCGATCTCCGCCCCGGTCACCGCGCTGGTCGGCAGGCTGCGGGCGCGGACCGGCACCGAGGCGGCGCTGCGCGCGTTCGCCGCCGACATCAGCGACCCGGCGGGCGACCGCATCGCGGCCGCGCTGATCATCGCCACCGGCCGCCGCGGCGGCGCAGCCAGGGACGTGCTGAACGCCCTGGCCGCCATGCTCGCCCGGGACGTCGCGGCCCGGCGCGACATCGAGGCCGAGCGGGCCCAGCACCGCACCACGGTGAAGTGGATCACCGCGTTCGTCGTGGGCTTCACCGTCTTCGCGGTCGTGAACCGGACCTACTCGGCGCCGTACGGGACCGTGGCCGGCCAGGTGGTCCTGGCGCTGGTGCTGGTCCTGTACGCCGGCGGGCTGCTGTGGCTGCACCGGCTGGGCAGCATCGCCGCGCCCGGCCGGTTCCTGGACGGGCCGCAGCCGCGGGGCCAGCACATCCTGGCCGCCCAGCCCGGCCGGTCGTTCCGCAGCGGCGCGTCGGCCCAGGGCGCCCGGCAGCGGCGGGCCCGGCCATGAGCCTGTGGGTGCCGGCCGTCGGCGTGCTGATCGGGCTGGGGATATTCCTGATCGTCCGGGAGCTGATCCCGGCGTCAGCCCGGCTGGACGCGGCCCTGGCCCGGCTGGACGCCGGCGGCGGCCAGCCCGGCGGCTACTACCAGGGTTTCGGGGGGCCCGGGCGCGGCAGCGCGACGCTGTCCCCGCTGCGCCAGGCAGCCGCGAACGCTGGCGCGGCGCTGCCGGTGCCGGTGCCGTCTCAGGACCTGGCGCTGCTCGGGCAGGACCGGGAGAGCTTCCTGGCCAGCAAGGTCATCTGCGGGCTGATCGGGCTGGTGACCGTGCCGGCGCTCAGCGCGCTCGCCGCCCTGGCCGGGACCCGGGTGACCCCGGCGTTCCCGGTGGTGGCCGCGCTGCTGCTGAGCGCAGCGCTGTTCTTCGCCCCGGACCTGGTGACCCGGGTCAACGCGGCCGAGCGGCGGACGGATTTCCGGCACGCCATGACGAGCTACCTGGACCTGGTCGCGCTGGAGCGGGGCGCGGGCGCCGGGCCGACCGAGGCGCTGGAGGCGGCCGCCGAGATCGGCCATGGCTGGGCGTTCCAGCGCATCGCGGCCGCGCTGGACGCGGCCCGCCGGTCCGGCGCTGCCCCGTGGACCGCCCTGGCCGAGCTGGCCGCGCAGACCGGGATCAGCGAGCTGGCTGACCTGGCGGACATTGCCGAGGTCGCCGGGCACGAGGGCGCGCGGATCCTGGAGACGCTGGCAGCCCGGGCCGCGTCCATGCGGGCCCAGGCGCTCGCCGCCGACCGGGCCCGTGCCGGATCGCGCAGCACCACGATGGTGGTCCCCATCGCGCTGCTCGGCGCCGGCTTCCTGCTGCTGCTGGTCTTCCCCGTCGTCTACCGAACTCTGGGCGCGGGCTAGCGGCTGCCCGCGCGCCGAGAAAAGGGAAATGGAAGGAGAGCCATGACCCCGCTGCTGTTGATGGCCGGCTGGCTGGTAGATCGCGCCCGGAGCCGGATCAGGTCCGCGCTGGGCGATAACCCGCAGGCCGGCGCGCTGACCCTGGAATGGATCGTGATCGCCGGGATCCTGGTCGCGGCGGCGGTCGCGGCCGGGGTCGTCTTCAAGAGCGCTATCTCGGCTGAGACAGCCAAGCTGCCCTAGCCATGCGCGCGATGGCCGGACGGGCCGACGGCGGGGCGTTCACGCTCAGCTACGTGATCATCGTGCCGGTGTTCCTGGCCGGCCTGATGGTAATCGTGCAGGCGTCGGTGTGGTACCTGGCGCGCCAGGCGGCCCTGGCCGCCGCCCGGCAGGGCGCCGACGCCGCCCGGGTGCTCGATGCCGCGCCGGGCGCCGGGCCGCAGACGGCGGTTTCGTTCGCCCGCTCGGCGGCATCGGGCTACCTGCTGTCGCCGGCCGCCAGCTCGGCGGGCAGCACCGCCGGCACGGTCGAGGTCACCGTCACCGGCACGGTGCCCTCCCTGGTGCCCGGCCTGCGGCTGACGGTCCGGCAGAGCGCGGCGCTGCCGGTCGAGAGGTTCACCACCCCGGGCGGCTAGCCGACCCGGGGCCGCCCCGGAGTCAGCCCGCCCGGGCACCCGATACCGGCAACCCAGTACTGGCAGCCCAGTACCGGCAGCCCAGTACCGGCAGCCCAGTACCGGCAGGCCAGTACCGGCAGAACGGAGGAACCCGATTGCGTACAGGTCAGCGCGCTGGCGACGCGGGCAACGCCCCGCTCGAGCTGGTGCTGCTCGCGCCCGTCGTGCTGGCCCTGATCGGGCTGGTGATCGCGGCGGGCCGGACCTCGCTGGCGCTCGGCTCGGTGCAGGCGGCCGCCCGCGATGCGGCCCGGCAGGCGTCGATCTCCCGGACCCCGCAGCAGGCGATCACCGCCGCGATCAGCTCCGCCCGGGCGGAGCTGGCCAGCGAGGGGCTGGACTGCAGCCCGGCGCCAGGCGTGCGGGTGGACGTGACCGGGTTTGGCGTGCCCGTCGGCCAGCCGTCCACCGTGAGCGCCACCGTGACCTGCTGGGTGCCGCTGTCCAGCCTGGCAGTGCCGGGGCTGCCCGGCCGCAAGCTGCTGCAGGCGAGCTTCAGTTCGCCGCTCGACCCGTACCGGGGACGGTGATGTCACAGTGACTGTCACACCTGCCGGCCAGGCTAGCCGCCGGCTGCCCCGCGACGGCGGCTGCCCGGGCCGGCCACGATGGCCGCGGCCCGGCACCCGACTGGATCGGAGCAGACGCCGGATGCGGGCGATGCGAGCAAGGCACCAGGCGCGTACCCGGCTGTGCCGCGCTGTTACCGGCCCTGGACCCGGGAACGGCCCTGGACCCGGGAACGGGCGCGACGGCGAGCAGGGATCGCTGATCCTCATGCTGGCCGTCCTGTTCGTGGCCCTGCTGGCGCTGGCGGGCCTGGTCGTCGACGGCGGCGCCAAGCTGGACGCTGCGCAGAACGCGACCGCGGCCGCCCAGGAAGCGGCCAGGGCCGGCGCCGGGATCATCAGCCCGGCGCAGGCGTATGCCACTGGCGCCTTCGCGGTCGACCAGTCGCAGGCCGTCGCCGCAGCGCAGCAGTACCTGTCCCAGGCCGGCTACACCGGATCCGTCGCGGTGGCCGGCCGGGACTCCATCCGGGTGACCGTCACGGTGACCGAGCCGACCAAGATCCTCTCCATCATCGGGATCGACTCGGTCAGCGCGACGGGCTCGGCGACCGCGGTGCTGGTCACCGGGGTGACCGGAGCGGGCCGGTGACCGGCCGGGGCGGGCTGGCGACCCGGCTGCGCGGCATCGCGGCACTGCTCACGCTGGCCGTGCTGATCATCGGCCTGCCGCTGCTGCTGTACCGGCTGGGCGGCTCGCCGATACCGGCTCGCATCGACAGCTGGAGCCGGATCTCCCGCGCGCTGCTGCACCGGGACAACGGCTGGCTGTTCCTGGCCGCCGTGCGCGACGTCAGCTGGCTGGCCTGGGCGGCGTTCATGGTCGCGGTGCTGGCCGAGGCACAGGCCGCGCTGCGCGGCCGCACGCCGCCGCGGCTGCGGATGCCCGGAGTGCAGACGGCGGCCGGGCAGCTGGTGGCGCTGGCCCTGCTCAGTTTCGGCGCGCCCGCGACCATGCTGGCGGCGGCGGCCCAGCCGGCCGCGGCTGCGGCGACCGCTCCGGCGCACCCGGCTGCCGAGCCGGCTGCCGGGCGGCTGGCTGCGCCCGGCAAGCTGGCCGCGAGCCAGCTAGCGGCGGACCAACTGGGGGCCCAGGCGGCGGGCCAGGCCGCAGCCAGCCAGCGGTCCGGACCGCCCGCGGCACAGGGGAGCAAGATGGGCTTCTATCAGCTAGTCACCGTACGGCCGGGCGACTGCCTGTGGACCATCGCCCAGCACTACCTCGGCAACGGGGACCGCTACGGCGAGATCGCCGCGCTGAACCTGGGCCACCAGATGGGCGGCGGCCGCACGTTCACCGATCCGTCGGTGATCTGGCCCGGCTGGGTGCTGCGGCTGCCAGCGGCCGCCGGGCACGACCCGGCCCGGCCCGCCAGCGCCAACGGGCACGGTCCCGGGCAGCACGGTCCGCACCGGTCCCGCGACCCGCGCTACCAGCGACCGCACCCGGCGGCCGGCGCGACGGCACCACAGGGCAGCACAGCAGCACAGGGCAGCACAGCACTGCAGTCGCCGGGGCCGGTCTCATCCGGCGCAGCGCCATCCGCGGCGGCCCCGGCCCCGGCCGTCTCCGGCACCGTGGCGCCAGCCTCCACGGTGGTCACCGCTCCGCCCGGCGCCGGGCCCGGCCACCAGCCGCAGACGGTGATAGCGCCGGTCGCTGACACCGAGCGGATGCCGCCGCTGGCGATCTTCGCCGCGGGCATGCTGGCCGGCGGCGCGGTGGTCACGCTCGCCCGGATGCGGCACCGGCAGCGCCAGTCCCGCCGCCGCGGCCGGCGCATCCCGCTGCCCGCCAGCGCTCCGGTACAGCAGGCTGAGCAGCGCCTGCAGGCCCAGCCGGACGTGCAGCCCGCGCCCACGCTGCGCGCTGCACTGTCCAGCCTGGGCGCGAGCCTGATGACGGCGGGCCAGCCGCTGCCGGAGATCATAGCGATCCGGGTGTTCCCGGGCGGGATGGATGTGTTGCTGGCCAGCCCGGCCAGCGACCCGCCGCCCGAGCCGTTCACCGTGCCGGGCGGCTATCAGGGCATGACCTGGCGGCTGTCGCTGCCGCCGGGGGAGCCGCCGCCGCGGCTGTCGCCGGGTCCCGGCGACCTGCTGCCCGGCCTGTTCACGGCGGGCGCCGTCCAGGACGGCTACCTGCTGCTGGACCTAGAGCACCTGCGGGTGACCACGGTGGAGGGGCCAGCCGACCTGACGGGACGGCTGCTGGCCACTGCTGTCGCCGAGCTTGCCCTCACCGAGATGACCGGATGGTATGACCTGATCCTGGTCGGCTTCGAGGAGTTCGCCGAGGTCAGCCAGCGCACGACCGAGTGCGGCAATCTCGATGAGGCACTGGACCTGCTGGCCGCGCGGGCAGTCGCGCTGCGCCGCCGTCTCGACGGGGAAGCGCAGGCCGACATCCGCCAGCACCGCCTGGCCGCGCCGGAAGACGAGGACTGGGCGCTGACCCTGCTGGTCAGCCGGATAGCACCGACTCCGGGACAGTTCTCGCTGCTGCTGGACCTGTGCGCCGAGCCTGCCGGGCTGGCGGCGCTGGTCCCCGGCGGCGCGCCTGTGCCGTCCGGGCACTCGACCCCGGCCAGCATCGAGGTGACCGCCGCGCCGCAGGAGCCGGGCGGGATGACGGCGACGGTCTGGCCGCTAGGCCTGGAGGTCTGGCCGCAGCCGCTGTCGGAGGCGGACTACGCCGCGCTGGGCAGCCTGTTCGCGACCGCGTCGCTGGACGCCGACGTCGCGGCCGACGAGCCGCCCTACGGGTCAGACTGGCCGCCCTGGCCCGGCAGCGAGACGGACGGCGGGCAGGCGGGCAGCGCGCAGGCGCCGGGAGTGCAGG
>JBKQSL010000111.1:0-35218 GCA_052143655.1 Streptosporangiaceae bacterium | reverse complement strand
CCAGCCCTGGTCAGCGTGATCGCGGTCAGGGCGCGGCGGGCCGCCGCCGTCCGCGCGGGGGATGAGCCGCCCGGATGCGGACAGCAGCAGGACGAGCACGGCGAAAGCCACGTAAGCGCTTCCCGCGACCTGCTCCCAGGCTGCCCAGCGCAGTTCCCGGCCCTGCCCCAGCGGAAGCCACCACTGAGGAGCCGTCGCGAAGACGGCCGACCAGGACGCCGCGTGGCCAGCGCGGTGCCGCCAGCAGGCAGTCCGCCGACACCAGCGCCATCAGAATGACGTTGACCTGGCCGAACGCCAGGGTGTTGCGCACCGGCTCCAGGAACAGCGCCGGGGGCAGCAGCCAGGCCAGCGCCCAGCCCGAGCGGCCGGCGGGCTCGCCGAGGCGGCGCAGGAACACCCGGAGCACGACGGCCACCAGCGCGATGGTGACCAGGGTGAGCACCGTGGCGGCGACCGTGAACGGCGCCAGCGACAGCGGGGACAGCAAGACCGCCGCGATCGGCGGGTAGGTGAACGGCAGCCGCACCCCGGCCTTGGTCGGCGGAAGGCGCCCGTACAGGTCTCCGCCGCGGCGCCACACCTGGCCGCCGATCCGGTAGACGTCAAGGTCGATCCGGTAGGGGCCGAAACCCACCCCGTGCCGTGAGTACGACAGCAGGAAGAACGTGACGCAGGCCAGGTTCACCGCGGTCAGCGCCGCCGTCCCGTCCAGGACGCGGGGCGCGGCGGACAAGGGGCGGACGTCGTTCGCGGCGACGGCCGGGAAAGCCGTGCGGGGCTGCTGCGCACGGCCCCAGGTATAGGAACCGGCACCTATCCGCCCGGTTAAGGCGGCGCTTATCCTCCGCTTATCCTCCGCTTATCCGGCGGGGTGAATACTGGCTGCCGACGAGAGCAGGAGGCGCTCATGCGGGTGCTGGTAGCCGAGGACGAGCCGCTGATCGCCGACACGATCGCCGAAGGGCTGCGACGCCGGTCCATGGCCGTCGACGTCTGCTACGACGGGGATGCCGCGCTGGAGCGGGTCTCGGTGCACCGCTACGACGTCGTGATCCTCGACCGTGACCTGCCGCGGGTGCACGGCGACGAGGTATGCCGCCAGATCGTCGCCGCAGGCGGAGAGACCCGGGTGCTGATGCTCACCGCGGCCGCCGGCATCCGGGACCGGGTGGACGGCCTCGACCTCGGCGCGGACGACTACCTGACCAAGCCATTCGCCTTCGCCGAACTGGTGGCGCGGGTCGGCTCGCTCGGCCGCCGCGCGCGGCCCGCGCTGCCGCCGGTGCTGGAGCGGGCCGGGATAAGGCTGGACCTGCCCAGGCATCAGGCCTGGCGGGACGGGCTGCTGCTGGCCCTGTCGCCCAAAGAGTTCGCGGTGCTGGAGGTCCTGATGCGGGCCGAGGGCACCGTGGTCAGCGCCGAAGAGTTGCTGGAGAAGGCATGGGACGAGAACGCCGACCCATTTACCAACGCGGTCCGGGTGGCGCTGATGACGCTGCGCCGCAAGCTGGGTGGCCCGCCGGTGATCGAGACCGTGCCCGGAGCCGGATATTGCCTTTTCGAGACCGCGCCCGGAACTGGATATCATCCTGGCCGGTAAACCCGCTGGCCCCCTCGCTGCGCCGCCGGGTGGCCGTGGCCCTGGCTGTGACGTCGGTCCTCAGCTTCGCTGTGCTTGGCGTCGGCGCCACCGCGCTTCTCAGCGTGCTGAGCTCCGTCGGGAATTCGGATGGCTGCCATTACAACGCGTTCCTGGCGACTGGCCCGCCGCAGGACTGTTATGCCAACTACGACGCCGTCGGGACCGTGCTCGTGAGCCTGCTGCTCATCATCGGCGTGGCCCTGTACGCATGGATCTTGTGGGTGACCGCTGCCCGGGTCCTGCGCCCGCTGGCGGCGACGACCTCCGCCGTGAGCCAGCTAGGGCCGCAGAACCTTGGCCAGCGGATCCGGATGACCGGCGCGGACGACCAGCTGAAGAAGCTGGCCGACGCGCTCGACGACACGCTGGACCGGCTGGCGGTCGGCTATGAGAGCCAGCGCCGGTTCGCCGCGAACGCCTCGCACGAGCTGCGCACTCCGCTGGCGGTGCAGCGGCTGCTGACCGAGGTGGCGATGGATGCCCCGGACACTAGCGAGGACGTGCTCCGGCTCGGCGCCCAGCTGTTGCGCGCCAACGAGCGCAACGAGAAGCTGATCGAGGGACTGCTGGTGCTGGCCGAGAGCGACCGGGGCCTGCCGGGGAAGATCCCGGTGCGGCTGGACGAGCTGGCGGAGTCGGTGCTCGACTCGCACCTGGACATGGCCGCGCAGCACGAGGTGAGCCTGCGCCGTGCCCTCGGCGAGCGGTTGGCGCCCGGGGATCCGCTGCTGCTGGAGCAGCTCATCGGCAACCTGGTGACCAACGCGATCCGTTACAACGCGCCGGGCGGCTGGGTGGACGTCGTGGTGGCCAGCGAGCCGGCGCTCACGGTGCGCAACACCGGCCAGATCGTTCCCGCCGAGGCGGTGTCGTCGCTGTTCGAGCCGTTCCGGCGGCTGACGGCCGATCGCACCGATCACGGCGGCGGGGTCGGCCTGGGCCTGTCCATCGTCCGCTCGGTCACTACCGCGCACGGTGGCACGATCCGGGCCCGGCCGCGGCCGGAGGGCGGCCTGATCGTGGAGATCGACCTGCCGGCCTGACGCCGCCGGCCCCGGCCCTCAGCGGTAGCGGCGGCCGTGCCGCAGGGTGGCCAGCGTCATGATCCGCTTCATGTCCTGGTCGGTCCGGCCGAATGAGGTCAGGTTCACCGGCGCCCGCATCCGCTGCCGGGTGATCGCCTTCGGCCGGGCGAACTCGCGCAGCCCGTCGGCACCGTGAATGCGGCCGAAACCCGACTCGCCCGAGCCCCCGAACGGCAGCCCCGGCACGCCCGCGAACGCCACCACCGAGTTGACCGAGGTCATCCCGCTGCGCAGCGCCCGGGCCGCGGCCATCGCCTGCCGGGAACTGCCGGCGAACACCGCCGAGCCGAGCGCGTACCGGCTGGCGTTCGCCCGCCGCACCCCCTCGGCCAGGTCAGCGACCGGCGCAACGGTGACGGTCGGCCCGAACGTCTCCTGCGTGACCGCCGCGCTGTCCTCAGGCACGTCGGCCAGGACCACCGGCGCGAAGTACGGCTGCCGCACGCTGCCGATGCCGCCGAGCAGGGCCCGGCCGCCGCGGGCCAGCGCGTCCGCCACGTGCCCCTCGATCACCTCGGCCTGTCCCGGCAGCGTCATCGGACCGTAGTCGGCCTCCCGGTCGTCCCCCGGGCGCAGCCGTCCCGCCCGGTCGGCGAGCCTGGCGCAGAACGTGTGGTAGACGTCCCGGGCTACGTACACCCGCTCAACCCCGATGCAGGTCTGCCCGGCGTTGGACATCGCGCCCCAGACGGCGGCGTCGGCGGCCGCGTCCAGGTCCGCGTCGGCAGCGACTAGCAGCGCGTCCTTGCCGCCGCACTCGGCGACCAGCGGGGTGAGGTTCTGCGCGCAGGCGGCCATCACCTTGCGGGCGGTCGCCGCCGACCCGGTAAAAGCGATCTTGCTGACGGCGCTGCGGGCCAGCAGCTCGCCGGTCTCGCCGCCGCCGGTGACCAGCTGCAGCACCGGCTGCTCGGGCACCACCTCGGCGAACGAGCTGACCAGCCAGCCGCCGACGGCCGGGGTCAGCTCGCTGGGCTTGAACACCACCGCGTTGCCTGCCGCCAGCGCGTAGCCGATCGAGCCCATCGGGGTGAAGACCGGGTAATTCCACGGCCCGATGACCCCGACCACGCCGAGCGGCTGGTATTCCAGCCGGCACGCCTGGTTGAGCGCCAGCATGCCGCCGCGCACCCGGCGGGGCCCGAGCACCCGGCGGGCATTGCGCGCGGCCCAGTCGACGTGCACGACGGCCAGCAGGATCTCCAGCTGGCCGTCGGCCAGCGGCTTGCCGGTCTCGGTGTGCACCAGCTCAGCCAGCCGGCCCGCATACCGGATCAGGTGCGACTTCCAGGCGAGCAGCCGCTGGCGGCGCCCGGCCCAGCCGAGCCCGGCCCACCAGGCGCTCGCCTCATGCGCCCGCTGCACGGCAGCGCCTATCTCAGCCTTGCCATGCACCGGGAAGGTGGCGATGACCTCGGATGTCGCCGGATTCAGCGAGTCGAAGACGGCCGCCGTCCCGGCCTGATGCGTCCATGCCGGTGTCGCCATTGCCGCTGCCACCGCCTCCTGCCGCGCCCGCATGCCGCCTCGTGCCAGTAAATCACCGGACGCGGCGGCCAGGTACCGTGAGCAGCGCATCGCCTGCCGACCATCGGGAACAGCTGACATGCCGAGAACATCCGGTCCCGATCAGGGACCCCTGGGCCCGCCAGGGCCCGTGCCAGGCGGTGACCTGGCTCCGCCGCCCGGCCCGGGCCGACCCGGGGAGCCGGGCGCTGACCGGCACTGGCTGCAGCAGGCCGTCGGGCTGTCCCGGCGCTGCCCGCCGTCGCAGACCGCGTTCAGCGTGGGCGCGATCCTGGTCAGTGCCGCGGGCTCGGTGCTCGGCACCGGGTTCTCCCGGGAGCGCGGGCCGGCCGACCACGCCGAGGAGGTGGCGCTGGACCGGGCGGCGCAGGCCAGGGCCGGGCGCGCCGAACTGGCCGCCGCGACGCTGTACAGCTCGCTGGAGCCCTGCCTGCGCCGCGCCTCCCGGCCGGTGTCGTGCGCCCGGCTGATCAACGCGGCCGGGATCGGCCGGGTCGTGATCGCCTGGCTGGAGCCGCCCGTGCTCGTCCCCGGCGGCGGCGCGGCGTGGCTGCGCGACCAGGGCGTGCGCGTCGTCGAGCTCCCCGAGCTGGCCGCCGCGGCCCGGGCGGTCAACGCGAACGTGCTGCCCGACTGACCGGTGCACCCCGGGCGCCGGCCGGGCCCGGCCGCAGCCGGCCGGGCCCGGGCCTGACGCTGATCCAGTTACCCCCGCCGCACTCCGCAAACGTGCACGGGTCCGGCGCAGGCCACGGTGCCTGGCCGGGCCGTCGTCAGGAGAGCGCCCACGGCCCGGCCCGCTGCGGCGCGCCCGGGACCGGGCCCGGTGGCACGGTACCGGGCGGCGCGCCGCGGCCGCGCGGCGCCCACTGGCCCGATATCGCGAGCAGCACCAGCGCGATCGCCGCGCCGAGCAGCGTCAGCGGCGTGACGTCCAGGATCAGCCGGTGGTCGATGGCGGGCAGGCCGAGCACGGGCGGCACCGTCAGCGTGCCAGGCGTATTGGACACCGCACCCGCGGTCAGCCGGGCCAGCACCAGCCAGTCCAGCCGGGTCGCCGGGTAGAGCACCAGCAGGCATACCAGCATGGTGTCGTACCAGGGCAGCTGGTAGGGCCAGAAGAACAGCCATGCCGCGCTGACCGCGATCACCGGCCGGATGGCGGGCCAGCCCGGGTCGCCGGGCGGCAGCCGCCACAGCAGCAGCACCGCGACCGCCGCTGCGGCCACCGCCGCGAGCAACGTGACCTCGGTCTCCGAGTAGTGCAGCGGCACGGACTGGTGCAGCAGGAAGCGGTAGAAGTTGTCAGCGGCGTTGCGGCGCAGCACGGCGCGGACCGCGGCGAGCCCGAACCAGCTGTATCCGGCCAGCAGCACCGCGCCCGCGGCGGCTGCCGCGACGGCCAGTGCCGCGGGCGCGCGGCGCAGCGCCCAGGCCAGGCCCAGGCCGAGGAGCAGGTAGTTGATCTTTATCCCGGCCGCGGCGCCCACCAGCGCCCCGGCGGCGGCGGCCCGGCCCGGCGACGGCCGGCCGCCGTCGGCGGGCTCCCGGATCAGGATCAGGCCGAGCAGCCCGGCGGCGGCCGCCAGCACGTCGAGATGGCCGGCCGCGATCAGGTTCCACAGCAGCAGCGGGTTGGCGGTCCACAGCAGGTGGGCGCGCAGCCGCCGGGCCCGGTCGGCGCGCAGCAGCCGGTCGGCCGCGATCGCCACGGCGCCGAACGCCAGCATGTTCCACAGCTTCAGCCACCACACGATCACGGCGGGGGACGAGCCGCCGAGCCGGGCGGCCAGGTACTGCTCGGCGGTCGCCAGCGGGCCGTAAACGCTCACGTCCCGCTGCCACTCCCGGGGGATGGAACGCGCGAACCCCGGGTGCAGGAGGCGAAGCTGGTGCGGGGTGAACACGTACGGGCTGTGCCCGAGCACGGCGATGCGGCCGTAGGCGGCGTAGTCCAGCGCATCGGTCGAGCCGCCCGGCGGCAGCACGGTGAGCGCGACGGCCGCCGCCGCGGCAATCGCCAGCAGCAGGCCCAGGTTCAGCCGCTCACCGCGGTGCACGGCCGAAAGCCCGGCGGCTACCCCGATGCCCCCGGTCACCATGCCCAGCCACAGCGCCGCGACGACGATGCCCGGCGGCACGCCAGTGCCGCGCAGCTCCCATGGCGGCCCGGTCCGCGGCATGGCCAGGTACGGGCGCATCCACGCGCCCCTGATCAGCAGCGCGCCCGCCATGACCAGCAGCGCGATGCTGATCAGGGTCACGGCCAGCCGACCGCGAACCTCGCTGGCCGGGGGTGTCCAGATCGGCCGCCCGCCCACGGATGGCTGCTCGCCCCAGGCCGGCCAGGCCGCGGGCTCGCCGCGCCCATGCCGTCGCCCGGCGGGCGCCTGGTCAGGGCTGGTACACGCGAGCCTGCCGCGGGGGTCACGGGTTACTCCTCTCGCGGGCCGCCCGGTGTCCGTCGGGTCGGCCCTGATTCCCAGCCATCGAAGAAACGCCTCACTGCCGCGCAAAGAGCCCATATATGTCGTCGGCAGCGCAAAGTTAGCTAAGGAAAGGTCGGCTCCTTACCTAACGGGCGCTGATGGCGCCGATGACCCATGAGGTGCTGAGAGCGCCGGGCTGTTGCCTGCGCGCGCTGAGCGGTCAGAACAGGCGCTGCGCGCTGTCGTCGGTGCCGCGCATCGCCTCGTAGTCGAGGGTGACGCAGCGGATGCCGCGGTCCTCGGCCAGGGTGCGGGCCTGCGGCCTGATCTCCTGGGCGGCGAAGACGCCGAGCACCGGTGTCAGCAGCGGGTCACGGTTCAGCAGGTCCAGGTAGCGGGTGAGCTGCTCGACGCCGTCGATCTCGCCGCGGCGCTTGATCTCGATGGCCACGCTGATCCCCGCGGTGTCCCGGCACATCAGGTCGACTGGCCCGATCGGGGTCGGGTACTCGCGGCGGACCAGCCGCCAGCCCTCGCCGAGGATGTGCAGCTGAGCGGCGAGCAGTTCCTGGAGGTGCGACTCGACGCCGTCCTTGACCAGGCCGGGATCGGTGCCGAGGTCGAAGCAGGAATCGCTGAGGATCTCGGAGATCTCGATTGTCAGCGTCTCGCCGGCCTTGCCGGTCACGACCCAGCAGCCCGGCTGCTCGGCCAGCCGGCAGGGCGGGGACATCCAGTTCAGCGGCTTGTAGCTGCCGCCGTCGGAGTGGATCAGGACGGACCCGTCGGCCTTGATCATGATCATCCGGGTGGCCAGGGGCAGATGGGCGGACAGGCGGCCGGCGTAGTCCACGCTGCACCGGGCGATGACGATGCGCACGGCAGCCAACTGTAGCGAGCCTGCCGCCCTGCGGGACCTGGCAGGCCTGGAAACGGCGACTGCCCAGCGGGCACGTTGAGGTGTGCTCGCTGGGCAGCCGGGTTCGGGCGCCGCGGCGCCCGGGTTAGAAGTTAGCCAGGTCAGGAATGAAGCCGGGGCCAATCGAGCCGAGCCCGGTCATGCTGTCGTAGCCCTTGGCCGTGCTGAGCGTGTTGGGCCGGGTGGCACAGTTGCCGGTGCCGTCGCAGTAGGTGATCACGCCCTCGTAGGTGAGCTCGCGGAATGACTGGATGTCACCCTTCGCGCCCGTGACATAGGTGAAGGCGTGGTCGACCCGGTATTCGGCCTGGTTGCCGCCGGGCAGGATGTCGTCGATCGCGCCGGCTTTGCGGTCGAGCCGGTAGATCGCCGGGTTGATGAACCCGGCCGGCGTGCCCGCGGCCTGGTCGGCATCGGCGATCACGCCAGCCAGCAGCGGCGAGGCGAGGCTGGTCCCGCCGTACCGGGTCTGCCCGTACTCGTCCTTCCCGTTCGGGAATATCTCGTGCAGGCCGATGAGGAAGCCGGTCGCCGGGTCGGCGTCGAGCGAGATGTCGGGAACCACCCGCATCAGCGAGGACCCGTCGAGAGCCTGGTTGCGCAGCGCCAGCGCGGACGGCACCACCCCGGCCTGGTAGAACGGCTGGGTGTAGTTGTAGCTGGTGAACCCGCCGCTGCCGCCGTCGTAGGCCACCGGCAGCCAGGTATTCACGGTCGATGCGGTGCAGCCGGGGATGTCGCCCTCGATGTTGGCTGTGCACTTGAACGCGCGGCCGGTGGCCCAGCCGAGCTGGCCCGTCTGCTGGCCGCTGGCCCCGATCTTGAGCGAGGTGCCGCCGACGCCCGTGACGTAGGGGCTCGACGGCGGGTAGTCGGCAGATGAGAGGCCGAAGAGGTTGAAGTTGTCGCCGTTGTCGCCGGAGGAGAACAGGATCGTCATCCCGGTCGAGTCGGCGAGCATGAACAGGTCGTCGTACGCGGTCCGGGTCGCGACGTCATCGAGCAGGTCCCCGGCGTCGTCGCCCCACGAATTAGTGACCACATTGGCCAGCCCGTTGTCGATGACATCCTGCTCGGAGCTGAACAGGCCGTTGATGCAGTCCTGGGCGCCGACATAGAGGATATGGGCATTTGGTGCCATCGAGTGCACGGATTCAACGTCGATCGCCTGCTCGTCCAGCCAGCTGGAGGCGGCGCACTCAGTCTGGTCGTCGAAGGGCGTGGCGTTGAGCTGGGTGAAATGCGCGTTCGCGAACGGGTTGCCCGGGTCGTTCTGCTGGAAGTACCGGGTCGCGTCACTGGCGATGGTCGATGAGCCGTAGGCGTCGACGATGGCCACAGTGACGCCCTTGCCGCTGGTGGCCGGGCCAACCTGATAGGCGGAGCGGAACTGACCGGGCTTGTAGCCGCATACCGTGTCTGGCACCGTCCGGGGGTATCCGTGCCCGAACGGCGGCGTGACCGCGGTGGTCTTGGCGCCGTAATAGCTGCCGCACGGATTAGCCGTGATGAACGCGGGGGGCGCGGGCGGGAACGGGTTAGTCGCGGCCAGCGCGCTCGTCCGGGTGCTGACGGCGGTGCCCGCCGCGTCGGTCGGCGTGGCGATGCTCTGGTTGATCCCCATCGCGCCGATCACGCTTCTGCTGATCGAAGCCGGAACCGACATCTTCCTGGTGGCCAGGCGCACGGGGTGCCCGTTCAGCCGGTAGTTCTCCAGGCCGGTGCCGAATGCCCTCTCCACCTGGCCGGCCGTGCCGGATGCGGAGATGGTGATGCGGTCCCTGGATACGGCGCCGACCGTGAAACCCTCGCTGGCCAGCCACTCGCGGGCGCTGCGGACCTCGCTGGCGGCCGGGGAGAACCTTGCTTCCCACTGGGCTGCGGTGAGGTAGTGCCGGTAGCTCGCACTGCCCGGGGTGCTGACCGACCGCACGAGCGACTGCGCACCCGATGCGTCGCGCAGCTTCAGTATCAGCTCGAAGTCCACCCGGGCGGACTTGGCCACGGCACCGGCCGGATGCTGGCGGGCAGCCGCCGGAATGAGGCTCCCGGCGAGGGGATGCCGGCTGGCGGTGGCCGCGCCTGCCGGCTGCGCTGCGGCAACGCCGCTGATCGTTGTCAGGCCCAGCAAAGCGGCCGCTCCTGCGGCCACGAGCGACGGCCTGCGTCGCGTACCCACGATGCCCCTCCCGGGGTGAGAAAACGGATATGGCAGAAGTCACTCCGGGACATTAGCCATTAGTGACTTCCGGTGCAACGGATCTGCGCAGCTCATCTGGATAGCTGGAATAACCGATCCTCGATGCGGCGGCCCGTCGCTGGCGGCGGCCCGTGCTGCTGCCGCGAGCCGCGCCCGGCTGAGATCCTGGCCAGGCCCAGCAGCGGGTATGCGACCACCGCGGCCCGGGCCAGCGCCCGGTAGACCCGGGCGGCCGCAGTCCGCTCACCGCGGCTGCGGCGCGAGGCGAGCAGCACCGCCACCGAAATGCTGGCGAATTCGGCGATGCCCGCGCCAATATGCAGGTACTGGCCAGCTGGCCGGTCACCTCCAGGTTGCTGAACAACTCGCTGGGGGAGTGCATCAGGCCGGGCTTGAACGGGGCCAGGACCCACAGTTGCAGGCGGCCAGCCCGGCGGCCGCGAGGATCCGCGCCGCCGCCGGGCGGGTACGCAGGTGCGGCGGTGCCGGGAGCCGGCGCAGCCAGCCGGGGCGCCGCATGATCGAGAAGCTAGCACCTCGGCCGCCTGGTCAGCGTGCCTGGGCAGCCGGGTCCTGGCCGGGCAGCGGCATGGTCATGAAGACGCTGCTGCGGCCGGGGCGGTAGCAGCCGAATGGCCCGCACGGTGCGAAACCGGCGCTCGCGTACAGCAAGCGCGCCGGGGCGAACGCCGGCTGGGACCCGGTTTCCAGGCTTAGCCGACGGTAGCCGCGATCAGCGGCGGTGCTGATCAGGCGGTCGACCATGGCCCGGCCGATGCCGCGTCGGCGCGCAGCGGGCACGGTGTGCATCGACTTCAGCTCAGCGTGCCGCTCATCCAGTTGACGCAGAGCGCCCACGGCGAGCAGCGTGCCGTCCCGGCGCAGGCTGAAGAAGGTGACGGCCGGATCGCTCAGCCCAGCCGCATCCAGGGCATGAACGTCCTCGGGCGGGGTGTGCGCGGCAGCGAACCGCAGGTGACTTTCCAGTAGCCTGCGGACGTCGTCGGCGTCCGGATCGTCAGCCGAGATCTGCCAAGGCACGGCAGGATCTTAGCTGATCCCCGGGTGTGCGGGGAAAACCGTCGGGTGCTGCAGCAGGCCCGCCCGGCTGCGGAACCCGGCTGAGGAATAAAGCGCCCGCCCGGCGCAATCATGACTGCAGGAATGGCGGAGGTGCACGGGTTCATGATCGGCGGTGACGGGCGTGAGCCCGCGTAAGGCGCGCCGCCTGCCGGACGGGATGCCACGCCGGCCGCGCGGCGGGCTCCGCGCTGCGGCCGCTCCCGGCCAGCCTGCGGGCCGGGGCGGCGACCCGGCGACCCGGCTCGGGCCGCCGCTGACCCAGTCCTGGCCAGACGGCGACTGGGTGGTCCGGCAGGTGCCCGGCGCGGCCACGGCCAAGACCTACCGCTGCCCGGGCTGCGACCAGGAGATCCGCCCCGGGACCGCGCACCTCGTCGCCTGGCCGGCCGATGCTCCCGGCCCGGCGGAGCGGCGGCACTGGCACAGCGCATGCTGGCAGCGCCGGCCGCGGCGGCCGGGGATGGGACCCAGCACGCACCGCTAGCGAGCTCAGTAACCGGAATGAGGGGCTCATGACCGGCACGACGGCCGAGATCACGGCCAGCACGATCCTGCCTGCCCGCCGCGAGCCTGTCACGCTGCGCACCTCCGACGGCCTGAACCTGGTCGGCGAGCTGGCGCTGCCGCCGGACCGGCCGCTGGCCGCCACCCTGATCTGCCTGCACCCGCTGCCGACGGCCGGCGGCATGATGGACAGCCACATCCTGCGCAAGGCGTCGTTCCGGCTGCCCGCGCTGGCGGACCTGGCCGTCCTGCGGTTCAACACCCGGGGGACATCCTCCTATCACGGCACCAGCGACGGGGAGTTCGGGCACGCCGAGGCCGAGCGGGCCGACGTCGAGGCCGCGATCGCCTGGAGCCAGGCGGCCGGGCTGCCCCGGCTGTGGCTGGTCGGCTGGTCGTTCGGCACCGAGCTGGCCCTCAAGTGGGGGAACGTGCCCGCCGTCGAGGGCGCCGTGCTGCTGTCCCCGGCCCTGCACCGGGCCGCGGACGCCGACCTGGACGACTGGGCCCGGACCGGCAGGCCGCTGCTGGCGCTGGTGCCCGAGCTCGACGACTACCTGCGCCCGGACGAGGCCCGGGCCCGGTTCGCCCGGGTGCCGCAGGCCGAGATCATCGCCGTGGACCGGGCCAGGCACCTGTGGGTGGGGGAGCGCTACGTCCGCATCGTGCTGAACGAGATAGTCCGGCGCGTCAACCCCGCGGCGTGGCCGCTGCCCACGCACTGGCTGGCCACGGAGACGGAGAGGCAGTCATGAGCCCGTTCGACCGCACCGGCAAGACCGCGTTCGTCACCGGCGCATCCCGCGGCCTCGGCCCGGCCACGGTCGCGACCGTCCCGATGCGCCGGCGGGCGAGCGCCGCCGAGATGGCCGGCCCGGCGGTGTTCCTGGCCGGCGAGGCTTCCTCGTTCATGACCGGGCAGGTCCGCATCGTGGACGGCGGCCAGGCCGTCAGCCCGTAAGCCCGGACACGCGGATGGCCCGGACCGGGAACCCCGGCCGGGCCATCCGCGTGCTGGTGACGGTGGATCGCTAGGCGGTCCACCAGTCCTCGTCGTCGGGCTTGCCGGACTTGGTGCCCGCCGGCTGCTTGGCGCCGCCGGAACCGCCCGCAGGGCCGCCGTTGTCCTGCTGGCCCGCGGTCACCGTGCGGGAGTGGGCGCCAGCGCCCTGGCCGCCGTTGGCACCCGACGGCGCCGCGGTAACTGCCTTGGCGGCCGGCGCCGAGACCGCGTTCTGCTGCGGCTTGAGCGCGTCGGCCAGGCCCGGCATCATCTGGGTGCCCAGCAGCTGGCTGATCTGCGCCAGGTGCGTGGCCACGCTCTCCTTCTGCTTGTTGAGCTCGTCGACCTGACGCTGGGCCAGGGTCCTGATCCGGTCGGACTCGGACTTGGTCTCGGCCAGCAGCTGGTCGGCCTGCGACTTGGCCTGCGCGACTATCTGGTCGGCGTTCTTCTTGGCGTTGCTGACCAGCTGGCGGGAGTGCTGGTCGGCCTCGCGCCGGGTCTGCTCGGCCTGCGCGCTGGCCTTGGCGGCCCGCTGCTCGGCGGTGGCAGCCCGCTGCTCGGCCTCGGACACCATCTTCTGGGTGGCCGACTGCGCGGCCGCCAGGCGCTCGGCCTCCTGGCGCTCGGCCTCCTCGCGGCGGGACGCCAGCTGGATCTCGAACTCGGCCTCGGCCTGAGCGCGCTGGGCTTCGCTCTCCTCCAGGATCCGCTGCGCCTGGCTGCGCATCTCGTCGGCCTGGCGCTTGGAGGTGGTGAGGATCTCGTCCCGCTCGCGCTTCGACGACGCCTTCAGCTGGGCGACCTCGCGCTCGGTCGTGGTGCGCAGCTTGGCGATGTCGCGCTCGATCGAGGCGCGCTTCTCGGCGACCTCGTGCTCGGCGGTGGCCCGCAGCTTGGCCACCTCGCGCTCCGTGGTCGACGTCAGCTCGTCGGCCTCGCGCCGCGCCGAGGTGCGGATCGCGTCGGCCTCGCGCTCGGCGGACGAGCGCAGGTCGTCAGTCTCCCGCTTGGCGATCGCGCGCAGCTCGGCCGCCTCGTTCTCGGCGGCGGCCCGCAGCTCAGCCGCCTCGACCTTGGCGGTGGCGTTGAACTCGTTCGCCGCCGACCGGGCTTCCTGCAGTATCTCGGTCGCCTGCTCCTCGGCGAGCCGCAGCAGCTGCTCGATGCGCGAGCCGAGGCCGGAGTAGGTGGGCCGCTCCTGCTCCTGAAGCTGCCGGTGGGCGTCGGCAAGCTCGCGTTGCAGCGCCTGCACCTGCTCCCGATGCTGCCGCAGGTCACCGTCTACCTGCTTCAGGTGCTCGTTGACCTGGTGCGGGTCGTATCCGCGCATGACCCGGGCGAAGTCGCGCTGAGGAGTTTCCTCGAAGAAGTTGCTGAGCTGAGCATCGATATCGGGCTGCATGTCGCCTAATCCTGTGTAGACGGGGGGGATGCGCTCGCCCGGACAGCCGCCTGACAAACGCGTCGGCCGGACGATAGCTGCAGTGCGGTCCTGACCCGGTCGGAACGCAAAGCGGTTCGCACCGGTGCCTGGCAGCGTACTCCGCCGCTGGGTTGTTGGCGGCCTGTTCGCGTTCGCTCGGGCTGGAGATACCTGTCTTTACCGATATGTGATACTCCGCAGCCCTAGTGGCCGCCGGATATGCCACATCCGACCATCTTGCGTCATTATGCACTGGCGTCCCGGCGGGGTGCACGCTGCTATGCACTGGCCTCCCGGCGCGCGCACTGCCGCCGGGACGCACGCGCCGGCGGCCTGGCGGGCTCAGTCCCGCGGCGGCGCCTGCACCAGCTCGGTCAGCACCCCGCCGATGTCGCCCGGGTGCAGGAACGCTATCGAGGCGCCCATCGACCCGTGCCGGGGGCGCGCGTCCAGCAGCCGCACGCCGGTGGCGCCGATCTCGTCGAGCGCGGCAGTGATGTCGGTCACGCCGTAGCCGACGTGGTGCAGGCCCTCGCCGCGCCGCTCGATGAACTTGCCGACGGTCGTCTCGGGGCTGAGCGGCTCGAGCAGCTGCACGTACGAGCCGCCGTCCGGAGCCTCGGCGACCTGCAGCATCGCCTCCTTCACGCCCTGCTCTTCGTGCACCTCGCGAGCTACGACGGTCAGCCCGAACGTGGAGGTGTAGAACTCGATCTTCTCTTCCAGGTTCCGGCAGGCGATTCCGACGTGGTCGATGCGGGTCAGCATGGTGGCGCAGTCCTTTCCTGCGAGCGCGCCTGCGCGGGGCCTCGAGGCTGCGCAGAACGCCTCTCCTGGTCGCCCGGCGGCCGCAGGTATCGTTGCACGTATGCGCGAAGCAGTCATCGTCGGCGGGGCCCGGACGCCTATCGGCCGGCTGCTCGGCTCACTATCCGGGTTCAGCGGCGCCGACCTCGGCGGCATCGTGATCAAGGCGGCCCTGGAGCGTGCGGGCATCCGCGGCGACCGGGTCGACTACGTGATCATGGGCCAGGTGCTGCAGGCCGGGGCCGGGCAGATCCCCTCCCGGCAGGCCGCGGTGGCCGGGGGCATCCCGATGTCGGTTCCGTCGATCACGGTCAACAAGGTCTGCCTGTCCGGGCTGGACGCGATCGCGCTCGCCGCCCAGCTGATCCGGGCGGGCGAGCTCGACGTGGTGGTCGCCGGCGGCATGGAGTCGATGAGCCAGGCACCGCATCTGCTGCCCGGCGCGCGCCTGGGATTCAAGTTCGGGCCAGCCGGGCTGATCGACTCGATGGAGCACGACGGGCTCACCGACCCCTTCGACCAGGTCTCGATGGGCCAGTCGACCGAGCGGCATAACGCGCATCTCGGCATCACCCGGGCCGAGCAGGATGAGTTCGCCGCCCGGTCGCACCAGCTGGCCGCCCGCGCGATCAAGGACGGCCTGCTGGCCGAGGAGATCGTCGGAGTGCAGGTGCCCCAGCGCCGCGGCCAGCCGGTGCTCTTCGACGCCGACGAGGGCGTGCGGCCCGACACCACGGCCCAGTCGCTCAGCGCGCTGCGCCCGGCTTTTGCCCCGGACGGCACCATCACCGCCGGGTCGGCGTCGCAGATCTCCGACGGCGGCTGCGCCGTGGTGGTCATGTCCGCCGAGGCCGCGGCGGCGGCCGGGGCCGAGGTCTGGGCCGAGGTCGGCGCGCACGCCGTGGTGGCAGGCCCGGACAACTCGCTGCATTCCCAGCCGTCCCGGGCGATCGGGCGCGCGCTGGACAAGGCCGGCCTGGCGGTGTCCGACCTGGACCTGCTGGAGATCAACGAGGCGTTCGCCGCCGTCGCCATCCAGTCCATGCGCGATCTCGGGGTCGGGACCGACCGGGTCAACGTCAACGGCGGGGCGATCGCGATCGGCCACCCGCTGGGCGCGTCCGGTGCCCGGATCGCGCTGCACCTGATCTGCGAGCTGCGCCGCCGCGGCGGCGGCCTGGGCGCGGCCGGGCTGTGCGGCGGCGGTGGCCAGGGCGACGCGCTGCTGCTGCGGGTCCCCGCTCCGGGCCGTGGCTGAGCCGGGCGCCGGGATGTCGAGCGCATCGTCCGCCCCGTCCGGACAGGCCCCATCCGCCGCCCGGCCCGGCGGCGACGCACCGCCGCAGGACCTCATCGCGGCTGCCCGGGCTGGTGACCCCCGGGTGCTGGCCCGGCTGATCTCGCTGGTGGAAAGCGGCGCGCAGCAGCGGCTGCGGCCGCTGCTGCGCGAGGTCGCCCCGCTGACCGGCGGCGCGACCGTGATCGGCCTCACCGGCGCGCCGGGCGTCGGCAAGTCAACGGTCACCGGGGCCCTGATCCGCGTCTACCGGTCCCAGGGGATGCGGGTGGGCGTGCTCGCAGTCGACCCGACGTCGCCGTTCAGCGGCGGCGCGCTGCTCGGCGACCGGGTCCGGATGCAGGACCACGCGACCGACAGCGGCGTGTTCATCCGCTCGATGGCCAACCGCGGGCACCTGGGCGGGCTGTCCTCGGCCACGCCGCAGGCGGTGCACGTGCTGGAGGCGGCCGGCTTCGAGGTGATCCTGATCGAGACCGTGGGCGTGGGCCAGGCCGAGGTGGAGATCGCCGGCCTGGCGGACACCACGCTCGTGATTGTGGCCCCGGGAATGGGTGATTCGATCCAGGCGGCCAAGGCCGGCGTCCTGGAGATCGCTGACATCTTCGTCGTCAACAAGGCCGAGCGGCCGGGCGCGCAGGAGGCGATCAGGGACCTGCGCACCATGATCGCGATGGCGAGCCGGGCGGCCGACGCCTGGAAGCCGCCGATCGTGGCGACCTCCGCCGCGTTCGGCGAGGGCATTGACGACCTGGCGCACCGGCTGTCGGCGCACCGCCGGTGGCTGGTGAAGTCGGGGGACAAGCGGCGCAGGCGGCAGGAGCGGGCCCGGGAGGAGATCTCGGGCATCGCCGTCGCCGAGCTGCGCCGCCGGCTGGGCGCGCTGCCCGGGGAGGCACGGCTGGACGAGCTGGCCGCCCAGGTGGCCCGGGGTGAGCTGGACGCGTATACGGCGTCTGACAGCCTGGTCGAGGCCGCGCCGGTGGCGGTGGCCTGACGCCGCCCGGCGACGTCAGCGGCCTGGCGTGCGGTTGGCTGGCAAGACGTCAGCTGGCCTGTGGCCGGCTGCGGCCGCGGCCAGGACTGATTCACTGCGCAGCCGCGCCTGGTACGCCTCCTTGCCGCCGCGCACCCCGAACAGCCGCTTGGTGAGCACCAGGTACAGCACCAGGCCCAGGTTGACGGCAAACAGCCCCAGCTTGACCCAGCTAAGGCCGTTGGCCAGCTCGTAGATCTCGTAGGGCAGGCCCAGCGAGGTGGCGATCATCGCGAAGTACTCGCCCCAGCGCCGTTCCAGCCACAGGCCAGTGCCCTCGATGAACTCGATGACCGCGTACACCGCCAGGGCCGCGGCGAGCAGCGTGACGGCGCCGGTGCTGAGGGTCAGCGCCTGGTGGATGAGGCCCACCAGCTTGGAGTGATCGATGTTGTAGCCCAGGCCGCTGAACAGCGACCGGATGATCGGCCGCTCCCGGTCGAATGCCTGCTCGATCGAGTGCCGGGAGCTGCGGAACTGCCAGACGACGACGGCGAGCGCGGCCACCGCCAGGCCGCGGGCGAACCGCTCGACGGCGAAGATGCGCAGGATCAGCGAGCTGCGGACTTCCTTGCCGCGGCGCGGCTCGGGGGCCTGGCTGGCCGGCCCGCTGCCCTGCGGCGGCCCGGGGATGAACGTGGCACACCGCAGGCACTGCCAGGCCTGGCCGCCCCGGCTCCGGGCGGACATCTGCTCGCGCAGTTCCGGCTCGTCCGGGGCATAGGTGACGTGGCCGGAGCGGGCACAGCTGAGCATCGACCAGTCCACGAGAGCACCCTATGTCAGCCAGCCGCCCCCTCCGGGCCGACCAGGACCCCGTCGGCGAGCATGAGCATGTCGCCGCAGACCCGCCGCAGCGCGCGGGCGCTGCACCCGGCCACGATGACCGTGCTGTCGCGGCTGAGCTCGCGGATGCCGTCGGCCAGCGCCGCGGCGTCCTGCGGCGCCAGCCGGTCCAGCAGGCCGTCGACGAGCAGCAGTGCGGGCTCGTGCACCGCGGCGGCGGCCAGCCGCGCCCGGCGCGCGACCACCGGCGGCGCCGAGCGCAGCGGCACCTGGGCCCACGGTGTGAGCTGCATCCGGTCGATGATCGCCGCGACGAGCGCCTGCCGGTCGGCGGCCGGGACCTGCGCGGCCCGGGCCGCGTGCTCGACCAGGCCGCGCACCCGGAAGGCCGCCTGGTGCGGGCTCAGCCGGCGTGCCACCCCCACCTGACGGCGGACCGCGGCCCGGCCGGCCGCCGTGGTCAGGTCCTCGCCGAGCACGCGCAGCTCACCATAGGCCGGGCGCCAGTGCCCTGACAGCAGGCTGACAAGTGCTGACGCTGCTTCCGGGCGGGCCGTGGCCACGCCCAGGACCAGGCCGCCAGCCGGCGGGAAGGTCACCCGGAAGCTGGCTGACCGCAGCATCCAGCGCCATCCGTGCCGCACGCCGACCCCGGCTGCGAGCACTGGGCTGCTCGCCTGCCCGCTTGCGTGACCGGCCGGTGCCGCATTCCCCCGGGTGCCCCCCAGCAGCACGATCCCTCGCCGTCCTCGCTACTCATCTCCGCCGCGCGGTCCACTTCCGCTCCGCCTCGCGGTTACTTCCGCCCTACCCGATCGAGCAGGAATTATTACTTACTGTAGTCGTCCGTGCCGGAATTGCTGCTGCCGGACACGGCCGGTTGCCGCGTGCCCGGATCAGGGCCCCGGCCGGTACGTTGTGCCTGTGCGCAAGCCCCTGGCCCTGCCCTACGACCCGATCGACCGGGCCGCTGCCATCTGGGAGCACCGGTTCGGGGATTCGCGCGCGATGGCCGCGGTGACCTCGATCATGCGGGTGCAGCAGATCCTGCTCGCCGAGCTCGACGACCGGCTCCGGCCGCACGGCCTCACGTTCGCCCGGTACGAGGCGCTGGTGCTGCTCACCTTCGCCCGCTCGGGGGCGCTGCCGTTGCGGCTGATCGGGGAGCGGCTGATGGTGCACCCGACCAGCGTCACCAACACCATCAACCGGCTGGAGCAGCAGCAGCTGGTGGTCCGGCGGCCGAACCCGGACGACGGCCGCGGCACCCTGGCGCAGATCACCCCGGCCGGGCGCGCCGTGGTCGAGCGGGCCACTGCTGACCTGATGACCGCCGGCTTCGGCATGGCTGGCTACGACCCCGATCAGCTCCGCGAGCTGTTCGGGCTGCTGCGCGACCGGCGGCTGCAGGCCGGCGACTTCGGCGCCCCCTGACGAGCGCCGGGCCGCCGCCTGCCTAGACGGGCCGTGGCTGCCACATGCGGCCGCCGTCCGTGGTGACGAAGATCTCGCCGAGCCCGGCGTCGGCCGGCACGGCCACGCCATCGGCGGCCGTGGTCATGCCCACGTAGCTGAACCCCCCGGCCGGGGCGCTCGCGATGCTGGCGCTGGCCCAGCTGCGGCCGCTGTCGGCGGAGTAGCAGATCCCGGCCGTGGTCGCCAGCACGGCCAGCCCGCCGCTGGCGGCCGCCAGTGACGTCGCCTGGCCCGTGCTGGTGGCCTGGCCCTGCTGCGTCCAGCGGCGGCCGTTCGCCGATACGTAGATGGTCTTGGTGATCGCGCCGCCGCTGCCGCGCGAGCTGCAGCTCAGCAGCAGCTGCGAGACCGTCGCGGCGCTGTGCGATGCGGTCAGCGCTGCGGTGGAACCGCTGGCGAGCTGGACGCCGGCCGGCTCGCCGCTGCGCTGCGCACCGCCGACCCGGCAGGCCGCCGGGATCTGCCCGGTCGTGGTCCAGGCCGCGCCGTCCAGCGGGCCGGTGAGCACCGCGCCCGACGGCGCCAGCAGGTAGCCGGCCGGGGCATCCGGACCGGCCGCGCTGGCGATCGCCAGGCTGGCCGCGTCCGCCTGGCGGGAGCCGCCAGCCGTCAGGTTCTGCACCGGCCCGGGCACGGCCGTCCAGGCGGCCGAGCCGGCTGCCTGCGAGTACAGCGAGAAGCTCGTGCAGTCAGCGGCGTAGGCGGTGCCAGTGCCGCGGCACCGGGCCAAGACGGCGAAGGCCCGGCCGGCCGCCGTTTCCAGGGCGGTGACCCGCATGCCGTAGGTGTCCTGGGGCTGCCAGTCGCGGCCGCCGTCGGTGGTAGCCCACAGCTGCGGGCCGAAGGCCCAGCCGTCCAGCAGGCTGCCGAACCGCAGCTGGCTGACCCCGGCCTGGCCGCGCGGCGCGCCCGTCAGCGGCGCGCTGACGCCGTACCAGCTGGCACCCCAGTCGGAGGTCCCCGCCAGCGAGGTGCAGTACTGGGTCGCGCAGTGACCGCGCGTGCCCGCCTGGCCGATGACCGCGCCGACCAGCCCGCCGGTGCCAGTGCCGGTGACGGTCACCGACGTCGGCCGAAAGTGCCAGGGCACCAGCCCGCCCGAGTCCGTCGCGGACAGCGCCGAGCCGACCGCCGGCAGCGGCGTGGCGGACCTGGCGGTGGCCGCGCTGGACTGGCCCCCGGCCTTCTGTCCTGCCGCTGGGTGCGGACCGCGGCCGCGGTCCGCTGCCGCGGCGGGGGCCCGGTCCGCCATGGACCGATTGGCCTGCAGCCGTGCTACCAGCTGCGGCGCCGTGGCCGCGGCGGCGATCACCACCGCCGTGCCGGCGGCGGCCAGCCCCGCCCGCGCGGCCTTGCGCCGCCGCGCCCGGCGGCGGATCTGCTCGAACGCGCCGGGTGGCGGGGGCAGCGGCTGCACGGCAGCGTTCAGCATCTGGTGGATCCGGTCGTCGTCAGTCACGGGCATCTCCCAGCGCTGCCCGCAGCCGCAGCCGGGCATGGTGCAGGTCTGCCTTGACGGTGCCCTCCGGGCTGCCGAGCATGACCGCGACCTCGCGGACGCCGAATCCGCCGTAGTAGTGCAGCAGGAACGCGCAGCGCAGCCGGGGCGGCAGTTCCTCGATCAGGGCCCGCACGTCCACGTCCTGCACCGGGTGGCAGGCCGGGTCCGGCGTGCTGGCGGCGATCATGACGCGGATGGCCCGGCGCTCCCGCCCGGACTTGCGCCAGTGATCGCGGACAAGGTTCGCGGCGATCATGTACAGGTAGCTCTGCGGGTTCTCCAGTGTCGACCAGCGCGCGAGCAGCCGGGTGAATGCCTCGGATGCGATCTCGTGCGCGGTGTCGTCGTCATCCACCAGCCGCCGGACCCACCCGGCCAGCCGCGGATAGCAGGCGTGGAACAGCTCCTCGGCGGCCTGCCGGTCTCCCGTGCGCAGCCTGGCCACGGAACTCCCTTGCCTGGACGCCCGGATCGCCGGCGCGGACCAGGGCACCGGCACGGCGGCCACATCGCCGACAAGCGCCGTGCGGCTCGTGTCGTGTGCGCTGGATCGCATTGTTCTACCACACATTCGGTGGGTCGCCCGGCTCGTCCGGCCGCGCCCGGACCGCCCGGGCTACCAGAGAAGACGACGCAGCAGGCCGGATGGTTGGCGTGCGGCAAGCAGGCCACCCGGCGGGGGAGCGGAATGGCGGCTGCCGCGTACACTGAGGCAAATAGTAGGACGTCCTACTAAACTCGGCGCCTGCAGCCATGGCGCCTGTTCAGCACTGCCGCGGGCCGCCGAGCGGTACCGCCGGCCGGGAAGGTGATCATGACCGCGCAGCAGCCCGCCCCCCCGCCGCCCCCCGCCGCCGGCCATCAGGCGGACGCCAGAGAGCGCTGGCAGCGCCGGTATGACAGCTCCCGGCTGCGCGATGCCGACTTCACTACGCTGTCGGGCCTGGACGTCGACCCGGTCTACGGCCCGCCGGAGGACGGCGTGGTGCCCGGCTTCGAGCGCATCGGGTGGCCGGGAGAGTTCCCGTTCACCCGCGGCCTGTACCCGGCGGGCTACCGCGGGCGCAGCTGGACGATCCGGCAGTTCGCCGGATTCGGCAACGCCGCCACCACCAACGAGCGCTACAAGCTGCTGCTGGCGGCCGGCGGCGGCGGCCTGTCGGTGGCCTTCGACATGCCCACGCTGATGGGCCGCGACTCCGACGACCCGCAGTGCGCCGGCGAGGTCGGGCACTGCGGGGTCGCGATCGACTCGGCCGCCGACATGGACGTGCTGTTCAGCGGGATCCCGCTGGCCGACGTGACCACCTCGATGACAATCAGCGGCCCGGCGGTGCCGGTGTTCTGCATGTACCTGGTGGCCGCACAGCGGCAGGGCGCCGACCTCGGCGCGCTGAACGGCACGCTGCAGACCGACATCTTCAAGGAGTACATCGCGCAGAAGGAATGGCTGTTCCCGCCGCAGCCGCACCTGCGGCTGATCGGCGACCTGATGGAGTACTGCGCCGCGAGCATCCCGGCCTACAAGCCGCTGTCGGTCTCCGGCTACCACATCCGCGAGGCCGGGGCCACCGCTGCCCAGGAACTGGCGTTCACCCTGGCCGACGGCTTCGGCTACGTGGAGCTGGGCCTGTCCCGCGGGCTGGACCTGGACGCATTCGCGCCCGGCCTGTCGTTCTTCTTCGATGCCCAGATCGACTTCTTCGAGGAGATCGCCAAGTTCCGGGCGGCCCGCCGGATCTGGGCCCGGTGGATGCGCGACGTCTACGGAGCGTGCTCGGAGAAGGCGCAGTGGCTGCGCTTCCACACCCAGACGGCCGGGGTGTCGCTGACCGCCCAGCAGCCCGACAACAACATCGTGCGGACCGCGATCGAGGCACTCGCCGCGGTGCTGGGCGGCACGAACTCGCTGCACACCAACGCCCTCGACGAGGTGCTCGCGCTGCCCAGCGAGAAGGCCGCCGAGATCGCGGTGCGCACCCAGCAGGTGATCATGGAAGAGACCGGCGTCGCGAGCGTCGCCGACCCGCTGGGCGGCTCCTGGTACCTGGAGACGCTCACCGACCGGCTGGAGCAGCAGGCGGAGGAGATCTTCGCCAGGATCCGGGCCATGTCCGGTGACGGCTCGATGACCAGCGGGATCCTGCACGGCATCGAGGAAGGCTGGTTCATGGCCGAGATCGCCGAGGCGTCGTTCGCCTACCAGCAGAAGCTCGAGAAGGGCGACAAGAAGATCGTCGGGGTGAACTGCTTCACCGAGACCGTCGAGAAGCCGGTGGAAATCCTGCGGGTCAGCCACGAGGTGGAGGTGGCCCAGGTGCGGGAACTGGCCGGGCGCAAGGCCGCGCGGGACCAGGCGGCGGTCGGCGCCGCCCTGGCGGCCATGCTGGGCGCGGCCCGGTCCGGGCAGAACATGGTGCCCCCGATGATCGCCGCCGCGGCCGCCGAGGCGACACTCGGCGAGATCTGCGGGGCGCTGCGGGAGGAATGGGGCGGCTACCGCGAGGTGCCCGCCTTCTGAGGCCGCAGCCGGGCCCGGCCCGGCTGCGGTGTGCAGTCTCACGCGGATACGGCAGGATAAGAGCATGACGCAGCCGCGGAATTTCACGATGCATGGTGCCGTCGACCTCGGTGCCCGCCAGACCGCCGCGCAGCGCCGGCAGCAGGCGGCCGCTGCGGCGGAGGGCGGCGGCCAGCCGGGCGCCCCGGCCGGGGCCGTCATCGACGTCACCGACGAGACGTTCAACACCGACGTCATCGCCCGCTCGCAGCAGGTGCCGGTCATCCTGGACCTGTGGGCCGACTGGTGCGAGCCCTGCAAGCAGCTCAGCCCGGTCCTGGAGAAGCTGGCGGCGGAAGCGGACGGCGCCTGGGTACTGGCCAAGATCGACGTCGACGCCAACCCGCAGCTGAGCGCGGCACTGCAGGTCCAGTCCATCCCGGCGGTCATGGCGGTGCTCGGCGGCCAGCTGATGCCCCTGTTCATGGGTGCGGTCCCCGAGGAGCAGGTGCGGGAGGTCCTCGCCCAGGTACTGGCGGTGGCGGAGCGGATGGGGATGCCCGGCGCGGCGGGCGCGGCCGAGGCGGCGGCCGGCCAGCCGGGCGCTGCGGGCCAGGCTACGGCCGGCCGCGGCCCGGCCCAGCCCCCGGCCGATCCGGCCCTGGCCGAGGCGCAGCAGGCGATGGAGCGCGGCGACCTGGACGCGGCCGCGGCCGCGTTCGACAAGCTGCTCGCCAGCTCGCCCGGCCATCCCGTCGCCACCATGGGCCTGGCCCAGGTCAACCTCATCCGGCGGGTGAACTCCTACGACCGGACTGCGGTCAGCCAGGCGGCCCAGCAGCATCCCGAGGACGTGCAGGCGCAGGCGCAGATGGCCGATATCGATATCGCGCTGGGCCAGCCCGGCGCCGCGTTCAGCCGCCTGCTGGACACGGTCCGCCGTACCTCCGGAGACGACAGGAACAAGGCCCGGCTGCACCTGATCAGCCTGTTCGAGGTCTTCCCGCCGCGCGACCAGCGGGTAGCCAAGGCCCGCGCGACCCTGTCCAGCCTGCTGTTCTGAGGTTCTCCCGCCAGGACCGGCGCCCGGCGCGGTCAGATTTCCGGGCCGCTCGGCCCTGCAGGCGTTGACTCGCCCGGCAGCCTTGCCGCCGGTACCCTCAGCCTGCGCTGCTCCGCTCGTGTTCCGCGCGCAGTACCGCGTCGGTGTACTTCTCGGAGGTCAGATCGGCACCAGCGATCTGGAGCTGACCCATCACATCACGTATGTCGGCTAGCGCCGCCGCAACGCCCTCCTGATCGGTCATGGTCTCCACCTCGATGAACGACCCGTCAATGCCCGGGATGGCGACCACGGTGGCCAGCATGCTGCGGCCCCGGGCAGTGAACCGGTAGTTGGTGCAGTGCTTCTCGAAAGCCACCCACGGGGCCAGCCCCAGCCCTCGCAGCACGAGATCAACCGCAGCCGGATCGCCGATCCGCGATTCATGCTCGGGCTTGGAACCGCTGGCCGCCTCGACAGCAGCCTCCTTATAGGTCAGCAGCGACCACGCCCCAGAGTCATCGATGATCGTGCGCAGCCGCAACTCACGGCCGGTGCCGGAAATCGTCCCTGCCGGATCGTCATAGTAGGCATCGCGGTACACGGCCCGCTCGGCTGCGGCCAGTTCCCCCAGTCGCGGATGGAGAGCACCGGGGTCGGCGACCCGCGCTTTGAGCTCGGCCTCGATCACGCGCCCGCTTCCGGCGGCTGCCTGGACCGGTCCCAGGCATCATCGAAATGGCGGGTGAACCCGGCATGCAGGACGCCGTTCTCCGCCGCCGTCAGCTTGTACATCCCCGACCGATGCCCCTCCGACCGTACCCCGAACGCTGACAGATACAAGATGTCATCGAGCCGGATCATCCGCCACACCGGACGGTCCCGATACAATCTCACCCGCAGGTCAACACCCGGGCACCCGGCAAGCTCGGCCAGTCGCGCCACCGCCAGCCGGATTCCCGATGCAAGCGATTCCGACGACTCGCCGATCTCCGACGCCCGCACCGCGACAGCAGGAGCACCCGGATCCAGCAGCAGCACCCGAACCCGCACAGGCACCTCCCGCGCCCTGAGCGATCCGCGCAGCAGCGAATCATTCAAGCCGATCAGCCCCAGCGCCCGCACCGCCATCAGATCAAGCTGCCCGGCCGTGGCCGCCTCGGCCCTCAGATCTCGCTCAGCCGCAGCCTGGCTGGCGAACACCTGGGCGATCTCAGCGTGACCGGCAAACGCACCCCGCCCAGCCGCGCTCGCCGGGGCCAGGCCCAGCAGCATCCGGGCCTCATCCGGCATCGTCAGGCCATCAGCAATGCGCTCGAAGACACCAAGCCCGGTCACCTGGCGGCGACCGTTAATGATCTCATTGACCCGCCCTTGGCCGAGCCCCGCAGCTACGGCCATCCGGACCTGACTGATGCCGCCGTAGCTCTGCACCAGCCGCAACAGCAAGGCCATATTCCGCGCGGCCAGTGACCGCTGTACATCCGCGCGCCGCCACGCTGACGCCGGGATCTCCACCGGGCCGAGTACCGGACCATCCACCTGGCCAATATATCTCACCATGAGATACCCGGAACGGAATAGAGAAGGCACCTTCAGTTACGACAACCTGAATCCTGCCATGACCGCAGGCCATCCGCTTAGCCAGAACGGGCCAAGCCGCCGCGCTGACCGGCACGAACCGGGATAGGAGCAATGACCATGACCACCAGGGCTGACCCAGCCGAGATAGCCGCTCGCATGGATGCGCTGGCGGCAGAGCTAGCGCGCCAGGGCTGGTCATCCCGGATTGATGCCCCGCCAGGCCGCCAGCCCAGCCTGTATGCGCGTAATCCCGAGCCGGGTGCGTCGGTGTTGTCTGAGCGCATCTACGCCGGGCCGCCTGAGGACGGGACGTGGTGGTTCTGGTGGCCGTGGGGCGAGCCGATCGCCGCTGATCCGGGCCGGGCCGCCGCAGTGATTGTCCGGGTGCTGCGCCCGGCCGATGACTGACCAGCTTTCCGCCGTGCCCGTCCCGGCCCGGCTAGCCGCGGGGCGGCTGGGACCTGATGCGATCGGTGTTGCGCAGGCGCGGTAGTTGCAGGGGCATGGCAGCGCGGCGTGCACTGCGTGCGTGATCACCCGGCCGGGTGATCACAAGGCCGCGGGGGCCTCGGCGGCCTGCCGGGGGCGGGCGGCGCGGCGGTACTGGCCGGCATCGTCGGCGTCGGCCAGCTGCTCGAGTGCGGGCAGCGCGGCGGCCAGTGCGGTCCGCTGGTCCGGTGACAGCTGCAGCAGCCCGTCAGCCAGCAGGGCGGTGGTTTCCTGCCGGATCCGGGCCAGCACCGAATGGCCCTTGCCGGTGACCGCGACCGCCGCGGCCCTGGCATCTCCTGGCACCGCCTGCCGCCGCACGTAGCCGTTGTCCTCCAGCACGCTGATCAGGCGGGTCAGGGTGGACGGGGCGATGCGCTCGGCAGCGGCCAGGTCGCCGAGCCGGATCGGCCCGGAATGCTCCACCGTGGCTAGCGCCGACAGCTGCGTCGGCGTCAGCCCGGCCAGCTCGTGCTTGCGCAGCCGCCGCGACATACGCAGAATTGCCACCCGCAGCCGGGCGGCGTCGACCTGCGGCGCGGGCTCGGCCGTCCCTGCCGCGGCGGATACGGTCCTGCTGCTGGGCACCCTTGCAGGGTATGTCGGCGGCGCCCCGGGCGGGGCCAGCACGCGATCATCCGGGCTGCGCCCGGCCGGCTGTCTGCAGCATGATGGTGACATGGCGCAGGGGTCTTTGACGGGGAAGCTGCTCGCGGCCACGCCGCTGCTGGGCGACCCGAATTTCCGGCGCACCGTAGTGCTGATCGTCGAGGACGAGCCCGACGAAGGCACGCTCGGTGTCGTGCTGAACCGCCCCACCGACATCGCCGTCGGCGACGTGCTCGAGCCGTGGCAGTACCTGGTATCCGGGCCGTCGGTGGTGTTCCGCGGCGGGCCGGTCTCGCCCAGCAGCGCGCTCGGCCTGGCCCGGGTGCGCGGTGCCCGGCAGCCGGCCGGCTGGCGGTCGCTGGAGGGATCGCCGCTGATGGCCGGCATCGGCCTGGTCGACCTGGGCTCCTCGCCGGAGGACCTGGTGGGCGAGGTCACCTCGCTGCGGGTATTCGCCGGCTACGCCGGCTGGGGCGCGGGCCAGCTGCCGGGCGAGATCTCCGAGGGCGCGTGGTACGTGCTCGGCGGCGAGCCCGCGGATGCCTTCTACGCTGAGCCGGAGCGGCTCTGGCCGTCCGTGCTGCGCCGCCAGGGCGGTGAGCTGGCGCTGGTGGCGACCTACCCGGACGATCCCGCGCAGAACTGACCGGTCCCCCGAGTGCCGCCGGGCCGCGTAAACTGCGCCGTTATGAGCACCGAAGTCATCCCCGCCACCCGCATCCGCGAGGAGACCGACGTCCGGCCGGACCTGTCCACCGGCGACGGCGACCACGAGCGGTTCGCGCACTACGTACTCAAGGACAAGATCGTCGACAGCGCGGTCACCGGCACCCCGGTGCGGGCGCTGTGCGGCAAGGTCTGGGTGCCCACCCGGGACCCGCAGAAGTACCCGGTCTGCCCGGAGTGCAAGGAAATCTACGAGTCCCTGCCCGAGGGCGGGGACGACGACTAGCCCGATGCGGTGACCGCGGCGCCGAGGGCGCGCAGCCCGGCCAGGGCCGCCTCGCTCGTCTCGGCGGACACCCCCGCGGTCAGGTCGGCCAGCACCGTGGTCGCGAACCCGGCGCGGACGGCATCGGCGGCGGTTGCCCGGACGCAGTAGTCGGTGGCGATGCCCGCGACATCGACATCGGTCACGCCCCTGGCCCGCAGCCAGTCTGCCAGCGGCTGGCCGGCCGCGGACGCGCCCTCGAACCCGCTGTAGGCGGCGGCATGGGCGCCCTTGCGGAACACTTCCTCGACCCGGCCAGTGTCCAGCCCGGGATGGAACTGCGCGCCCCACGTGCCGGCCACGCAGTGCGCCGGCCAGCTGTCGCGGAAGTCTGGCTCGGCGGCGAAATGCCCGCCGGGATCGACGTGGTAGTCCTGGGTCGCGACCACGTGCGCGTACCGGCCCGCGCTCGGCCCGGCCAGGTAGCCGCTGATAGCGCTCGCCACCTCGGCTCCGCCGGCCACCGCGAGCGAGCCCCCGGCGCAGAAGTCGTTCTGGACGTCGACGATCAGCAGGGCACGCACCACGGCCGGCATGAGCCCAGATTAGCCGGATTGCCCCGGGTGCGACGAGCCAGTCAGCGGCCGCGGCGCGGCCGCCGGCCGCCGTCGCCGTTATCCTCGGCGTCTGGCACGAAGATCGTCGGGATCGCCGGGTAGCCGCGGGACAGCTTGAGAGCCTGCACCGGCAGCTCGGCGACCGCCTCCCGGTGCCGGGCGCGCGCCGCCGCCAGCGGCTCGCGGCCGGTGATCTGCCCGCCGCGCACCAGTTCGTGCAGCAGGATCCGCTCGCCCGCAGCCGGCTCGGGCGGCGCGTCCAGGATCAGCTCGGCGGCGGCGCGCCCGTCGGCGTCCAGCTCGCGCACCGCCCACTTGCGGCCGCCGCGGCTGGGCTTGCCCACCGAGCGCTTGGCCACCGGCTGGAGCTCGCCGCTGCTGTCGGCCCGGGCGACCAGCTTGTAGACCAGCGCGGCGGTCGGCGCGCCCGAGCCGGTCACCAGCGAGGTGCCCACCCCGTAGCCGTCGACCGGGCTGGCGGCCAGGGCCGCGATCGAGTGCTCGTCCAGGTCGCCGGTCAGCACGATCCTGGTCTTCTCCGCGCCGAGCGCGGTGAGCTGCGCGCGCACCTCGCGGGCCAGCACCGGCAGGTCGCCGCTGTCCACCCGGACCGCGCCCAGCTCCGGCCCGGCCAGCTCCACGGCCGTGCGCACGGCGTCCGCCACGTGGTAGGTGTCGACCAGCAGCGTGGTGCCCGGGCCGAGCGCGGCCAGCTGGGCGCCGAAGGCGTCCCGCTCGTCGTCGTGCACCAGCGTGAACGAGTGCGCGCTGGTGCCGCTGGTGGGCACGTCGTGCTCCTGACCGGCGCGCAGGTTGGAGGTGGCGGCGAAGCCCGCCAGGTAGGCGGCCCGGGCGCTGGCCACGGCCGCGAGCTCATGGGTGCGGCGCGAGCCCATCTCGATCAGCGGCCGTCCCTCGGCGGCGGTCACCATCCGCGAGGCCGCCGCGGCGATCGCGCAGTCGTGGTTCAGGATCGACAGCACCAGCGTCTCCAGCAGCACCGCCTCCGCGAACGTGCCCTCGACCACCAGGATCGGCGACCCCGGGAAGTAGCAGTCGCCCTCCGCGTAGCCGTAGATGTTCCCGCTGAACTGATAGGACTCCAGGTAGCGGCGGGTAGGGTCGTCGATGATCCCGGCGCTGGTCAGGTAGGCCAGGTCGGCGTCGCTGAACTGGAACCTCTCCAGCGCGTGCAGCAGCCGCCCGGGGCCGGCCACGACGCCATAGCGCCGGCCGGCCGGCAGGTAGCGGGCGAAGACCTCGAAGACGGCCCGCCGGCGCGCTGCGCCGCTGGCCAGGGCGGCGCGCAGCATGGTGAGCTCGTAATGGTCGGTCAGCAGGCCGGTTCCGGCGGCGCCGGGATCTCGGGTCATGACCGGATCCTACGGATCTCGCCGGGCGCAGCGGGCGAGCCGGGCGGGTGTAGGACACTAGGACTGTAGGAGGTGACATCGAGTGAGCACGGCGCCAGCTGAGGTACTGCGGCCGGAATCAGAGCAGGAGGCGGTCGCCGACACGCCCTGGGTCACGATCGTGTGGAACGATCCCGTCAACCTCATGTCCTATGTGACCTACGTGTTCCAGACCGTCTTCGGTTACTCGAAGGCCAAGGCGGAGAAGCTGATGCTCGACGTGCACCACAAGGGCCGCGCCGTGGTGTCATCGGGCGCGCGCGAGGCGATGGAACGGCATGCCGAGACCCTGCACGGCTACGGCTTGTGGGCCACCGTGAGCCACGACTCGTGACCGGTGATCCGGCTGGCCCGGGCGGGGACGGCGGTCCCCATGACGACGCGGATGAGGCGGATGAGACGGTGGACGAGATGGCCGGGTTCCGGGCGACCAGCAGCGGCGTGACCGCGCGATTCGGCGCCGGCCAGGCCGGGATCATCCGCAACCTGGTCAGCCAGGTCGCCGAGCTGCTGGGCGCCGACCCGGAGCAGCGCGATCCCAAGCCAGCCGGCGCGGACCCGGGCCTGCCGGCGGATGCCGCGGCGCTGGAGGCCGAGCTGCAGCTCACCGATGCCGCCGCGCCGCCCGCCGACCCGGCGCTGGCCCGGCTGCTGCCCGACGCCTACACCGGCGACTCGCAGGCGGCGGCAGAGTTCCGCCGGTACACCGAGTCGGGCCTGCGGTCGGCCAAGGTCGCGGCGGCTCGCACCGTGCTGGCCACGCTGCCGGCGCGGGGCGGCCGGATCCGGCTGTCGGCGGCCGACGCGCAGACATGGCTGCGCGCCCTGAACGACGTGCGGCTGGCGCTGTCGGTCCGGCTGGGGGTCACCGACGACTTCGACAGCCGGGTGGCGGAAATGGACCGGGGCGATCCTGCGTACGCCTACGTGTGGGTGTACCAGTGGCTGGCCTACCTGCAGGAGACCATGGTGGAGGCGCTGAGCTGACAGCGGCCCGCTACGCTCGCGTGCATGCTGACCATCCCTGCCGCGCTGCGGGACAAGATCGTCGCGCATGCCCGGGCTGATCATCCGGACGAGGCCTGCGGGGTGATCGCCGGGCCGGCCGGCAGCGGCCGGCCCGAGCGGTTCATCCCGATGCTGAACGCGGAGCGGTCGCCGACCTTCTATCGGTTCGACTCAATGGAGCAGCTGGCGGTCTGGCGGGAGATGGACGACCGGGACGAGGAACCGGTCGTGATCTACCACTCGCACACCGCCACCCCGGCCTACCCGTCCCGCACCGACATCTCCTACGCCAGCGAGCCCGGCGCGCACTACGTGCTGGTCTCCACCGCCGACCCGGACGTGGCGGAGTTCCGGTCCTTCCGCATCGCGGACGGGACCGTGACCGAGGAGGAGGTCACGGTGACCGCGCAGCAGCCGCGGGAGGGCCTGCCGGCGGGATAGCTGCGCCCGCGGAATGATCCGGCGGGCCGGCCCGTTGAAACCAGCAGCACGCCCGTCAGTAACCCTGGGAGTTACGTCAATGGCCATCGAGGTCCGCATCCCGACGATCCTGCGCAGCTACACCGGCGGCGCCAAGTCGGTGGAGGGCAAGGGCGATACGCTCGGCGACCTGTTCACCGACCTGGACGCCCGGCACGGCGGGCTGCGCGACCGGCTGGCCGACGACTCGGGCCTGCGCCGGTTCGTCAACGTCTACCTCAACGACGAGGACGTGCGCTTCCTGGGCGGGCTGGACGCGCCCGTCAAGGACGGCGACACAGTCACCGTCCTGCCCGCCGTCGCCGGCGGCTCGCATTGACCCGCGGGACCGGCTGAGCGGCCCTGGCGCCCGATGCGCTACGACTCGATGATGGACGCGGTCGGCGGCACGCCGCTGGTCGGGCTGCCGCGCCTGTCACCGGGTCCCGGGGTGCGGCTGTGGGCCAAGCTGGAGGACCGCAACCCGACCGGCTCGGTCAAGGACCGCGCGGCGTTCTCCATGATCGCCGCGGCGGAGAAGGACGGCACGCTCGCGCCCGGCGCGACGATCCTGGAGCCGACCTCGGGCAACACCGGCATCTCGCTGGCCATGGTGGCGCGGCTGCGCGGCTACCGGCTGATCTGCGTGATGCCGGAGAACACCTCCGCCGAGCGCCGTCAGCTGCTGGAGCTGTACGGTGCCGAGGTGATCTCCTCGCCGGCCGCCGGCGGCTCGAACGAGGCCGTGCGGGTGGCCAAGGAACTGGCCGCCCGCAACCCTGACTGGGTGATGCTCTACCAGTACGGCAACGAGGCCAACGCACGGGCCCACTACGAGACGACCGGGCCGGAGCTGCTGGCCGACCTGCCGGAGATCACCCATTTCGTGGCGGGCCTGGGTACCACGGGGACGCTGATGGGCACCGGCCGCTACCTGCGGGAGAAGGTGCCCGGCGTGCAGGTGGTGGCAGCCGAGCCGCGGTACGGCGAGCTGGTGTACGGGCTGCGGAACATGGACGAGGGATTCGTTCCCGAGCTGTACGACGCCTCGGTGCTGACCGGCCGGTACTCGGTGGCCTCGGCGGACGCGCTGCGCCGGACCCGGGAGCTGCTGGCGGCCGAGGGCATTTTCGCCGGGATCTCGTCGGGCTGCGTGCTGCACGCGGGCCTGGGCATCGCCGCGAAGGCGCACGCGGCCGGCCGGCGCGCGGACATCGCCATGATCATCGCCGACGGCGGCTGGAAGTACCTGTCCACCGGGGCGTACGGCGGCACGCTGGAAGAGGCTGAGAGCCGTCTCGAAGGGCAGCTGTGGGCCTGACCGCCTTCGACGAGGCCACCGCCGTCCGGCGGGTCGGCGAGGGCCGGTACGAGGCCCAGCCCGACGAGCGGTTCGCCATCTGGTCAGCCGAGAGCACGGCACCCCCGGCGGTCAACGGGGGAGTGCTGATCGCCACCGTGCTGCGCGCGGTGCTCGACTCCTCGCCGCATCCGCACCCGGTCGCCACCAGCGCGCACTTCCTGCGGGTCGCGGCGCTGGCGCCCGCGCAGGTGCACGTGACCTGGCTGCGGCAGGGCCGGACCGCGGCGACCGCCAGGGCGACGCTGGTCCAGGACTCCCAGCCGGTGCTGGAGGTCGCCGTCACCACCGGGGCGCTGGCCGACAGCCCGGCGGAATCGGCTGCGGGCCGCCATGACTCGGCCGCGCTGAGCTGGACCGGCGCGCCGCCTGCGCTGCCGCCGATCGGGCAGTGCGTGCGCCTCGGCCGGGCCGAGGTGCTCTCGCCGCCGGCCGGCCGCGGCCAGCCCGGCTACCCGGGCCAGGTGTCGCTGCTGCTCGATCCGGCGGTGGCCGGCTGGCGGCACGGGCAGCCCGCCGGGGTGCCGGAGATGCGCGGCTACTTCTCGCTGCGCGAGGACCGTGACCCGGACGCCTGCCTGCTCGCCCTGGCGGTTGACGCGCTGCCGCCGGTGGTGTTCGGCCTCGGTGCCACCGGCTGGTCGCCGACCGTCGAGCTGACCTGGTACATGCGGGCGGTTCCGGTGCCCGGGCCGCTGCGGGTGGCAGCCCGGTGCCGGCATGTCAGCGGCGGCTGGTTCGACGAGGAGGCGGAAGTCTGGGACGCCGCCGGGGCCCTGGCCGCGCAGAGCCGCCAGCTGGCCCGGGTGGGCCGCGGCCCGGTCACGCCGCCGCGCTGAGCCGGGCGCCCGGCCCGCCGCCGGAGCAGCGCCGGGGTAGCGTGGGCCCCGTGCGAGTGACGGTCATCGGCTGCGCCGGCAGCTTCCCCGGGCCGGACAGCCCGGCATCGTGCTACCTGGTCGAGGCCGAGGGCTTCCGGCTCGTTCTCGACCTGGGCACCGGCGCGCTCGGGGCCCTGCAACGCGCGGCCGGGCTGGCCGAGATCGACGCGATCTGCCTGAGCCACCAGCACCCCGACCATTGCCTGGACATGTGCTCCTACGCCGTGGCCCGGCGCTACCACCCGGCCGGCCCGATGCCGCGCATCCCGGTGTACGGCCCGGCGCGCACGCAGGAGCGGCTGGCCCGCGCCATGGGCCTGGATCCCGGCACGACGATGACCGAGGCCTTCGAGTTCGTCACGCTGCAGCCCGGCCCGGCCGAGATCGGCCCGCTGCGGATCACCGCGGCGCACATGAACCACCCGGTCGAGACGTTCGGCTTCCGGATCGAGCACGACGGGGTTGCCCTGGCCTACTCCGCCGACACCGGGGTGTGCGACGAGCTGGTGACCCTGGCCCGCGGGGCGGACGTGCTGCTGTCCGAGGCATCGTTCCTCGACGGCCCGGGACTGCCGGAAGGCCTGCACCTGACCGCCGGGCAGGCCGGGGCGCACGCCGCCCGGGCGGGCGCCGGCCGCCTCGTGCTCACCCACCTGGTGCCCGGCAACGACCGTGAGCGCAGCCGGGCCGAGGCGGCCGCGGCTTTCACCGGACCACTGTCCCTGGCGGCCGCCGGCCAGGAGCTGACGCTCAGATAGCCGGGCCCGTCCGGGCTAGCCGGGCCCGTCCGGGCCGGCCAGGCTGAATCCGGCGGCCCTGGCCGTCCGGCCGCGCTGGCGCCAGCTGGACTGCGGCAGCGCGCTCATACCGATTTGATCAAACTGAGGTCGGGGCGTTGCATATTCGCGCACAACGATGGCACCTGGCGGCTGGCGGCGCGGCGGGCGGACCCGGGGCGCCGCGCAGGTCGGCGTCAGCCGGCTCGGCCAGGTCGCGCCTGGTTCCTCTGCACCCAGGAAAGGATTGCGGATGCTCTCAGTCGTCACCCGGCGCCGCTCGGTTATCGCAGCTGTCGCCGCCGGTGCGCTCGCGTTTGGCGGGCTCGCCACGGCGACCGCCGCGCAGGCAGCCGTGCCCCGCGCGGCGATTCCCGGCACTCACCCGGAATGGGCGACCACGAGCGGCCGAGGTGCCGCTCCGGCCGTCCGGAGCGGCACCGTGCACGCCTGGATCTACCTGGCCGGGCAAGACCCGGCGGGGCTGGCGTCTTTCGCCGCCGCGGTGTCGACTCCCGGCAGCCCGCAGTACGGTCACTTCCTCACCGCGGCGCAGCTGCGGGCGCGCTACGGCGCCACCAGCGGGCAGGTCGCGTCGATCGAGTCGTGGGTGCGCTCGGCCGGGCTGCGGGTTACCGGCGTCAACCGCGAGATCGGCGGCTACGTGTCCGTGACCGGCTCCGTCGCTGCCGCCCGGGCCGCGTTCGGCGTCAGCTTCGGCAAGTTCAGGGCGCCGAACGGGCACCTCTACCGCGCTCCGCGCCAGGCTGCGACCGCGCCTGCCGAGGTTGCTCCCGACGTGCTGACGATCGGCGGCCTGGACACC
>JBKQSL010000110.1:0-6433 GCA_052143655.1 Streptosporangiaceae bacterium | reverse complement strand
TTGTTGTTCTTGATATCCCCGGCCATCCGGCGATCTGCCCAGCTGCCTGCGGCAACGACACGCTGCGAAGGTCTTTGACTTTACAGGCGCTCGCCAGAATTGTTAGGTGTTACCTGGCAATCAATGGTGATGCGGAGGTATGCGGTGGCTGGCAGGGGTCTTCACGTGATCGCATCGGCCAGGCCGTCATTACCGGACGTGCCGCCTGACCCGCTGGCTTATCAGGCGGCCTGCATCGAGGCGTACCAGGCCTCGCAGACCGCCCGCGGGTTCAGCCCGCTGACCATCGGTAACGGCGCCGGCACCCTGGAGCGGTTCCTCGGCGCGTGCGGGTGCCCGGCCTGGGAGGTGACCTGCGAGGACGTCGACCGGGTCGTCGGGCAGCTCGCGTCAGCCGGGATGTCGGCGAGCACCCGGCGCGGGTATGTGTCGGCGTTCAAGGGGTTCTTCGCGTTCCTGGCCGCCCGCAAGGCAGCCGAGATCGAGGCGTGCTTCGGGGTCCGGCTGGCCGACCCCGTCGATGAGTTCAACGCCGCCCGGCATGTCGGCGCCGACTCCCCGCAGTCGCGGCCGCCGCCCACCCCGGCCCGGGTGGAGGGGTTCTTCGCGTTCTTGCGCCAGCGGGTGGCCACCGCCCGCGTGTTCGCCGTGGCCGGCCGGGACTACGCGCTCTACCGGACGCTGTATCACGCCGGGCTGCGGGCCGAGGAAGCCGTCGCGCTCGATGTCGCTGACCTGCACTTTGACCGCGGGCCGTTCGGCAAGATCCACGTGCGGTTCGGCAAGGCAGCCCAGGGCTCGGGGCCGCGGCCACGCTGGGTGCCGATGCTCGACCAGCTCGACCTCATCTTGCGCTGGTACCTGCAGGACGTGCGGCCCAGACTGCCGGCCGGGGCAGCGGCCTTCCCCGATTCCGGCGGCGGGCGGCTGCACCGCGGCAGCGTCCGCAACCGGCTGGCCCGCCTGCTGGACCTGGAAGGCGCCGACGAGGCCGACCGGTTCAGCCCGCACGCGCTGCGAAGAGCGTGCGCGACCCATAACTACGAACGGGGCGTGGACCTGGTCGCTATCCAGCAGATGCTCGGGCATTATGCGGGTGATCGTTGTCAAGTCGATCATGAATGGTTGCGGCGGCCGATTTCGGCCCGGGTGCGGCCTTGATCGCGGGCCTGGCTGATGGCGGCTGGGATCATCTGCTGAGCCTGGTCGATGAGGCTGACCAGGGCGTGCAGCCCGACGGCGCTATCGCCAGGCCAGTATGGCGTGCGGAGCGCGGCGAGGGCGTCGGCGTCGTCGGTGAGGACGGTGGCGCTGTCGGTGTCGATGCGGGGGGCGGGCAGCTCGCCGGGCCGGGTGAGCCGCAGCGGATTGCTGGTCATGAGGCACTCTCCTCCAGTCGGCCGAGCAGGCCGTCGAAGATCTTCTGCCGGCCGGTCTGGCCTTTGCTGGCGGCGTCGTCGCGCTGGCGGGTCAGGGTGGGGCGGAACTCGATGGTGGTCTGGAAGAACGTGCACGATTCGCAGATGGACTCGAAGTGACAGTCCAGCCCGACGGGGCGGGCGCAGTAGCCGTTGCCGAGCATCCGCTGGTGCATCTGGGCGCGGAGCTTGCGCATCTCGGCGCCCTCGGCTCCTGCGGGCAGGGATTTCGGGGCGTCGTAGAGGGCCTCGACCTTCTCCGACACGGCGAAGTACTCCTCGGCCACGGTGCGGTTGGCGATGCGGGCATACACCATGGTCATCCGCATCGATCGGTGCCCCAGAAGGGCGGCTATCGCCTCGAGGCTCATGCCCCGGTTGATGGCCTGGGTGGCCAGCGTGTGCCTGAGCCTGTGGGGGCTGACGTGGCCGATCCCGGCGGCGCGGGCGGTCTTGGCGACGGCCCGGTCGACGCGGCCGGGGCCGATCCGCTGGCCGTGCTCGATGAACAGGTAAGGGGTGCGCAGGCTGGCGGGCCGCGCGGCGAGCCAGGCGTCGAGGAGGTCTTTGAGCTGTGGGTGCAGCGGGATATAGCGGTCGGTGCGCAGCTTGCCGAGCGGCACGTGCAGCCAGTAGGCGGCGCCGATCTGCACGACGGAGTCGACGGTGAGGTCCAGGAACTCGCCTTTGCGCAGGCCGGTGCGGGCCAGGAACTCCACGGCCAGGCGGACGAACGGGTCGGGGTCGGCGCGGGTGGCCTGCAGCAGCCTGGTGAAGGCGCCGTCGTCGAGGAAGCGGGGCAGCGGCTCGCCGCGGAGCGGCAGGTCGCCGGAGAACACCAGCACGGCGGCGGGGATGTCGCCGCCGTCCCATTCGGTGAGGCGCTCGAAGCAGGTGCGCAGGGCGCCGAGGTGCTCGGCGAGGCTGATCCGGGACAGTTTCCCGCCGCGGGCGGAAGGCCGTCCGGCCAGGTGCAGCTTGTAGGCCTCGATGTGGCGGCGGCGCAGGTCCGCGACGCAGCCGACCTCGGGTGCGCTGGCGGCCAGCCAGCAGGCGAACTCGCGCAGCACGCCCTCGACGCGCACCATGGTCGAGGCTCGCAGCGACAGGCGCACCTGGGCGATGTAGCCGGCCAGGGTGGACGCCAGCCGCGGCGCCGCCGATGCCCATTGCGCGGCCCGCTCGGCCGAGCGGTCAGGGCTGGTCTTGCGGGGAGCGGTGCCGAGCACGCCGAGGTGGAACAAGGTGGTCTGCAGTCCGAACAGTGCCGCGCTGAGCGCCTTGGGGCCGTGGCTGCCGGGCCGGTGACGGCCGATGGCGGCGGTCAGGGCCTGCCGGCCCTCGTCGATGACGGCCTGGGTCACCTGCCCGGGGCCCAGCCCGGCGAGCGCGGTCACCTTGGCCAGGGCCGACCATTGCAGGCGGGTCACGATCGGGTCGAAGCCGAGTTCGGCGGAGGTGGCGGCGAAGCGCTCATAGAACGCACGGTGATGACGGGCGGCGACCTCACCGAGGTAGGGGCGGCAGGCCACCAGGTAGTCGGCGCTGGGTCGCAGCCGCCCCGTCACGATCAGCCAGCCGACCACCCGCCGGTCCTTGAGCGGCAGGGCGCACTGGGCTGCCAGCGGCAGGCGGGCCCATCCCTCGGGCCCGACCCGGGTGAAGAACATGCGGGCCACCGAGGTGACCGGATGACCAGCGAACATGCCGGCGGCCTGCAGGTCGTTGCGGTAGGCGTCGACCAGGTCCTCGACGGCCGGGCGCCGGGCCGGTGATCCGCTCACGGGCCGGCCTCCCCGGCGGGCAGGGCGGCCTGCGCCTCGATTGCCTCCGCCGCCCGCAGGTACTCCTCCTCCAGCCAGCCGCTGGCCAGGTGCAGGTAGAGGCGGGTCGACTCGATCGAGGCGTGACCGGCCTGGGCCTGGATGGCCTCCAGCGCCATGCCCGCTTCCCGCAGCCGGGTGAAACAGGTGTGGCGCAGCTGGTGGCAGGTTGCCCGTTCCAGCCCGGCCCTGGCGCGGGCGCCGTCGAGGATCTCATCCAGCCCGGCCGCCGACAGCGGCTCGCCGCGGCGGGCGCCTTTCAGCACCACGAACACCTGCCTGGCCGCGGCCGCTGCGGGCCGTTCGGATTCCAGGTAGGCGCCCACGGCGGCGAAGAACCGCGCCGAGACCGGCACCACCCGCTGGCGGCCGCCCTTGCCCTCGGCCACGAACAGCCGCCGCTCGCCGGCGCTGAGGTCCTCCAGCCGCAATCCGAGCACTTCGCAGCGGCGCAGCCCGCCCAGCACCATCGCATCCACCATCGCCCGGTCGCGGTGGGTCCGCAGCGCCGCCCGCAGCGCGTCGACCTCCGCGGGCGCCAGCACCCGCGGCAGGGTGCGGGGCGTGCGGATCAGCGGCACCCCGCCCCGGCCGCGCCGTGCGCCCGGCCGGCGGGCAGCCAGGCTGGCTGGCACCGGGTTACGGCGCACGCCGGTGTCCTCCCGGGCGCACAGATACCCATACAGGCCCCGCACGCTCGACAGCCGCCGGGCGATCGTCCGTGCTGCCAGGCCCGCCTCGCCGTCCTCCAGCCGCACGACCCGCTCCCCGCGGCGAGGGGCCCGCTGCGCGGACAAGAAAGCGAATACATCCGCAGCAGTCACCACGGCCGGCTCCTTGCCGACGACCTCGAAGAACACCTTCAAGTCGTAGGCCACGGCCAGCCAGGTGTTGGTCCGTGCCCGCGCCGCCACGAACACCAGGTAGTCATCCAGCAGCGGATGCCCAAGCGTGATCTTCCGGACCTCGCCGTCTGCCGCCGAGCGGACCAGGCATGGCATGAACTCCAACGGGTGGCTCCCTTCCAGCCGGTGACAGACCGCGCCACGCGACCATGCCACTGCCTCTGGATCACCCGCATATCAAACACTGGCAGATCGGTACCACGATGCGCTACGTCTCGCCCTCCTCGACGTTCATCGAGGACGCCTACCGCAGGGCGGTATCAGCGACACTGGCCGAACTGGAGGAGCCACCGATATGAAGGTCACCTGGCGGCTGCGGATGGCCGCCGCCCAGCGGGAAGTGTGGACCGGCGCTCAGCTGCGCCGCCTGCTGGCCGAGCGGGCCGGGATGTCCCTGTCGTCGGCGAGCGTGTCGGCGCTGCTGGCCGGCCAGCCCGCGCAGCTGAAGCTGTCCACCCTGGCGGCACTGTGCACCGCCCTGGAATGCACCCCCAACGACCTGCTGGAGGTGGACACCACTCCTGCCGCCGCCGCCGTGCCCGCGCAGCCGGCCCGGCACGTGGCAGGGCAGGCCAGGCGGGGACGCTCGATGCCGCCGCTGTGAGCAGAGCCGAGGGCACCTGCCGGGACTGCGGGCAGCCGCGCCCGCTGCACGCCCACGGCCGGTGCGGCCCCTGCGACCGGCGGTGGCGCCGCGAAGCGGCCAAGCAGCCCTGCCCGCGATGCGGGCGGCCAGGGCTGCTGCGGCCCGGCACCGGGATCTGCGGTCGCTGCCAGCGCGCGCTGCGTCCCCGACGGCCCCCGGCCCCGCCCCGTCAGGTGATCTGCGCGCGCTGCGGGCAGCGCCGCCCGCACCAGGCACGAGGCCTGTGCGCCCGCTGTTACCAGAGCGACCCCGCGATGGTGGACAACTGCGCGGCCCGGCTGGCCGGAAAGCTAGACCAGCCACCCGAGTGGCTGGGCGGATTCGCCGGCTACCTCGCAGCCCGGCTGTCACCCGGCCGGGCGGTCGCGCTGCTGCACCAGCTCGCCGGCATCCTTGCCTGCACCAGCCACGCCCCCGCCGCGGTGCTGGCCGCCGCCCGCAGGCCACGCTCCGGCAGCCCCGCCACCGGGGCGCTCGCCCGGGCACTAGAGGCGTTCTTCACCGCCGCGCGGCTCACCCTGCCGCCCGACACCGCCGCCCGGGCCGCCGCGGCCCGCCGCAGCCGGCGCGTCGCCGAGACACCAGCGGCGTTCCGCGCAGCCGCAGCCAGCTTCGGCGATGCCCAGCTACGCGAACGCGACCGTGCCCGCAGGGCCGGAACCCGTCCCCGGGCCGACCGCACCCTGGAAGTCAACCTCACCGCGGTCCGTGACCTTGCCCGCTACCTGGCCGCATCGCGGCCCGCGGTCACCGGGTGGCAGCTGGTCGCCGCCGGCGACGTCGAAGCCTTCCTGGCTGCCATCGCCAGCCCCGCGAACCGGGCCCGCCAGCTCCACGCCCTGCGCCCGTTCTTCCGCTGGGCCCGCTCCCGCCGGATAATCCTGGCCGACCCGGCACGCGGCCTGCGGCCCAGCTCGAACATCCCATTCCACGGCCGGCTGCTGTCGGCTGCCGAGCAGCGCCAGCTACTGCACCGGTGGACCGCCGGCGCGGAAAGCCTGCACCCGCACGAACCCGCCGCAGGCCTCCTCGGCCTGCTGCACGGCGCCTCCGCCGCCGAACTGCGCCACCTGCGCACCAGCGACATCGACCTGGCCCGCGCCACCATCAGGCTCGGCCGCCGGCCCCGCCCCGTCCCGCTGGACCCGGCCACCGCCGCCGCGCTGCGCCGCTGCCTCAACCACCACGACCGCCATCACCGCGCCGGGAACCCGCACCTGCTGGTCAGCCAGAAGAGCAAGACCACCGCCGGGCCCGTATCGGTCAGCTACCTCGAGAAGCTGCTCGCCCCGGCGGAGGTGACCCCGGCCCTGCTGCGGGTCACCAGGCTCGCCCACCTGGTCACCACCCTCGACCCGGTCATCGTCGCCGCGGCCTTCGGCGTCCGCCGCGGCACCGTGCTGCACTACCTCGCCGACACCGTGGACGCCTCCCGGCTCGCCAACCTGTGAACATCAGGCGCCACCGTGCACACCTTCGCGCGAACCTGTGCGCTTCGGACAACGGCTCCGCTTTTGTCGATGCGGCGCTGAAGCGGGCCGCCGCGAGGCTGGGCATCAAGATCACCCACAGCCAGCCGGGAAGACCCCAGGGCCGCGGAAAGATCGAACGTTTTTTCGGGGTCGTGCGGCAGGAGTTCCT
>JBKQSL010000109.1:0-12461 GCA_052143655.1 Streptosporangiaceae bacterium | reverse complement strand
TAGGCCGTCGTCCTCTGGGTGCACTTGCCCTTGGAGTTGCGGGCAGCGACGAACACGATGCTCAGCACGTACCGGCCGTGACCGCTGATCCCGGCGTACCTGCCGGTGCCGCGCCCCAGCTTGTAGGTGCCGCGCTCGCTGATCTGGCCCAGGCAGGTCCGGGGGTTGAAGCGCTGCTGGCCGTGCCCCCGTGAATGCGCGATCCGGAACGTCCCGCGGGGGAACACCACCTTGTCGACCTTGCTGCCCTGGTGGTCGACGCCGCCCGCGGTGAACACGCTGCCGAGCGCGATGATGCTCTCCGTGCTGGAGGTTTCCGATGTGGTCATGAGCTGGAAGCGCTGGATTCCCGACACGGCTGGCCGGGCGGCCGGGCTGGCGCTGGCCGCTGTCAGGCCCGTGACGGTTATCGCCCCCGTCGCCGCGATCACGCTTACGACCGCGAGAACCCTGTTCCTCAGATTCGGCATGGCCCGTACCTCCCTGGACCGGCGCACGCCGGAGCCCCGGCCCCCCGGATGACGGGGCGCTGTCTGGCCCCCCTATGAGGTGCGCCCCTCCGGCGTGTAGCCACCGTGTCGCCTATGGTCGACGCTGTCAAGGCCGCCGGTACCACTGTTGCCGGAGACGATCCGGACGCCGATCGCGAGCATCGGCCGCTGCAGTAGAACAGTGCCCCGGCCGCCTGGGAACGAGCGGGCGGCCGGGGACACCGTGCGGTCATGCTGTCACTGTCCGTCTATGGCCGGATCGCGGTCGGGGAAACTGTCCCCATCGCGCGAGAGGGAAGGCACCCGCGTCCCGATCGTGGGCGCCGGTGGCCCAGCACGATCGCGGTCAGCATCGCGGCTCACCCGCCGGGTGACCTGCGGTCGGGTAGGAAACATCACCTGTGGGGTGAGTGTCCGTTATCTTCGGTTCACCCGGGTTTAGCCTCGGCTGTGGCGTCGGCGTGGCCTTCGGTATAGCCCTCGGCGTAGCCCGTCGCGTGCCCGGCGGCGTGGCCGGCTGCATAGCCCGCCTCGTAGCCCTCGCGGTACACGCGGCAGGGGAACCGGTCGCAGTCGGGGTCGTTGCACTCGCAGTAGTGCGGGTGGTCGTCGCGGCCGGGCGGCATCGGTCCTCCGTTCCGTAGCGGGCAGGGCCCGTCACGCCTGGCACGCGCCTAGCGGGCCGTCCCGGCCCGGCATGGCAGATCCGGGCCGCTACACCGCTACACCGCAGGTCAGCGGACCGGGCAGCCGCTACGGCGTAGCGGCTGGCAGCGTCAGTGCTGGTCAGCGGGCGTAGCGGGACGGCTACGTTTTCCCGGGTGCCGCTACGCATCGCGGCCTGCCCGGGCGGTCTCGACCGCGGCCCGGTCGCAGCCCTTGCGGACGCAGCCGTCCGGGTCGCGGACGTTCTTGAGCGCTGATCGACGTCGGCAGGCTCCTGGCGTCGGGCCGCTGGGTGGCCAGGATGAGCATGATCCCCAGCGCCGGGCCGCGCTTGATGATCGCGCGCAGGTACTTCTCAAGCTCGTCCCGGTCCGGTGAGTCGAATCCCTCCTGTACCTCGTCGATCGCCAGCACGACCGGGTGCAGCCGCAGCTTGCGGTCGGCGGCCAGCTCGGGCGTCACCTTGGACTCGGGGCAGCGGTCGCGGGGCAGCTCGCGGATCACCTTCGCCCGCCGGTCACGGCCACGAGCGCCCACCCGTACCAGGGCAGGAACCGGACCCCGGCCAGCACCAGCCCGAGGCCGAGCACCGTGCAGACGGCGACGATCCGGCCGCGCTGCCCGCGGGTCTTCAGCCCTTGCGTGTGGGCGCGCATCGCGTCGTGGTGGCCGGGGCGCCCGGCGGCGACGGCCTGCGATTCGAGCACCCAGCCTTCGGTCCAGTGCCACCATCTTTCCACCCTCGACTGATCGCCGGCCGGGAGCGGGCGTTGCCCAGGTCGGCCGCGGTGCCGGCCGGGTGGCGGCGCGGCCGCTGGCCGGCCGGACTGACCGCGCCCATCGTGCGAGAATGGCGAGCGGCACGACGGCAATGATGACGGCGAGCGAACGGGAACACTGCTGATGCAGGCCGGCAAGGACGCGCGCGGCGCAGGCCGCGCGGACAGCGCTGTGGCCGGGCGCAGCACGGCAGCCGCGGCGGCGCCGGCCGTTTCCTGGCAGTACGCGGCGGCCCCCGAATCGCGGGACATCGTGTCGATCGCCGCCGAGTACGGGCTGTTCATCGACGGCGAGTTCAGCCCGGCCGCGGACGGGCGCACGTTCGCGACCGTCAACCCGGCCACGGAGGAACCGCTGGCCCTGGTCGCTGAGGCCGGCCCCGCCGATGTCGACCGGGCAGTCGCCGCGGCGCGCGCGGCTTACGAGGGCACCTGGGGCCTGATGCCGGGCACCGAGCGCGCCAAGTACCTGTACCGGATCGCGCGGATCCTGCAGGAGCGGGCCCGCGAGTTCGCGGTGCTGGAGAGCCTGGACAACGGCAAGCCGATCCGCGAGTCCCGGGACACCGACGTGCCGCTGGCCGCGGCGCATTTCTTCTACCACGCGGGCTGGGCCGACAAGCTGGAGCACGCGGGCTTCGGCCCGGACCCGCGGCCGATCGGGGTGGCCGGCCAGGTCATCCCGTGGAACTTCCCGCTGCTGATGGCCGCCTGGAAGCTGGCACCGGCGCTGGCCGCGGGCAACACCTGCGTGCTCAAGCCGGCTGAGACCACGCCGCTGACCGCGCTGCTGCTCGCGCAGGTGTGCCAGCAGGCGGGGCTGCCGCCGGGCGTGGTGAACGTGCTGACCGGCCCGGGGGAGACCGGCGCTGCGCTGGTCTCCCACCCCGGCATCGGCAAGATCGCGTTCACCGGGTCCACGGAGGTCGGCAGGCAGATCGCGGTGTCCGCGGCGGGCACCGGCAAGAGGCTGACCCTGGAACTGGGCGGCAAGGCCGCCAACATCATCTTCGATGACGCCCCGGTCGAGGCGGCGATCGAGGGCATCGTCAACGGGATCTTCTTCAATCAGGGGCACGTCTGCTGCGCCGGCTCGCGGCTGCTGGTGCAGGAGCCGGTCGCGGATGAGATCACCGAGCGGCTGCGCCGCCGGCTGGCCACCATGCGGCTGGGCGACCCGCTGGACAAGAACACCGACATCGGCGCGATCAACTCCCGCCAGCAGCTGGACAAGATCCGGGAACTGTCGGACGCGGGCCAGGCCGAGGGCGCGGTCCGCTGGTCGCCGCCGTGCCAGCTGCCCGATCGCGGGTTCTGGTTCGCGCCGACGATCTTCACCGGCGTAGCCCAGTCGCATCGCATCGCCCGGGAGGAGATCTTCGGCCCGGTGCTGTCGGTGCTGACGTTCCGAACCCCGGCCGAGGCGGTGACCAAGGCCAACAACACCCCGTACGGGCTGTCGGCCGGGGTGTGGACCGAGAAGGGCAGCCGGATCCTGTGGCTCGCCCAGCAGCTGCGGGCCGGGGTGGTCTGGGCTAACACCTATAACCGGTTCGACCCGGCCAGCCCGTTCGGCGGGTACCAGGAGTCGGGGTTCGGACGGGAGGGCGGCCGGCATGGCCTGGCCGGGTACCTCGATGCCTGAGCGCGCGGGCCGCAAGGCGGCAAACCCGAAGCCGGAAAAGGGTCCCGCGGGCCGGCCGGCGGCCGCGGTCACGGTCACGCCGGGGGGAACCGCGGCCGGCTCCGGCTCGGCCGGCCCGCGGCCGTCCCCGGCGGCGGCTGCCATCGCCCGGCTTGCCGTGCGCAAGACCTACAAGCTGTTCATCGGGGGCGCGTTCCCGCGCTCGGAATCGGGCCGGTCTTACCCGGTCACCAGCCCGGATGGCGCGCTGCTGGCCTACCCGGCGCAGGCCTCGCGCAAGGACGCCCGGGACGCGGTGACCGCCGCCCGGTCCGCGCTGGCCGGCTGGTCCGGCGGCACGGCCTACAACCGCGGCCAGGTCCTGTACCGGGTCGCGGAACTGATGGAGGGCCGGGCCGGGCAGTTCGCGGCGGAGCTTGTTTCGGCTGAGGGTCTTTCCGGCGCGGCGGCGGAGCGGGCCGTCGCGGCGGCCATCGACCGGTGGGTCTGGTACGCGGGCTGGACGGACAAGATCGCCCAGGTAGCCGGCGCGGCGAACCCGGTCGCCGGGCCGTACTTCAACTTCAGCGTGCCCGAGCCGACCGGCGTCGTCGCGGTCGTCGCGCCCGCCGAGTCCAGCCTGCTCGGGCTGGTCAGCGTGGTCGCGCCGGTGCTCGCCAGCGGCAACACCGCGGTGGTCGTCGCCAGTGAGCAGCGGCCGCTGCCGGCGGTGACGCTGACCGAGGTGCTGGCCACCTCCGATGTCCCCGGCGGCGTGCTGAACCTGCTGACCGGGCGCACCGCTGAGCTGGCCCCGGTGCTGGCCGCGCACATGGACGTGAACGCGATCGACCTGACCGGTGCCGGGACGGCACCCGCCGACCGGGCCGAACTGGAGCGGCTGGCCGCCGGCAACCTCAAGCGGGTGTTCGCCGCGGCTGACGACTGGGCGGCGCCGCCGCCGGGCCCGCGCCGGATCCTGGCGTTCACCGAGACCAAGACCGTCTGGCACCCGCTCGGCAGCTAGCCGACCAGCGGGCGCGGCCCGGCGGCCGCAGCCGCAAGCCCCGTGGTTGCGGCATTCACGGGCACCCATGCCCACGGCTGTGGCGTTCATGGGGTTCGCCGGGTGGCCGCCGGCGGGCGTGGCCGGGCCTGCGGCCAGAGCGCCCGCGGCGGGCCGGGCCGCGACACGCCGGCGTGGGCGGGAGCCGCGGGGATGTCGCATTCCTCCGGCATCATGGCCACGTCCCCATTCGCCCGCCCCAGGCCCGCACGGAAGTCCTGATCGATGCCGCGATGCGACTGATCCACACCTCGGACTGGCATCTCGGCCGGGCCCTGCACGGTGCGGACCTGCTGGCCTACCAGGCTGAGTTCCTGACCTGGCTGCTGGACCAGGCGGTCAGCCGCCACGCCGACGCGGTGGTGGTGTCCGGCGACATCTACGACCGCGCGGTCCCGCCCACGGATGCGGTCCGGCTGCTCGACCAGACGCTGGTGGCGTTCGCCCGTGCGCGCGTCCCCGTCGTGCTGATCAGCGGGAACCACGACTCGGCGGTGCGGCTCGGGTTCGGCGCGGGGCTGAGCGAGGCGGCGGGCGTGCACCTGCGCACCGGCGTGGCCGACATCGGCCGGCCGGTGCTCATCGGCGACGAGCACGGCGAGGTGGCGGTCTACGGCATCCCCTACTTACTGCCGGACGCGGTCATGGCCGACCTGCACGCGGCGCGGTCGCACGAGTCGGTGCTGACCGCCGCGGCGCAGCGGATCCGCGCCGACGCCGCCGCCCGCGGCGCCACCCGCACCGTGGTCGCGGCGCATGCGTTCGTCAGCGGCGGCCAGCCGTCGGAGTCCGAGCGGGACATCCGCGTCGGCGGGATGGCGCACGCGCCCGCGGCCGTGTTCGGCGGGTTCTCCTACGTGGCACTCGGCCACCTGCACGGCCAGCAGCGGGTCACCGCAGGCGATGACATGCTCCGCTACAGCGGGTCCCCGCTGGCGTTCTCGTTCGGAGAGAAAGACCAGGTCAAGTCGGTGACTCTGGTGGAGATCGACGGGGCGGGCCGGGTGAGCGCGACGCTGCTGCCCGCGCCGGTGCCCCGGCCGCTGCGCGAGGTGCGAGGCCGGCTGGGTGACCTGATCGCGCGGGCGGACGGCGACCTGGCCGGCCTCGCGGACTGCTGGGTCAAGGCGGTGCTGACTGACCGGGAGCGGCCGTCCGGCCCGATGGAGCGGCTGCGCGAGAAGTGGCCGCACACGCTCGTGCTCGACTTCGCCCCCGAGGGCGGGCTGCCCGACGCGGCCGCGGACTCCGAACGGCTCGCCCGGGCCGCCGGCCCGGCCGAGATCTGCGAGCTGTTCGTCGAGTTCACCAGCGGCGGCCCGCCGGACGAGGCGCAGCGCGCGGTCCTGGCCGACGTGGTCGAGGCCGCGCAGCACGCCGGGGCCGGTGCCTGATGCGGCTGCGCAGCCTGACCCTGACCGCGTTCGGCCCGTACGCGCGCGAGCAGCGGATCGATTTCGGCCGGCTGACGAGCAGCGGGCTGTTCCTGCTGGAGGGCCCGACCGGCGCGGGCAAGACCACGATCCTGGATGCGATCACGTTCGCGCTCTACGGCGGCCTGGCCGGCGACGGCGCCGGGCAGGACCGGCTGCGCTCGCATTTCGCCCCGCCGGACGCCGAGCCGTCGGTGACGCTGGAGTTCTCGCTGCGCGGGACCGGCTACCGGATCTGCCGGGTGCCCGAGCACCAGCGGCCCAAGAAGCGCGGTGACGGCTTCACCACCGCGGCGGCCCGGGTGCACCTGGAGCGGGCCGAGGAGGCCGGCTGGGTCAGCCTGTCGGCGAACAAGGCTGAGGCGGGCGAGCAGGTCACTGAGCTGATCGGGCTGAACCGGGCCCAGTTCACCCAGGTCATGCTGCTGCCCCAGGGGCAGTTCGCCAAGTTCCTGGCCGCCGGGGACGATGAGCGCCGGGTACTGCTGACGAAGCTGTTCGGCACCGAGCTGTTCGACCGGATCACCGCGGAGCTGGACCGGCGGCGGGCTGATGCGGTGCGGGCCCGCCAGCAGGCGCAGGAGGCGATCACCGCCGCGGTGTCCGCCGCAGCCGAGGCAGCGGGCCTGGACGCCGCCGGCCGCGACGAGCTGCTCTGCCTGCCCCGGGCCGAGCGGGCCGTCCGGCTCAAGGAGCACGCCGACGAGCTGGCGGCCACCATCGCGGTGACCGCGGCCGGACTGGAAGTGGCCGCGGCCCAGACCGAGGCGGCCCGGCAGGCTGGCGAGCAGGCCCGGCAGCGGGCGGCCCGGATGACCCGGCTGACAGCGGTGCTGGCGGACCTGGCCGGGCAGGAGGCGACGCGCGCCGGGCACGAGGAGCGGGCCAGCGCGCTGGCCGCGGCCCGGCAGGCCGAGCCGGTGCGGCCGCTGCTGGCCGCGCTCGCCGAAGCAGACGAGCGGGTATCGGCGGCACGCGCCGCGCTGGCGGCCGTCGTTCCAGACCCGGACGAGGAGCAGCTTGCCGGGAACGGCGGACCGCGGGCCCGGGCCAGGGCGGAGGAGGCAGAGCAGCAGGCCGCCGCGCTCCAGCACCTCGTCGATGCCGAGCAGCAGCTGGCTCAGCGCGAGCGTGAGCTGGCCGAGCTGCAGTCAGCTGCCAGTCCCGCCGTAGAACTGGCGGCTGCCCTCGCCGCCGCGCAGCGGGAGCTGCCCGGCCAGATCGCGGCGGCCGGGGAGCGGCTCGCGGGCGCTCAGGCAGCGGCGGCGTGCCTGCCGGCAGTCCGCGAGCAGCGGGCCGCGGTGATCACCCGGGCGGACGCCGCTGGCCAGCTCGCCGGCCTGGAGCCGCAGCTGGCCGGGCAGGCTGCGGCCGCCCGCGCGGCCACCGACGCCCACCAGGCGCTGGTCGATGTCCATCAGCGGCTGATGCAGGCGAGGCTGGACGGCATGGCCGCGGAGCTGGCTGCCGGGCTGGCCGACGGGACCGCCTGCCCGGTCTGCGGCTCGGCGGAGCATCCGGCGCCGGCCCGGGCCGGCGCGGGCGCCGTGTCAGCGCAGGACGTCGAGGTCGCCGCGCGGCGGCGGGACGAGGCCGCCGAGCGGCGCGAGGCCGCCGAGCGGGAGCGGGAGCGGCTGGACCGGTCGGCCGCCGCGCTCGCCGCGGTCGCCGCCGGCGGCAGCGTCGCGGACCTGCAGGAGCGAGTCACCGAGCTGGACCGGCAGCTGACCGCGGCGCAGCAGGCAGCCACGGTCGCCGAGGACGCGGCCGCTGAGCTGGACCGGCTGCGCGCCGAGCAGGACCGGGTGGCCCGTGACCGGGTGACCGCCGAGCGGGACGCCACGGCAGCGCAACAGCGGGCCGCGCAATCCGCAGCGGATCTGGGCGCACTGCAGGCCGGGCTGGCTGATGCGGCCCAGGGCCAGCCCTCCGTCGCGGCCCGCCAGCAGGCGCTGCGCAGCGGCGCCGCAGCCGGCCGGCGCCTGGCCGAAGCACTGGAGGCGCTGGCGGCGGCCGTGGCGGGGCAGCGGGAAACGGCGGAGCGAGCGGGCGGCGAGGCGCTGGCCCAGGGCTTCGCCGGCCTGGCGGCCGCCCGGGCGGCCATGCTCGGGCCAGGCCAGCTGGCGGCGCTCGACGAGCAGGTCCGGACGTGGAGTTCCCGGCTCGCCGCGCTGCAGGCGGTCGTGGCAGGCCCGGAGTTCGACGGCCTCGACCCGGCTCAGGCCGGCGCCGTGGCGGCCGCCGCTGGCGCCGCGGCGGCAGCCGAGCGCCAGGCCGGGGAAGCCGAGCAGGAGGTGCGGACCGCCTGCGAGGCGGCCACCGCCCAGGCCGCGCGGCTGGGTGACCGGCTGGCTGAGGTGACGGCCGCCGAGCAGGACGCCGACCGGCTGGAGGAAGGCACCGCGGCGGTGATCCGGCTCGCCGGGCTGGCCAAGGGGATGGACGGGCACCGCCGGGTGGCGCTGACCACGTACGTGCTGCGGCACTGGTTCGGCCAGGTGGTGAGCGCGGCGAACGTGCGGCTGGCGGCGATGTCGTCGGGCCGCTACGAGCTGCGGCGCACCGACGAGGGCGAGAAGCGGCGGGACCGGGCCGGGCTGACTCTGGCCGTCATCGACCGGCACACCGGCGAGGAACGCAGTCCGGCGTCGCTGTCGGGCGGTGAGACGTTCTATACGTCCCTGGCCCTGGCCCTCGGCCTGGCCGACGTGGTCAAGGCCGAGGCCGGCGGGGTGGACCTGGACACGCTGTTCATCGACGAGGGCTTCGGCTCGCTGGACGCCCAGACCCTGGACCAGGTGATGACGGTCATCGACGAGCTGCGCGATCGCGGCCGGGTGGTCGGCATCGTCAGCCACGTCGCCGAGCTCAAGGACCGGGTGGCCGAGCGGCTCGAGGCCCGCCGCCTCCCGGACGGCTCGTCCGAGGTCCGCGTCGTCGCTTAGATCTCGCCGAAGAGGCGGTCGCCGGCGTCGCCGAGGCCCGGCAGGATGTAGCCCCGGTCGTTGAGCTCGCGGTCGAGCGCGGCGGCGACGACCCGGATCTCCGGCTGGTCGCCGGGGAAGACCTCTTCCAGCCGGGCCAGGCCCTCGGGCGCGGCGAGCAGGCACACGGCCGTGACCGTGGCTGCGCCGCGCGTGACGAGCATCTCGACCACCGTCTGCAGGGTCCCGCCGGTGGCCAGCATCGGGTCCAGCACGAACACGTCCCGCCCGGCCAGATTGGCCGGCAGCCGCTCCGCGTAGGTGGAGGCCTGCAGGGTCTGCTCGTCCCGGATCAGCCCGACGAAGCCGACGTCGGCCTGCGGCAGCAGCCGGGTCATCCCGTCGAGCATGCCGATCCCGGCCCGCAGCACCGGGACCACCAGCGGCACCGGCCGGCTCAGCCGGACCCCGCCGGCGGGCTCCAGCGGCGTCTGCACGGTGACCGGCTCGACCTGGATGTGCCGGGTGGCCTCGTAGGCGAGCAGCGTGACCAGCTCGTCAGCGAGCCGGCGGAATGTCGGCGTCTCGGTCCGGGCGTCGCGGAGGGCTGTCAGCTTGTGGGTGACCAGCGGATGGTCGGCGACCAGCGTCTGCATGACCGTAGTCTGGCAGCCCGCCGTGCCAGGGCGCCGCTTAACCAGCCATGCCGTGGCCGGTACCAGGTGGCCGTGCAGCTCTGCTCGCCGCATCGCACCCACAGGTGCCCGCGTCCGGGGTGCAGCAGCGCACCGGGACAGTCGCAGGGCATCCAGCCGACGATGACGCGCCCCGGCCCCCACGGGTGCCCGGCCGGGCACTCCCGTGGGTAGGTCCACCAGACCGGGCAGCTGACGTGTTCCATCGCGATAGTAGAACACAGATTCGATTTTGCCGGAACTGCGGCTACTGGCCGGCGTCTTGCTCCGCAGTGGTCCATTATGGCCAGGTGGCGGGCTATGGGCGCCAGACCGAGGACGCGCTGCCGGAATCAGGCCGGCGCGAGTTCCTGGACGCCTGGCGCGCGATCTGCCGCCGTCGCTACGACCGCTGCGCGGCCAGCTATGACGATCGCGCCGGCGATGGCGGCAGTGCCCGGCTGGCCGGCGTCTACGCGGTCCTGGAGGCCATGTCGCCCTGGGATGAGCTACTGGATGCCGGCTGCGGGACCGGCCGGTTCTGGCCGGTGCTGGAGCAGGCCGGGCGGCGTGGCTTCGGCATCGACCAGTCGGCCGGGATGCTGGCCATGGCCCGGCGGAAGTTCCCGCAGATGCCCGCCCGGATGATGGCCTTGCAGGAACTGGCCGCCGCGACCGACATGCTCGGCCGGTTCGGCGGGCTGCTGTGCGTCGATGTCCTGCAGTACATCGGCCCGGAGGACTGGCCGGTCGTGCTGGCCGGCTTCCGGCAGGTGCTGCGGCCGGGCAGCCCGGCGTACCTGACCGTGCCGAGGGGGATCTCCGCCGGGCCGCCGCTGCCGGACGAGGTTCCGCGGCTGCCGGCGGCCCCGCCGCTCCCCGATGAGGGCCTGAGCCCGCCGCCTGCGCCGAGCCAGCCGGGCGCCCCGCCGCTGCCAGACGAGCCGCCCCGGCCTCCCCGGCTGCTGCCGGGCGAGGTGATCGGCCAGGACGCCTACCGCTACTACCCGGCGCAGCAGGTCGTCGCCCAGTGGCTGGCCGATGCGGGGTTCCAGGTGACCGACGGCCGGACCGACGACGGATGCTGGCATCTGCTCCTGCTGGGCAGCTGACCGGCCGGGACCGGCCGCCCGTCGCGCAGCAGCAGCGCGTGCGACGTGCTGGAGCGTCCACAGAAATGGGCCGGCCCGGTGACGCCGCCAGCTGGGCCGTGTAGTACTCGACGTCGCCGAAGGATGACCCGATGGCCTTGTCGAGGTCGTAGTCACCCCGCGGTGGGCCGGCCGACGCGGCGGTAGCGGGCCAGCCGCCGGGCGAGCCGCGCCGCTGAGCTGCTGGCCGCGTCTAGCCGGCCGAGTTCCCAGGCCAGCTCCGCGGCGGCCCGCTCACAGGATCGCCCGGGTTGCTGCGGATCCTCGCCGATCACCGTGTCGACCAGGCCGTCCGCGGCCAGGTCGGCGGCGCCGATGCGCTGCCGGGCGGCCATCTCGGCCGCGTGGCCGGCGTCCCGGTAGATGATGGCGCTGGCGCCTTCCGGGGGCAGCGCTGACAGCCAGCCATGCTGGAGCGCGAGCACCCGGTCGGCGGGGAACAGGGCGAGCGCCGCGCCGCCGGCGCCCTGGCCGAGCAGCAGTGACACCGTGGGCACGTCCAGGTTGACCAGTTCGGCCAGGGTCGCGGCCAGCTCGGCGGCCACCCCGCCCTCTTCGGCTTGCTGCGACAGCTCAGCGCCGGTGGTGTCGATGACGGTCACCAGCGGCAGCTGCAGGTCCGTGGCCAGCCGCATGCCGCGCCGGGCCAGCCGCATCGCCGCCGGTCCAGGGACGGGGGCCAGCCGGTCCTGTCCCACCAGCACGCACGAGTTACCGCCGAACCGGGCCAGGGCCAGCACGATCGTGTTCTCTTGCAGCGTTACCACGTCGGCCACCGCGAGCAGCTGATGCACGTCAGGCCGCTCGGCGCCGCGGGTGCGCAGCACCGATTCCCAGACGGGGACCCGCGGTACCGGCCCGGCAGACGGCCGGGGAACGCTGCGCCGCTGCGCGGTGCTGACCGCCAGCACGCGGTCGACGAACCCGGCCAGCCCGGACGGCTCGACCACCGCGTCGACCAGGCCGCAGGCGTGCAGGTTCTCGGCGGTCTGCACGCCCTCGGGCAGCGGGGCGCCGTGCAGGATGCTCAGCACGCGCGGGCCGAGGAAGCCGATCAGCGCGCCGGGCTCGGCCACGGTCACGTGCCCGAGCGAGCCCCAGGAGGCGAAGACCCCGCCGGTGGTCGGGTGGCGCAGGTAGACCAGGTAGGGCAGATGGGCCGCCCGGTACGCGGTGACCGCTGCGGTGATCTTGACCATCTGCAGGAAGGCGACGGTGCCCTCCTGCATCCGGGTGCCGCCGGAAGCGGGCATGGCGATCAGCGGCAGCCGCTCGGCGGCCGCCCGCTCCACGGCGGCCACGAGCCGCTCGCCGGCCGCGACGCCGATCGATCCGCCGAGGAAGCCGAACTCGCTGGCGGCCACCGCGACCTGGCGCCCGCGTATCCGCCCGGAGCCGGTGATCACCGACTCGTCCAGCCCGGTCTTGTCCCGGGCCGTGGCCAGCTCGGCCGCGTAGGCCGGGTCCGGGCCGACGTCGACCGGCGCCGCATCCCAGGAGCGGAAGCTCCCGGCGTCGAGCAGGACGGCGAGCATTTCCCGTGCGCCCACAGCCCCCGGCTGACCACCACTGCGCTGAACCATGTGCTCCCCACTCGGCGCCCCAGCCGGCAGCAGCGGCGCGCCCGTCCTCGGGGCGCTGGCCCAGTTCCGC
>JBKQSL010000108.1:0-7020 GCA_052143655.1 Streptosporangiaceae bacterium | reverse complement strand
GACGCAGCCCACGGCGGCCGGGCCGCTGACGGTGGTCGGCACCCGCTGGCATTCCGGCAGGCTGCTGGTCCGGTTCGACGGGCATTCCGACCGGACGGCGGCCGAGCAGCTTTCCGGCACGCTGCTGGTCATCGACTCGGCGGAGATTCCCGAGCCGGACGACCCCGATGAGTTCAACGATCATCAGCTGATCGGCATGGCGGTCAGCACCGCCGCGGGCGAGCGGATCGGCGTGCTGACCGACGTCCGGCACTTCGGCCAGGACCTGCTAGTCGTGGCGGGGGAAGGCCCGCGGGCCGGGACGGAGATCCTGATCCCGTTCGTCGCCGCAATGGTGCCGGAGGTGAACGTGGCCGCCCGGACGATGACCATCGATCCGCCGCCGGGCCTGCTCGACCTGACGCAAGCCGGCCGGCCTTAGCCCGGGGGAGCGGCTGTGCGCATCGACATCATCACGATCTTCCCGGACTACTTCGCGCCGTTGTCGGTCTCGCTGATCGGCAAGGCCGCGCAGCGCGGTGACATCACGTTCGGCGTGCATGACCTGCGCTCGTGGGCGCAGGATGTGCATCACACTGTCGACGACACCCCGTTCGGCGGCGGCCCGGGAATGGTGATGAAGCCCGAGCCGTGGGGCGAGGCGCTGGATGCTGTCAGCCCGCCCGGCACGCCGGCCCGGCTGGTGCTGCCGTCGCCGTCGGGCGTCCGGTTCACTCAGGCGATGGCCGCGCAGCTGGCCGCCGAGCCGCATCTGGTGTTCGCCTGCGGGCGGTACGAGGGCATCGACGCGCGGGTGGCCGAGCATGCCCGCGCGGTGATGCCCGTCGACGAGGTGAGCATCGGGGACTACGTGCTGGCCGGCGGCGAGCCCGCGGTGCTGGTGATGATCGAGGCGATCTGCCGCCTGCTGCCCGGCGTGCTGGGCAATGCGGAATCGGCGGCGGACGACTCGTTCGGCGGCGGTACCGGGCCGATGGCGGAGCTGATCGAGGGTCCTGCCTACACCCGGCCGCGGGAGTGGCGCGGCCTGGCGGTGCCGGACATCCTGCTGTCCGGCGATCATGCGACGATCGCTCGCTGGCGGCGGGACTGCGCGCTGCGGCGCACCGCGCGCAACCGGCCTGACCTGGCTGCCCGGCTGGCTGCGGGCGCGGCGGGTCGGCTGGACGCGCGGGACCGGCAGGTGCTATCGGAGGCCGGCTTTCCGGTTAGCGGCGAAGATGTGGCACACTGAAAGGCGCCCCCGCCGCGGGACAGTTCCTGCCGGAGTGCTGCCGGGCGCGAACGCCCGGCCCGAACAGACCAGATAGGCAACGCGTTCGTAGGCGTGCGCGTGCTGACTACCAAGGAAACCAGCGATGCACACCGCGATTGCCGAGCTTGAGCAGGCTCAGATCCGTTCCGACATCCCCGACTTCCGTCCGGGTGACACCCTGAAGGTGCACGTACGGGTTGTGGAGGGCAGCCGTTCCCGGATCCAGGTCTTCCAGGGCGTGGTGATCCGCCGTCAGGGCGGCGGCATGCGGGAGACCTTCACGGTTCGCAAGGTTAGCTATGGCGTTGGCGTGGAGCGCACGTTCCCGCTGCACACGCCGGCCATCGACCGGATCGAGGTCGTGACCAGGGGCCGCGTCCGCCGGGCCAAGCTGTACTACCTGCGCTCGCGGCGGGGCAAGGCGGCTCGCATCCGCGAGCGCCGCGAGCCGACGGCGGCTCGCTAGACCGCTCCCTGATGACACTGCCCGGGGAGCAGGGCCCAGCGTCGGCGTGCCGTGCGCGCCACGGTGGCCGTCCGTCCTGCCCGCCCGTCCGCTCGCATAACGCACGTTCCCGCGCCTAGCAGGCCAGATGGCCAGCGACGAGGCAGGCGGCTCAGACCGGACCCAGCCGGGGCGGGTGCGGCCGCACAACGGGCCGGCTGCGGTGCCGGCTGCGGGCGCAGCGGAGTCTCGTCCGCTCGTGCCGCAGAGCCCAGTGCCGCAAGGCCCAGTGCCGGAGGGCTCGGTGCCTGAGGGCGCAGTGCCTGAGGGCGCAGTGCCGGGTGGCACAGCCCCGGAGGGCGCCGCGCTGCCGGGCGCCGGGACGGCGGACCGGGCGCAGCGGCGCAGGCCGCGCTCGCTGTGGCGCGAGCTGCCGGTCCTGCTGCTGGTGGCGCTGGTGATCGCGCTGCTGGTGAAGACCTTCGTGGTGCAGGCGTTCTTCATTCCGTCCTCCTCGATGGAGGACACGCTGCTGATCCGCGACCGGGTCGCGGTCAGCAAGCTGACCTATGACTTGCGCAGCATCGAGCCGGGCGACATCGTGGTGTTCAACGGCGCCGGATCGTGGGACCCGGCGGCGGCCCCGCTGAGCCGCAATCCCGTGGTGCGTGCGTACCAGGACACCCTGCTGCCGCTGGGCCGCTCCATCGCGGGGCTGTTCGGCGCGGAGCCGGGCCAGACCGACTACATCAAGCGGGTCATCGGGGTGCCCGGTGACCATGTCGCCTGCTGTAACGCCCAGGGCCTGGTGACGGTCAACGGCGTGCCGCTGCACGAGCAGTCCTACCTGCACCCGGGCGAGACCCCCGGGGACGCGCCGGCCGGCTACTCGGGCCGCTTCGCCATCACGGTGCCCGCTGGCCGGCTCTGGGTCATGGGCGACAACCGCCTGGTCTCCGCGGACTCGCGGCTGCACCGTGCCGACCCTGGCGGCGGCACGATCCCGGAGAGCATGGTGATCGGCCGGGCGTTCATGATCGTGTGGCCGCCGAGCCGGTGGCGGATCCTGCCGATCCCGGCGACCTTCGGCCAGCCGGGCGTTGACCATGCCGCCAGCGCGGCGGGTTCCGGCCCGGCGAAGGTCAGCTCGGCGGCCGGGTCCGGCTCCGCAGCGCGGGCGGCGGCGTCGGGGCGGGCCGCGGCGGCCGCCCTGCTGCGCGGGGTGCGGGTGAAGCCGTCCCGGCCGTACCTGCCGCTGTCGGCCGGGCTGGCCGGGGCGCTGCCGCTGACGTGGCTGCAGCGTCAGATCCGGCGGCGTCACGCCCGGCCGGGGCGAGGTCGGCGCGGGCAGCCGGGCAGGTGACGGCCCGGTGGCCGCGGCCGGCGCCGGGCGTCCCGGCGCGGCCGGAGTTTGCGTCCCGCGGCGCTGCGGTCGTTCCCTGCGGCCGGCGGCGCTAGGCTCGACTCCGATATGAGCGATGACCAGGGCACGCACGACCAGGCCCGCACTGAGGCAGCCGTGGACAGCCCGGTCGCGGGTTCCGGCCCGGCGATGAACGGCTCGCCCGGGGCCGGTCCCGCCGCCCGCTCGCACCCGGCGCCGGCGGCCGGCGGCGGCCCGGCGCCGGGGCAGCCGGCCCGGCGGCGCTCGTTCTGGCGCGAGCTTCCGGTGCTCGTCGTGATCGCGCTGGTCATCGCGCTGGTCATCAAGACGTTCGTGGTACAGGCGTTCTACATCCCGTCCTCGTCGATGGAGAACACGCTCAAGATCGGCGACAAGGTCCTGGTCAGCAAGCTCGTGTACCACTTCCGCAGCATCCAGCCGGGCGACATCGTGGTGTTCGACGGAGCGGGCTCGTGGGATCCGCCGCAGCCGACGCCGACGAGCCCGGACCCGGTCGTCCGCCTCTATGACGACACGCTGCGGCCGCTCTTCCACGCCATTGCGGGCCTGTTCGGCACCGCGCCGGGCCAGACCGACTACATCAAGCGGGTCATCGGGGTGCCCGGTGACCACGTGGCCTGCTGCAACGCGCAGGGCCTGGTCACGGTGAACGGGGTGCCGCTGCACGAGAAGTCCTACCTGTACCCGGGGGAGGCGCCGTCGCTCAAGCGGTTCAGCGTCACGGTGCCGCCTGGCCGCCTGTGGGTGATGGGCGACCACCGCCTGGTCTCCGACGACTCGCGGTTCCACGTCGGCGATCCCGGCGGCGGGACCATCCCGGAGAACATGGTGATCGGCCGAGCGTTCATGATCGTGTGGCCGCCGAGCCGGTGGCGGATCCTGCCGATCCCCGCGACCTTCAGCCAGCCGGGCATCAGCCGGCCGCGCGCGGCCGGCGCGGCGCCCGCCCGGGACCGCAGCGCCGCGGCGTCGGAGGCGGCGCTGCTGCGCGGCGTGCCCGTGTCCCCGTCCCGGCCGTACCTCCCGCTGGCGGCCGGCCTGGCTGGCGCGTTCCCGCTGACCTGGGCACAGCGGCGGGTGCGGCTGCGGAATAGGCGGAATAGGTGGCGCAGGCTGGCCCGGGGCCATGGCGGCCGCCGGGACCAGGCCGGCCGACGGCCCGGGCCGCGGTAGCGCCATGCTGGCGGTGGTGCAGCGCCCGCCCGGCTATACCCCGAGGCGAGCGGCGGGACTGGCTGGGTACGAGCGAGTGCTGGCCCAGGCCGGGCTCGGCCCGGTGGCGGGGATCGACGAGGCTGGCCGGGGCGCCTGCGCGGGACCGCTGGTGGTGGCGGCGGTCGCGCTGGACCTGCGCGGCATTGCGGCCATCAGCGGCCTGGCGGACTCCAAGGCACTGACCGCGGCGGCCCGGGAGGAGTGCTACCCGCAGATCACCGCGGCCGCGCTGGCCTGGAGCGTGGTCGTCATCCCCGCCGCGGAGATTGACCGGACCGGGCTGCATGTCTGCAACGTGACCGGCATGCGCCGGGCGCTGGCCCGGCTGGCGAGCAGGCCCGGCTACGTGCTCACCGACGGGTTCCCCGTCCGCGGGCTCGCCGTGCCGGCCCTGGCGATGTGGAAGGGCGACCAGGTGGCGGCGAGCGTGGCAGCCGCCTCGATCGTCGCGAAGGTCACCCGGGACGCGATCATGCGGGAACTGCACGGCAGCTACCCCGGGTACGGTTTCTCCCGGCATAAGGGCTACTCGACGGCCAGCCACATGCGGGCCCTGGCCGAGCACGGGCCATGCCCGGAGCACCGGCGCTCGTTCGCGAACGTCCGGCAGCCGCGGCTGCCGGACGGCGCTTCGCGGCCGCCGACAGTCCCGGCAGCCCGGGAGCCGGACGATGCGGACCTGGCCGGCCGCTTCGCGGCCGCCGGGCCCGAGGACATGGCCGGCCCGGATGGCGCGGTCCTGGCCGCCGGGGCGGCGCAAGGGCGCGCCGCGGGTCACAATGGGGAGACCGGCAGACCGGACGCGGACCGCAGTCGGCGGGTCCTGGCAGGCTTCGCGGACGAGGCAGGCGCGCGGCGCCTGATCGGAGGGAGCGCATGAGCGCGGAGGATCTCGAGAAGTACGAGACCGAGATGGAGCTCCAGCTCTACCGCGAGTACCGCGATGTCGTCGGCCTGTTCAGCCACGTGGTCGAGACCGAGCGCCGGTTCTACCTGACCAACCAGGTGGAGCTGGAGGTGCGCACATCCGGCAACGGCGAGGTCTTCTTCGAGGTCACGATGCAGGACGCCTGGGTGTGGGACATGTACCGGCCCGCGCGCTTCGTGAAGAACGTCCGGGTGGTCACCTTCAAGGACGTCAACATCGAGGAGCTGGCCAAGAGCGACCTCCAGCTCCCGGACGAGACCTAGCCGGGCCGCCGGGCTCGCAGGCGCGGCACTGTGGACCCGTGCGCGCTGGCGCGCGCACCCGTGCGCGCTGGCGCGCGGCCGTCAGCGGTCTCTGGCCGCGTGCCCTAGCGCTGCCCGCCACAGCGCCCCCGCCGTCCGCGCCGTGAGCTGAGCCAGGCCTTCCCGGCAGGGATCAAATCAGGGCGCACTGACATTCCTGTGCCTTCCCGCACAAGCCTGGCGGCCGCCCAGCGGCCTGTCCACAGCGGGTCTGCGCCCCCGGTCCGCCATGCCCGCGGCCGGGCATCGTCGGAGCCGGAGGTGATCCGGTGAATCCCAAGGACGCTCTCGGCCGGCAAGGCGAGCAACTGGCAGCCGAGTACCTGGCCCGGGCCGGGCTGCAGGTCATTGACCGCAACTGGCGCTGCGGCGACGGCGAGATCGACATCGTGGCGGTGCAGGGGCGCACCCTGGTGGTCTGCGAGGTGAAGACCAGGTCGGGCGGGCGGTTCGGCACGCCGCTGGAATCGGTCAGCCGGGCCAAGCTGCTGCGGCTGCGCCGGCTGGCGATCCGCTGGATCGTGGCGCACAGCGTGCTGTATGACGAGGTGCGGGTGGACGTCGTCGGCGTGCTCCGCGACCGGGCGGGCGGGTTCGCCGTCGAGCACGTGCCGGGGGTGGGCTAGATGGCCCTGGCCCGCGCGCACGCGATCGCGCTCACCGGCGTCCAGGGGCGGCCGGTGCAGATCGAGGCCGACATCGAGAACGGCCTTGTCGCACTGCTGCTGGTCGGCCTGCCCGACACCGCGCTGCGGGAGGCACGCGACAGGATCAGGGCCGCGATCGTGAACAGCGGGGAAAGCTGGCCGCAGCGCCGGATCACCGTGGGCCTGTCGCCGGCCAGCCTGCCCAAGCGCGGCAGCGGCTTCGACCTGGGCATCGCGGCGGCCATCCTGGCTGCGGCGGGCGCGGTGCCGGCCGCGCGGCTGCACGGGCTGATGCTGATCGGCGAGCTCGGGCTCGACGGCTCGGTGCGCCCGGTCCCGGGCGTGCTGCCGGCCGCCGCGGCGGCTGCGGGCGCGGGGTTCGCGGTCGCGGCGGTTCCGGCGGCGAACGCGCCGGAGGCCTGCCTGGTGCCGCAGCTGCGGGTCGCCGCGGTGCCCAGCCTGGCGGCCCTGCTGGACTGGCTGCGCGACGAGCCGGGCCAGCCGGAAAAGGCGGCCGTGCGGGTCTTCGAGCCGGGCGAGGGCCCGGAGCCATCGGCGGCAAGTCCGGACGCCAGCCGTGCCGGCGAGGCGCCGGCTGACCTGGCCGACGTGGTGGGCCAGCCGACCGCGCGCCGCGCCGCCGAGATCTGCGCTGCCGGCGGCCATCACTTGCTGCTGCTCGGGCCGCCGGGCGCGGGCAAGACCATGCTCGCCGAGCGGCTGCCGACCGTGCTGCCGCGGCTGGAGCCCGCCGCGGCGCTGGAGGTGAGCGCGATCCACTCGGTGGCCGGCACCCTGCCACCGGGCCGGCCGCTGGTCAGCG